>CAJZDJ010000084.1 GCA_915063485.1 uncultured Actinomyces sp.
ATTGAAGTTGGTGGGAGCCAACTTGAAGGATGGACAAAACGTGTTGGTTTTGTGGCGACTTTTCGGCTTGCTGGTGCGGGAAAATCCGCATTGAAGTTGGTTGTTTCATCGTGGGAGTATGAATACCCCCAAATGCCCGGCGTGCGGGCGAGTGATGACCAGGTATGGGCACTCAGCGTCAGGGGCGCAGCGATGGCATGGCATTGCCCTATAGAGCATTCTTTCTTCATTAAGGTAACGCACAGAAAAATATAAAGTTTGTTTAAGTTTACCCATTTAAGTTCACTACTGCTTCAAAACAATCAAGGTTAGAACGTGAGTGGAGTACAACCACAGCTTGTTTACCAGTACGAGTTAAAATCTGCTTCATTGACTCAATCTCACTACGTTCTTCAGCAGAGTTAAGCCCCTTCAAAGTCTCATCAAGCAAAACAAGCTGATAGGAATCATCTTTTAGCACAAAACGCGCAAGCTCTAGCCCACTTAAGTCAGCTACATCAACAGCTAACGGATCTACCTCGGGTACAACCGCAACCTTGCCCTCACCATAGTTACGGTAAAGCGCATCAAGCATGACAGACTTTCCAGCACCTGTTGGTCCAATCAAAGCGATTAAAGAACAACCCGAATCAATAAGACTCTTCAACTGTTCCAACTCACCATGACGGACCGGAACCTGAGAACGTTTTGTTTGAAAATCTTCAAGCATCCTCACACGCTCAGCCGTCAAACTGACCACACCCACTTCCTGTAATGTCTCCACCACAGACTGCAAGCCAGACGACAAGGTCAACGCAAAATAAATCACGGCCGCAGGAGCTATCAACGTGCCAACTCCACCGCTCAGTGAAACTAGAAGCACCGCAGAGATTTTCAAAGTCAACACAAGCAATTGAATAAGTCCGCTACGAAGAGCGTAGGCATCAGCTAACTGAATAGAGCTAGCAACATAGCTGGTTTCTGAATCAACATAGGCACGCTCTCCTGCTTGACGCAGACCAACACTAACCGGCGCAGTATGCGCGCTAGCCTGCGCACTAACCACCCCAATAAATTCCCCTCGCGCGTTAGCACACGCCGTCGACGCCGGAAGAATCCATTTAGAACCCTGACGCCCAACAAGCCAAGCAAGTGGAGCTACCGCACAAACTACAACCATAAAGAGGGGCGCGCCGGCCACAGCACCAGCAATAAGCAGCACTGACTGCACCCAAACTAAAAACACTGATCCCACAGCGCCAGGCACAGACATTTGTAAATCAGAGAAATCTTCCCCTAGCCTCCCCACAACCGCGCCACTAGTTCTAGGAGATGCGAATTGGTCGAGCCTATAGACAACCCGCTCATGTAGAGCAGTCAATCTAGTAATCGGCACCCGATAAAGTGCCCCAAAAAAGATGATAGAACCAAGCACTGCGGCCAGTATGCAACCCAGCGAAACTCCCACAATCTCAGAGTGCAGATTGTTTTGAGCTACCGTAAGCGCAAAAGCAACCGTGGACCCGCTAAGCAATAACGCGCCTAGCCCTATCCAGACAATATGCGGCCCAAACAAAAGCTTTAGTGTTCGCTGGAATGTTGCCTTTTCTGCCTGAGGATCAGGCAGGTCGACTACTTCCTCCAAACTCTCCAGTTCTTGGCTTGCTAGCTGCTCAGCATGTAAGTCACTAAGTGACAGTTCGTAATTTGCGTGGGAGACGCGATTAGCTAATGCGTCTGGAACATACTCTTCAGAGCTCGCTAAAAGCGTACAGTTTGGCACACTAGCTAAGATTTTTTTAGCAACGATTTCTCGCATCGCTGGATCTAGAGCTGCGAATGTGTCATCCAAAATTAGCCAGTTAGGCTCATCAGCCAAGACAATAGCTACCGCAGCCCGGTGTCTTTCCCCTGATGACAGGGTTTTTACATCCCGCCACAACCGTGAGACCACCTCTTGGTTAAGTCCCATAGCCTCAGCCAGTTCAGCAAACAATGATACTTGACGCGGCGAAGCGCCACTATGCCAGGCAGATAAAATTGCCTGCGATAGCTCCGGGTTACGTGGAACAAACGCAGAGCCCGTCACACTCACATATTCGCGTAACTTATTGGCTCGTTTAGAATCAGCTGGGATAACCTCACAGGTGCCTAGAGCTTCGAGTGCAGTCTGGTCTTCTACAGTGTTTTGAGAGCTTTTCTCTAACTTATCAAGTTCACGCATCATCGGTAGAGCTAGACGGATAACTCGATAGTTAACGACGTTGTTTTGTACCGCCGCATACAAGTAGCGAGCTGCCAGGATAATTCCCAACCCAAAATCAGCGTTCGGCCAGAGCCAAGCAGCCACTATTGCCACCAAGGCAAGCATAGTGGTTAGCGCGCCTTTCTCAAGAAAACCGTTTAGAACCTGCAAGCGCACTCTTGCATGTAAGAGTTTTTCCTCGCTACTCCTGATGCTAGAAATCTTGTCTAACGCTGCGCCCCAACTGGGGATATAGCGTCCTCGGGGTAATGAGTCAGCTACCTTCTGGATCCATCGTCTACGTTCTCCTTCAAATCCAACGTATTGTTCCCATAGGCGACCAATTAGGTTGATAAGCCGAAGACTGACGATTACCAAGGCAACGATAAGCAGCGTGGCAATGACACCGTTTGCCCCGTAAAGCACAAGTGAAGCGATAACAAAAATAATGATTTGAACTGTTGAAACAGCAAAATCTACAACGTAGGCAAACTGGCTGATCTGTCCAGGATAGGTTAGAACATGCTCACGAGCTTCGGCTGTAGAAGCTGAAGTTTGAAACAACTGTCGGAAACGACGATAGGTTAACTGCCGCACTACTACCGTAAGCAGCATTTCGTAACGGTCTTTGACCCAACAACTCAGGGATTCAACTAAGAAAGCTAAGATCAGTAACCAAGTTACATAGGAAATGCCTTCTCTAGTAACTGTCACACGATCTATACCTGCCGTGACTACCAAGGCCCCAGCCACGTTCAATAGACCAGCACTAAAAACAATAAAACTGATACCTGCCGGAGCGAACACCAAGGCAAACCAACGCATACACCTCGGTAGACTCTGAGTCAATCTGTTGTAACGCTTATACAAAGTCTCTATCGATAGGTTTTTCAAAGACAAAATATTGGGCTCCGACACCACTTCGTTTCCTTACATATGGATATTTCTCATCCACATCAAATATTAGAAATGCAGCTAGACTAACTACCTACGCTCCAGTTTGGAATATTAGCAAACTTGAGGCCAAGTAAATTAACTGTCCACATACAGCAAGGAGGCCCCGGCAAAACGCCGAGGCCTCCTTAACTTTTAGCTACTAGCCCTTAACCGCACCAGCGGTCAGACCAGAAACAATGTACTTCTGCAGGTACTGGAACAGCAGCACCACGGGCACAGCCGCGATTACCGCACCAGCAGCGAAGATACCCCACGGGGCGTTACGTGCGTCCGAAGCCCAAGCGTACATACCCACAGCCAGCGTGTACTGGTCTTGGGTCTGCAGCACTACGCGGGCAATCACGAAGTCGCCGAAGGAGGAGATGAAGCTCAGCAGCCCCACCACGGCTAGCACCGGCAGCACCAGCGGCATGATGATGGTCCAGAAGGTCTGGGCGTGCGAGGCGCCGTCGATCTCTGCAGCCTCATCTAGCTCACGCGGGATGGAGTTGAAGAACCCGTAGAGCAAGAAGGTGTTGCTACCCAGCGCACCACCCAGGTACACGCAGATCAGACCTAGCTTAGAGTTCAGACCCAGAGCCGGGAATACATCCTGCAGACCCAGCAGCAACAGGAACAGTGCCACGAAGGCTAGCATCTGCGGGAACATCTGGATCAGCAGCAAACCGGTCAGAGTACCGCGACGGCCACGGAAACGGAAACGGCTAAAGGCGTAGGCCGCAGCCGCACCCATCAGCACGGTACCCACAGCGGTCACAGAGGACACGATCAGCGAGTTAAGGATCCAAGACCAGAACACGGAGTACTTGCCCGTGCCCAGGGCGGTGAAGTTTTCGAACATGGTGGAGAACTGGAAGTTCTTGAACAGTCCACCGGTCAAAGTGGCGCGCGGCGTTAGAGCCACCGAAACCACGTAGATAAGTGGCACTAGGCAGTAGATAACTGCCAGCACGCCCACAATGTGGCGCCAGCCTACTTCTTGCCACCAGCGCTTGCCGGTGATGGCAGTGTGCAGCTTGGGCTGATTTTTCTTAGTCTTAGCCATCACAGTTCCTCCAGTGCCTTAGTACGGCGGAAGCCGAGCCAGGCGATTACGCCCACCACCACGAAGATGAAGATAGACATGGCTGATGCCAGGCCGTAGTTGGGCGAGCCACCGGCGAAGGCAATCTTGTAAACCATGGAGATAAGCACGTCGGTTTCACCAACGGGAACCGAAATGTTCTTGTAGTTGGGGCCACCACCCGTGAGCATGTAGATCAACGAGAAGTTGTTGAAGTTGAATGCGAAGGAGGCGATCAGCAGCGGCACGGTGGACTGTAGTACCAGCGGCAGCTTAACTGACCAGAAGGTACGCAGACCGGTAGCGCCATCCATCTTGGCAGCCTCTTCCACATCGCTGGGCAGGGACTGCAGGGCCCCCAAGCACACCAGGAACATGTACGGGAAACCGAGCCACAGGTTCACGCCCAGGATCGAGAGCTTGGCCAGCCAGCCGTTTTCGAGCCACGGAATTTGGGCGCCGCCGAAGAAGAACTGGTTGATGAAACCGAAGTCCTTGTTGAGCATACCGTGCCATACCAGCGTGGACAGGAAGGCCGGGAAGGCGTAGGGCAGGATCAGCAGTGACTGGTAGATCTTGCGGCCCTTTACGCGCTTGTCGTGGAAGACCATGGCCAGGAACAGACCCAGCGCGAAGGTGGACAGCACCGACACCAGGGAGAACACGAAGGACCAGATCAGTGCCTTAACGAAAGGCCCTGCCAGCTCCGAGCCGGTGAACATTTCGGTGTAGTTCTTGGTGCCTACGAATACGCGCCAACCGGGCTTGAGCTCAACGCCGCTAGCGTCTTTGAAGACACCGGTCTTGTTGTCAGCCTGGTAGACCGCACCGGTGTGGGTGTTGGTCAGCTTGTCACTCTTAGCGTCGTAGCTGTAGATGGACTTGGCCAGGTAACCGTGGGTGCCGTCGGTGGTCTTGTAGTGACCGTCGGCAGCCTTATCGCTAACCGGAACCTGTAGCTTAGCTACCTCGTCCTGACGGGCTACGATCTGGTCGAAGGTGAGGATCTTGTGACCCTTAACCGAGGTAATGGCGGTGGCGGTAGATTCGCCTCCAACGTCCTTTAGCTTGGTCTTGGCGTCACCGATCATAAGCTTGCCGGTTTTTGCGTCGCGGATTACCAGCTGTAGTTTGTCACCGTTTTCGACGACGGCGGTGGGCACGGTGGGTGCTCCCTCGGCTCGCTGCTCACCGGCAGCCAGGATCGAGTTGACGGCGTCATCCTTGGTGGAGTTGTGGCCCTGACCGTAGTTGGTCAGTGACACGTAACCGGTGTAGCCCATTACGAACACCTGGTAGATCAGCAGGAATACCATGCCGGGAACCAGGTACTTGGCGGGCAGCATCCGCTTGGAGAAGTAAACCCAGTTGATGATGATTAGCCCGATCACCATGGTGACGGCGATGGCGGTAGAGCCAGCAGTCCAAGCAGCGAACAGGCCATAGACGCCCAGGGCGTCGATGAGCATCATCAAAACTAGTTTGGCAATGAAGCCAGGGCGCATAACGTCGCGCGCATGTGAAGGCGAATAGCTCGCCTGCTTCTTAGTGTCAGCCATTATCCGCACTCACTTCTTGAACTTGGACTCGATGTTTTTAATCATGGCGTTCCATGCGGCCTGGGGATCCTGACTACCGTTGACAATGTCAACCTCGGTGGTACCCCAGTAGTCCCATACGTAACCCATTTCCGGAATTGCCGGCATGGGCACACCTTCACCGGCAACCTGCGCGAAGGCCTTAATGTCGGGGTCGGTGACCTCCTTAGCTACTTCCTTCATGGCCGGTACACGATTACCAAGCTTCTGTAGCTTGGCCTGGGCCTGCTTGGTCTGCAGGAACTGGAAGAACTTAGCTACCAGCACCGGGTTCTTAGTCTTGGAGGACTGGTAGAACATCTGTACACCAACGAAAGGCTGAGCCGACTTCCCTCCAGCAGAAGGGATGGACAGGATGGAGATATCCATATTGGCCTTGCGGAAGTCGCTGATGTTCCAGGGGCCGGTCACGATGTAAGGTGACTGGCCGTTAAGGAAGGCCTCCTTGGCGATGTCAGAGGTGATGGAGGGGTTGAAGATCCCAGCCTTACCCTGGGTACGCAGCCAGTTAGCGTAGTTCAGACCGTTTTGGCCGCCTAGCGCCAGCTGGTTGGTGTAGGAGCCATCCTTACCCTGCTTAAATACGGGAGCACCAAACGAGGTCTGGAAGGCGTAGAAGTGGTAGGGGTCGCCCTTGTCACCCATCTGCACGATGAAGGGGTACTTCACACCCGCGCTCTTACCGGCGCTAATCATTTCATCGAAGGTCTTGGGGGTAGCGGTGGTGAGCTTATTGTTACGCACCAAAGCCACAGACTCTACCGAGTAGGGCACACCGTAGGTCTGACCGTCGTAGGTTACGCCCGCAATGGCTGCGTCGGAGAATTTGTCTTTGTTCTCACCTAGGTCAACGGGGGCAACTACACCGTTAGAAACTAGGGAACCTAGCTTGTCGTGGGCCATTACGGTAACGTCAGGTCCCTTACCGGTGGGAACCTGGGTAATGAATTCCTGGTCCATGTTGGACTCAGACTTTTGAACCACATTGACCTTAATGCCACTGGAGGCGGTGAAGTCTTTTGCTAGTTCCTGAATCTGGGTATATCGCGTATCATCAGCCCAGACAGTAAGTACAGCTGTACTTGCGTCAGATTTAGTAGCGCCAGTTGAGCCACCACAGGCAGCCAGCGAGGCTGCCATGATCATGGCTACAAGCGCCGCTATGCCACGTCGCATGTCAACTCCTGTTGTTGCGTTGTCGCCACTCCCGTTAGCGGTCGACATTACCCTCCACTGTAAACGCCCTGAAACGTTTCTGCAACAGTTTTCGTTAAGATTTTTAATTGCTATATTGGTTAGGTAAGTTTCCCCTGTAATAGCCCTGTATTTAGAGAGGGTCTTCAATGTCGAAGCAACGCACTCGCATGACAGACATCGCCGCACATGCGCAGGTTTCTACTGCAACTGTTTCGCGTGTCTTCAACGGAGTGGGCCAAGTTTCCGAAGCAACTAGGGCTAAAGTACTTACCGCTATTGATGAGCTGGGCTATGAACGCCCTGTACTAGAGCTTACCAGCAACGTACCTAATGTGGGCGTGATTTTACCTGAACTGACCAACCCAATTTTTGCGGCCTTCGCCCATAACCTACAAAACGCCATTGCCGCCTCTGGCGGGGTGGCCATGCTGCGTTCGCAAACTCCCGGCGCCACCTCAGAACTAGACCATCTTGAGTCACTTCTTGCCCACGATGTTGACGGCATTATTTTTGTCTCCGGCCGTCACGCTGATTATTTAGGCGACCTTAACCGCTACCAGGATTTAACGGATCGACGTATTCCGTTCGTGACTATTAATGGCGCCCGCTGCGAGATTGCTGCCCCAGATTTTTCTACGGGTGACGCCGCCGGGATCCGCGCTGCGGTAGGTCACCTGGCCCAGCTTGGACACCGCAATATTGCCCTGCTGACCGGCCGTTCCCATGTGGTTCCCTCAGCCCGGAAACTAGCTGCTTTCCGGGAGGTTATGAAAGAGCTATTGGGTGTTGAAGACCCGTTAACGGCAGAAACTTTCTACACCTATGAGGCTGCTTCGGTGGCTACTGGCCCGCTTATTCGCGCCGGCGCCACAGCGGTGGTGTGCGGCTCTGATATGCAGGCACTGGGGGTAATTCAGGCTTTGCGCGACGCCGGATTGCGCGTTCCCGACGACGTCTCAGTAGTGGGTTATGACGACACCTTCCTCATGCGCCACACGGATCCGGCCCTAACTACCGTGCGTCAACCAGTTAACGCCATTACTAATGCGGCTGTGCAGACCCTGTTTGACGCTATGGGCTCAGCCCGCACGCTTGTCCATGAGGATTACGTTTACAACCCTGACCTGGTGGTACGCGCCTCTACCGCGCCTATGCGCCCACGTTCTTAAACACAGACCTAAACACGGGGCCAACTAAAAGCTGACCCCTTTAGCGCACTTCCAGCTAAACGCTTCTCCCCCACCGGATTAAGCTCTGGCTTAGGTTTTGTGCCAGTTTAGGAATTACCGGCTTAAACCGCCGCTCCAGTTTAGGTCGCGAGCCAACTTAGGCCCCCTGGAAACTACTATTTTGGTAATGGGAGGCATTGTAGCGCCCTAGGGTTTCTAGCGCCGCGCACACTATCCCGGCGGCGCAGACCAGCACCAGCCAAGAGTTTGCGGTTAGCGCTGCCAGGTCAAAAAAGCCGCGTAGCG
>CAJZDJ010000085.1 GCA_915063485.1 uncultured Actinomyces sp.
TTCGCTGACTCCTACGGCACCACTTCAAATTAGATGAATCAACGCAGATTAATCATGGGGAAACACAATGAAGACACCACCAACTAAACGCCACCTTCAGGCGGCATTGGCTTTAACCCTACTGACCTGTTCAGGCCTGACCGGGTGCAGTGACAGCCAAGAACAAGGCGCTACAAATGCTGGCAGCGGTAAGGCCGCCGTCGCAGCCGGTGCTCGCACCAAGACGGCCACTGTCACACCCAAAGCCAAATCCAGCAGCACACCTACTGTAGCTGGCACGCCTACAGCCACCGCCAGCCCAACCATCACTATGACTCCAGAGCTGAAGGCCTCCAAGAAGCGGGCCCTGGCTACGCCACCACCACCCAAACCAGAACTAATCACCGTCAACAGCGACGACGGTGCAATCGCCACCGCTAAGTACTGGGTACAACTGCACTACTACATCTACACCACCGGCAAAGTAGATGAGTACAAAGCACTATGTAACGGTGATGAATCCACTGCAGTAGCGCCAGTAAAATACGCGACTGGAAATCATACTTCTGGTGGTTGGACTGACCCGGTTGTAGTTAATTTTACTGCGGCTTTCCGTAGGGATGACTTCAAAGACGATGTAGTAATACAAGTTAATTTCGAACGCGAAGCTTACACCAGCTATGGCGGGGATGGAGAAATTGAATATTTCCCAAAACAATCACGCTATGCAGGCGTAAAACTTGAATACAACGGGACACAATGGATCGTTAAGGTGGCTTTTAATCGTGAACGCTAAACAATTAATATATTTACTAGTTCCAACAATTGCGTTATCAACTCCGATACCATCAAAAATTACCGGAGATAGCGACAATAGCGGAAGTGGCTATATTTTTGGTGCAGGTGAGTCTACGACTAACCCTGGTGGTTTTTCGTCTGTGGCCGAGCCAGCCGGACCCGTGGACCCTGAAGCAGCTAAACGAGCCGCTGAAGAATACGCCAACAAATGCCTAATCCCACAGATAGAAGTAATCATGACACTGGGGTCGGCCCCAGGACCTCCTGCGGAATGCACCGCCCAGGTCAACACTGGTGCTCCTTTGGCCGCCGGGCCTACCACGGTCAGTAACGAACAAGTAGCCCGACTGATCCCACACGGCTCCGGTATCAACCGCTACCCGAGCGGGGAAATCTTCGTTATCTTCAAACAACCCATGATGGTGTGGACCAGCCCAGGCAAACAAACCTTCAACATAACTTTGTTGGGAACAGCCATTGAGGTTGAGGCCACCCCTGTGTCTTTTAACTGGGACTGGGGAGACGGACAAAGCTTTGAAACCACTGATCCGGGCACGCCATACCCTAACTACACGGTTAGCCACGCTTATGAGGTAACCGGCAACGGGTATGTAATCAAACTACGTACTTCCTGGTCAGCCAGGTGGCGCATAGCCGGCCAATCCCAGTGGCACCAAGTCAACGGCACAGTCACCACCACCGAAACATCAAGCCCGTTCAACCTCTACTTCGCTGACTCCTACGGCACCACTTCAAATTAGATGAATCAACGCAGATTAATCATGGGGAAACACAATGAAGACACCACCAACTAAACGCCACCTTCAGGCGGCATTGGCTTTAACCCTACTGACCTGTTCAGGCCTGACCGGGTGCAGTGACAGCCAAGAACAAGGCGCTACAAATGCTGGCAGTAGCAAGGCCGCCGTCGCCACTGCCACGCCAAAAGCCAGTGGCACGCCTACCATAACCGGCACACCCAAGGCCAGTGGTGCACCTACCACAACCGGCACTCCTTCAGCGACCGCCAACCCAACACTCATCATGACCCCAGAGCTAGAGGCTTCAAAGAAGCGTGCCCTGGCTACGCCACCACCACCCAAACCAGAACTAATCACAGTCAACAATGATGATGGGGCAATAGCCACCGCCAAATACTGGGTACAACTACATTTCTATATTTATACTACGGGTCAGACCAGCGAGTATAAAGAGCTATGCCCAGGAAATAATAAAGGTTGTGTAGGAGCAATTAGTGATGTTCTCGGTAACCATGCTGCCGGCGGATGGATGGATCCTGTAACTCCGCGATTCATAACTGCTTCTCTACGTTTAGATCTCTCAACAGACACGACTACCGTAGTGCAACTTACATATGAACATGACAGCTTCGTTCAATATGACGGCACTGGTAGAATAATTAATTTTCCAAATGGAAGTCGTTACGCCATCATTGAAATGCACTTCGTTAATGGTGAATGGAAGGTTTTAAAACATGAAGACGAAGTATATAAATAGAACTATATATTTATTTTTAGTACTCTCACTATGCTTGCATACACCGACAGCGATAGCAGCCGATTTTAGTGGCAATGGTGACGGCACTGTATGGGTTGTTGATGGGCATGAAAACAGCAGCACCCCTGGTGGTTTTTCGTCTGTGGCCGAGCCGGCCGGGCCGGTAGATCCTGAAGCCGCCGCGATATATGCGGCAACATACCAGTTCGCATGCGTCATAATCCCAAACCTGCTATCGCATGCAACAGGAGGAAAACCTGTAACCGTCCACGAAATGTGCACTGCCCAAGTCAACACTGGTGCGCCTTTGACTGCTGGGCCTACCACGGTCAGTAACGAACAAGTCGCCCGTTTGATTCCGCATGGTTCTGGGATTAATCGTTACCCGAGCGGGGAGATTTTCGTTATTTTCAAACAACCCATGATGGTATGGACCAGCCCCAACAAACAAACCTTCAACATAACTTTGTTGGGAACAGCCATTGAAGTCGAAGCCACACCTACTTCTTTTAACTGGGACTGGGGAGACGGCCAAAGCTTTGAAACTACTGATCCGGGCACGCCCTACCCTAACTACACTGTCAGCCACGCCTATGAGGTAACCGGTAACGGTTACGTAATCAAACTGCGTACTTCCTGGAAGGCTAGGTGGCGTATAGCAGGCCAATCCCAATGGCACCAAGTCAACGGCACAGTCACCACCACCGAAACATCCACACCGTTCAACCTATACATCGCTGACTCCTACGGCACCACACCATAAGTTTTGCCTAGCTATCTGGCTGTAAAAGAGAGCTTTAAGCTAGGTAAATTTAAGCTACGGCGACGGTGGTGCCAAGCCCTACCTACATAAAATTTCAGGTGCCATAGTTAGGTGGGGCCGCACCGCCGTCGTCGTTACCATAAAAACCCACAAAACAAGAAACTGCCCCTAGAAAGACTACCCCCGGGTCAGGATATCGGCAGGGCGGCATTACTGGCGGCTTGCTAGCTTGTTGAAGCTAAGTATCCCCAGATTCTAGTGAGGGTTGGTGGTCTGGTGAGGGTTGTGCAATCACCCTTAGGATCTGGCGCCAGGGCCAGGCAAGTAAGGGCAATTAGGACAGGGAAGGGTCTTACAGATACGGAGTTTTCGTCCGTTGCCTATAAAACCCCATGAAAAAATCATAGGGAAGGGACGATTTTGCCTGTATATGTCTGTATTTGCCTGTGAGTGCATGAAAAAAGACTCCCTGAACTTAGAGAGTCTTTGATGGTGTCCGAGAGGGGACTTGAACCCCTACGCCCGTTTAATTAGGCACTAGCACCTCAAGCTAGCGCGTCTACCGATTCCGCCACTCGGACTTGGTGCTGCCATTCGCGATGTTTAATGCGATTGACTCGTGAAAATGTATCACGTTCAGATGGCTAGCACCAACTAGCTAACTATGGTTCACGCCACAACTGCAATTTTTTAGGTCAGCTCTGTACCCACACCAAAACCGCAAGCGCATCTGCGCAGCAGCCAGGGCCGCCGTCGTTCCTCAAAAAGCAGCACAATTAAGGCACCCAAGCAAGGCACCTTTCGAAAGTAGGTTTACCAACTCGTCCGAACCACAAACTCACTCCAGCTACAGATTCTCGACAGATAGCGTCATAGAAATACTGAAACTCTCCCCCGGCTCAAGCTTGGCGGCATTTTCGCGAATGCGGCCAGGCTCTACGCACAGGAACTGTACCCACTCGTCGGGAGCCATGTCAGCAAATTCGGCGGCGCCACGAGGGCCCGGGTTCCACACCACAGTGTTAGGAGCGTCGTACTTGGTAACCACAATGGTGCGGCGATTGCCACTGTCGCGCACGCGCACCACATTGCCAGCCTCGCCAGTGGTGAAAATACGGTCGCAAGAACCGGCCACCTTAAGCTCATGTTCCTGCTTAGCACGAGTGGCGCCAGGCTCGTTATCAATGTACTCGCCTCCAGCCAAACCGCTAAGATCCGTTGCGGTCAGGTCATATAGGCGCAGGTAAGTGTGGAAGGTAAGCTCGCCGACAACCGGCTCGCTTTGCACATTGCGCAGCGACAAGTTCAGTTCCAGCTTCTCCCCCACGGTTACCTCATATAGGGCGTAAAAACCGTTCTTTTCCAAGCTTAAAGTTACGCGCACGCCGCCGTCGTCAGTAGTAACTACGCTGCGCAGCCGCCACACGCTGTTGCGAGCCCAGCCGTGTGCGGGCGGAGCTTGGTGTAAGGCCCCTGCCCCAAACCAAGGCAGGCACAGCGGTATACCGCCGCGAATGGCTTTTTGGCCGTTAAAGACCGCGCGGCTTGAAGTGAATAGGACTTCCTTACCGCCGCGCGGCACCCAGGAAGTGATGTGCGCACCAAACAGATAAATTTCTGCATATCCCGCAGGGGCGTCGATCAGGAGGCGTTCCAAACCGCCTTGACCAGGGGTTAGGGCTACACATGCAGGTAGCGAGACTGCGTGATTAACTTGACCGGTAGGGTTAAATAAACTCATAGCTACCACGTTAGTAAGATTGAGGCTGTTAAGGGGCAGTTTCAGCAAACGAACCGCCAAGATTTATAACAACTAGAGGCTGGCATGGCTGAGAACGCTGGACACAAAGACACACAACCACAAAAACTTATCTCCACCCAGTATCGGTGGGTGACTAACACAGCTGGAGCCATACGCAAGGCCCGCGAACAGCATAGGCGTTTCATGGACTCGCGCCAAAGCGAGCCACAGATGCCGCCGATCCCCACCACATACGTGCTGGCCAAACCGGCTCAAACAGAGAAACAAAGCGGCCTAGCACTCCTGCCTGAATGGCTGGTGCGCGCAGGACTTAGTTCTTGGTTGATTTTGGGTGTATTGGCAATCGTGTGGGTGGTTATTTTTGCCACCTCAAAGATTGTCCCGGTTTTTATCGGTGTCTTTTTGGCACTGGTTATCACCGCTATTTTGCACCCGATCGTTAAGCTTTATAACAAGGTGCTGCCACGTTATCCCGCCACATTCTTAGGCTTGTTGACGGTGTTAGGCATTGTGGGGGGTATGTTCACTTATGTGATTACCTCAGTGACTGGACAATGGGATTCACTGGCGCAGCAATTTACTAGTGGCGCCCACACCATTGTGGATTTCCTTGAACACGGGCCTTTGCCTTTCCATATTTCTCAGCATGATCTAAATATGCAGGTGAATACGGCCTTGGATAAGGGTCAGGCATATTTACGTTCTAACGCCCCCTCGCTGGCAGAACAGTTATTGTCTAACGCCTCTGCACTAGGTGAGGTTATGGCCGTGTTGGCTTTGGCACTGTTTACGGCAATCTTTTTCCTGGGTTCAGGTAAAAACATGTGGCGTTGGTTCCTAAATGAATTACCGGAAGAGCGTCGCTACCGCACCCACCGCGCAGCTAGTGCTGGTTGGTTTACTTTCTCAGGTTACGTGCGCGGAACCATGTTGGTGGCATTAACTGATGGAATTTTTGCGGCAATCTTTTTGCAAATGATTGCGGTGCCTTTGGCCGCTCCCCTGGGCGTACTGGTGTTTATGGGGGCTTTTATTCCTATGGTGGGTGCACCGATCGCCATGTTTGTGGCCATGCTGGTGGGCTTAGCTTCTGGCGGTATCGGCAAGTTCTTGCTGGTGGGTGTTGGTGTGGCAGCAATTGGTCAGTTTGAGGGGCACATTTTGCAGCCACTGATTATGGGTAAGCAGGTTTCTTTGCACCCGGTAGTGGTAGGTATTGCGGTAGCTGCCGGGTCATTTTCTGCCGGTTTGCTAGGTGCGGTAATTGCTGTGCCCCTGGTCAGTGTGGCGTGGGCGGTATATTCCGAACTGCATGTGCGTGACACGCCTTTGGATGATGAGGCTATAGCCAAGCTAAATCAAAAAGTTGCTGAAGATTTAGAAGCTATCGAATAGTCTCTGTTTCACAGACAGATAAATACAGGCAAGCACAAATAAATACAGGCAAAATCGTCCGTCGCCTATAATTTTTCCGTGGGGTTTTATAGGCGACGGACGATTTTTCAGTATTTGACGAGCCAGCTTCAACTTCCACTACGGCAGTCAGGTGCAGTAGTGCGCCCCGTGCCCCTGAAACTTGCGCCACTAACGGCGACGACGCCGTCGGCCCCTAGCTACCCACTAACCGGCGCTGGCTGACTGGTAACCCTACCAGCAAAAAGTGAGCACCGAAAAGTCTAACATCAGCGGATCAGCCTCACCTATGGTTCCCCCGCGCCCTACCCTAGTTCCCCAGGGATTTACCGACTCCTGGCAAGGCCACAAAACTTAAGCCATTTGTCTAAACAAAAGCTTGCGTCTCACTTTTCTGCGCTTGCCTACACAAAGCCACCCTCCCTTGCTTCTCTTCAGGAATCGATTCAACCGATTTCCCAATATTTGACCCAAATTGTCCAGCATTTGACCCGTCAAATTTTTACCCGGTTATTTACATACAAAATCGTCCGTTGCACATGATTTTCCGCTGTATTTTTATAGGGAAGGGACGATTTTGCCTGTATCTGCGGCAAGCTTTCACACAAATTTTAGTTTGGGCATACTATGTAGGTATCCACCATCGTCAAGAACCCACAATGTAGTCGCAGAACCAAACCTACTAATTCCATACCCCACAGGAATCACCATGAAGTCAGACTTTTACCGGCATCGTCGCTGGTGCATCGCGTTAAGCCTGGCCTTGTCTATGGGCGCGGCAGGCGGTTTAACCACTGTCTCCACTGCCCCAGCTCAGGCCGCTAACGTAGGCACTACAGCACATCAGCCCATAGCTCCAGCGCCGAAGCCTAGCCAAGAAACCAGCCAGCCGTCGTCGGGAGAAACTTCCCCCACCACGCCCTCAGCTGAGCCCACCACTCCGGCAGCCTCACCCTCGCAGCCAGCAACTCCAGCTCCCTCAGAAAGTGCTGATCCCGGCCAACCTAACCCCGGCCAGCCGGCCGACCCATCTCAGCCAGCTGACCCGTCTCAGCCAGCTGACCCAACCGCACCTAACCCCAGCCAGCAACCCAGCACTAGCCCAAGCGCCCCGGCCACCTCAGCTACCCCTACGAGCCCAGCCTCTAAATCACCCAGCTCGGCTGCGGTTACCCCACCGCGCACAGACGTACCCAAAATCGCCGACGCTGACCCTAAGGGTTACTGGCTCAAAGATTCCAAGGGCTGGTGGTGGCGCAACTCTGACGGCACTTGGCCCAAATCCCAGTGGCTGCGTGTTAAAGGCACCGTCTACTACTTCAAGGCTGACGGCTACCTAGCCAGCGGCTGGTTAAAGCTAGACAAAGACTGGTATTTCCTGGCCGGCTCAGGCGCCCGGGTAACCGGCTGGATCACTGTCGGGGGCCGACGCTACTACCTAGACCCTGCCAGCGGGGTCATGGTGCAGGGACAAATTAACCTCTCCGGCAAGTACTACTACTTCTACGGCCTAACCGGAGACATGGCCACCGGCTGGACCAAGCACAACGGGGCGTGGCACTATTACGACAAGTCAACTGGCGCCGCCGTACTTGGCTGGCTCAAAGATGGCGGTAAGTGGTACTACCTGAACCCCTCAACCACCGTCATGCATGTGGGCCCGCTTAGGGTGGGCGGCAAAGAATATTTCATGCAGTCCTCAGGCGCAGCCTTTGTAGGCTGGCTTAAGGTGAACAGCACCTGGCATCTGTACGGTAGCGACGGCGCCCGGGTAACTTCGGGCTGGGCTAAGGATGGCTCAGACTGGTACTACTTCAACCCTGCCACCGGCAATTACGTCACCGGTGACACGGTAATTAACGGCACGACTTATAGGTTCTTGCCTTCAGGTAAGTGGATTGGTTACACCGCCCCTGGCGGTTACCTCCAGCCCAGCCAGTCAATCACTTCACTTGGCAGCCAAACCAATACCCTCACCTACGGCATGAACGGGGTGAAAGTGCGTATTGTGCAGCAACGTTTGGGCTTGTGGTACTCCACTAAGCTGGCCAGTGTTGAACTGCTCCCCTTTAGTTGGACTGAGAAATCAGACACCGACTAATGGGGAGTG
>CAJZDJ010000086.1 GCA_915063485.1 uncultured Actinomyces sp.
ATCGCCTAAGTGAGCTTTCGCGTCTGCAACAGCGTTTTGTTTCTGATGTTTCCCATGAGCTGCGCACGCCCATGACCACCATTTTGCTGGCTGGTGAGACCCTGTTTGATGCCCGCGATAACTTCAGTGATCCGCGCCTAAAACGCAGCACCGAGCTGCTATTTGGGCAAATTGAGCGTTTCGACAAGATGCTGGCGGATCTGCTAGAAATTTCGCGTTTCGACGCCGGCTCAGCAGCCCTATCTTTGCAGGAATGGGATGTGGGTGAAATTGCCCGCGACGTTATTGATTTTGCCCAGCCACTAGCTCAAGCTAACGGTTGCCAAATCCGCCTGCACATTGAAGGTAATAAGGTGACCGCCGTCGTCGACCACACCCGAATTGAGCGAATCCTACGTAACTTGGTGGTTAACGCAACCGAACACGGCGAAGGTAAGCCCATCGATATTAACGTGGTGGGTGACGATACGGCCGTGGCTGTGCGGGTGCGTGACCACGGCATTGGCATGAGCGAAGAGGTGGCCGAGCACGTCTTTGACCGCTTCTACCGGGCCGATCCCTCGCGGGCGCGCAAAAGCGGCGGCACCGGGCTGGGCCTGTCGATTTCGCGTGAAGACGCCGCCTTACACAACGGCACTCTCAGCGCCTGGGGGTGGCCTGGCGACGGCGCTGCATTCTTGCTGCTAATTCCCCGCAACCAAGATGTTCCTGCAGGGCGAGGGCCACTGGACGTGATTCCGCCCGACGCCCCGCTGGAGGCTTTGGTTAAGGATGTGGCCGGGCATATGGGGCCAAACCCCGAGCCGGTGCCCACGCCGTCGCTGGGCTTGCCGCTGCTGATTCCGGCCACGCGTTGGGCTGATGAGGAGGAGGAAAACGATGCATCCTAACTTCTCTTCCAAGCGTTTTGCTGTCCTTGCTTCACGCCGCAGCCTGCTTAAAGCCTCGCTGCTGGCGGGGGCCGGGCTGGGGTTAGGGGCCTGCGCCACGCTGCCCACTAGCGGGCCGGTGCGAGTGGCCGATCATGGCGTGCGCCAAGCCGACCTGGTGCTGCAATACGCTCAGGGGCCGGTTAAAGGCGCTAGTCCCACCCAGATCGTGGAGGGTTTTTTGCTGGCCTGCGCGGCCGGCTACTCTGACGAATTTGCTACTGCCCGCAGCTTCCTGCTGGGGCAGGCTGCTAGTTCCTGGCGCCCGGACGCCCAAGTGTGGATTTATGACTCTGCCGGCAACGCGCGGGTGAGTGACGCCAGTGACGGTTCCTTGAACGTGTCTGCCCCGGCCTTGGCCACGCTGGATGCTAAAGGTATCTACTCGGTGGCTTTTGGGGGAGCTAACCATGAGTTGACCTTGTCGCTAGCCACCGATGGGGCCGGGCAGTGGCGTATTGCGGCGCTTCCCGACGGCGTTTTACTCTCTGCTACTTCTTTCCAGAACGCTTTTGTGGCGCAAAACCTGTACTTCTTTAACCGCACGCGCACCTCTTTGGTGCCCGATAGGCGCTGGGTGCTGCGCCGCAGGCTAACTACCCATGTGGTTAGTGCGCTGCTGACCGGCCCGGCCCCCTGGCTTAACCAGACTCTTTCTAGTGCCATTCCCGACGGCGTCACCTTAGGCAGCGCGGGAGTTGAGGTCAGTCAGGCTGTGGCCACAGTGGATTTATCCAGCGAGGTGGCTAACGCTTCAGCTAACGACAAGCAGGCGATTGTGCGTCAACTGGCCACTACCTTGGGGCAGCTGGGATCAGTTAACCAGGTGATAGTTAACTGTGGCAGCACAGTTATTGGCTCTAGCGCCACGATCCGCCAGGGCCAGCGTTCTCCCGGTGCAGTGGTGGCCTCTAGCGCGGCGGGGCTGGTGCGTCTGGAGGGCAATAACACGCGGGTGTTGCTCGATGCCGGCGCCCTGGGTGAAGGTATTAATGGGGTGGCGGTAGCTGACGCCAACACCGTTTACCTGCAGCGCAATAATGCTTTGGAGCGGTTAACTGTATCTACTAAAACCCTTACGCAGGTAAATGGCGACACTGATTTAGGGGCGGTGTGTGCCGATAATTCGGGTTGGGTGTGGCTGTATCAAGGCGCTAATGTGCTGGCTTACTCGCCTCAAGGGGTGCGTTACACGCTTGCGGTGCCTTCAAACTTGCCTATTGCGGCTTTTGATGTGGCTAGTGACGGCTACCGCCTAGCCTACGCGGTGGCTGTGGGTGAATCTATGCGGGTTTCGGTGTGTGCGGTGGTGCGTGACGATAAGGGCGTACCCACTGGGCTGGGCGAGGCATATTCGATTTACCAAACTGACGTGGCGGCGCTGAGCTGGGTTGATGAGGTAACCGTGGCGGTGTTGGCTAAAGCTAATACTGCTGGGGTGGCGCAGCTGGCCTACGCGCCGGTGGGCGGGATGGTGACTGATATAACTCAGGTTACTAACGCCGTGCGTCTGGTTTCAGGTAGGCACGGTGGACAGGTGTCGGTACTGACTGACCAGGGGCAGCTGATGGTTTCTTCAGGTGCCACTTGGGTACCCAGCTATTCGGGCCTGAAGGCGGCCACCTACAGCCGCGTCTAAACAGGCAAACACAGGCAAATTAGGTGAATGCAGGCAGGCGCAGGCAAACACAGGTAAATACAGACAAATACAGGCAAATACAGGCAAAATCGTCCCTTCCCTATAATTTAAACGCGTATTTTCATAGGCGACGGACGATTTTGGGTGTAAATGTGTGCCAGCGACGGACGATTTTGGGTGTAAATGGTGTAAATGTGGGCCAGCGCCGGGCGCTTTGTCTGTTTGAACTGTACTTTGCCTGCTTGCACTGCCGACGACGCCACTCGCGCGGGTATAAAAGGGTGGCAGGCGGACATAAAAGGGTGGCTGGGTTTCCCCAGCCACCCGTGCTGCATTAGCAGCTGTGGGCAGGCGTCTTAAAACGCTCGATGCCCCGCTTTAGGTGTCTACACCGTCTCTAGACGCAGTAGACCGTAGGTCCAACCTTTTCGGTGGTAGATCACGCAAGGTTGGCCGGAGGATGCTTCAATGAATAGGTAGAAGGAGTGGCCCACCAGTTCCATCTCGTAAAGTGCCTCTTCAATGGTCAAAGGCGTGGACTGGTGCAGTTTCTGGCGCACAATCACCGGGGAGTCGCCGATCTGGGATTCAACTACCTCGCCTGGCTTGGTGGGAGGCAGTACGATTTCCTCAACCTCGGCTTCGGGGGCTACTTCGATACCCTGCTCAACTAGGGCCTGTTCGACCTCAGCAGTGATCATCGGGTAGCGGCGGTGGTCCTTCTTGCGATCACGTGCACGACGTAGGCGCTCGAATAGCTTGTCGATAGCCAAGTCAAAAGCTGCGTAGCGGTCGCTGGAGCTGGCCTCTGCGCGGATAACCGGGCCCTTGGAGATCACCGTGAGCTCAACTCGCTCAGAAGTGTCTGCTAAACGGGGGTTGCGCTCGTGGCTGACTTCGATTTCTACTCGTTGTGCGCGCGGGTCGTACTGGGTTACCTTGCTGATCTTCTCTTCTGCGTAAGCGCGGAAGCGGGAGCTAATTTCAGCGTGGCGGCCTACAACCGTGATTTCCATAGTTGAATCAACCCTCCTTGGTTGTTTCCGTAACATACCAACGATTGGGATGGTGTGTTGTAAGACACACTATAGTACATGATCGTGTCCTGTGTCACCATCATTTTGGCTAGTATTCTGTAGGCGAAATCATGTTTTACGTTGAATTTAGGGCCGTGGTGTACGTTTTTTGCTAGGCGCTGCAGCTAGGGTCCAGGCGCAAACGACGACGCCGCCCGCCTCCTCTAAAGCCTTAGCGCTGGCTTCCAGCGTGGATCCGGTAGTGACGACGTCGTCCACCAGTACTACCTGCCAGCCGGTGGCGTCAGCTAGGCACTGTACTTGACGTTGAGCGCGCTGACGTGAGCTTTTACCAAGCTGTTTGCCGGAGCGTAGGCGTAGCGGATCGGCGCTAACCACAGCTATATCTAGCCGTGGAGCTAAAAAATCAGCTAAGCCTTGGGCTAATTGGCGAGCTACTAGGTTGCCGTGCCAACGTCGTGAAAGCTTAGAGGGGGCGTTGATGATCGCTAGGGGTTTGTCGCTAGCTATCTGGCAGGTAAGCCAAGGGATCATGGCAGCGGCGCCGTCGTCAATCCCAGCCAATATGGCTGCGGTGATGGCACGGTGACGGCCGCTTTTAAAACTGAGCACAATCTGGCGCAAAGCTCCCGCATAGGTGCCCTGGCTCCAGATGTCCAGATCTGTGGCCGGCAGTAAATCGCTGTTGAGCAAGGTGGCGCTGTGACTTAGTAGCTGGCGGCACTGTGGGCATAGGTCTGTATCCCACAGGCCGCAACCGGCGCATTGGCGCGGTAAAACCAGCTGACCGGCGGCCTTAATCGCGGTGGTTCATGGCGGTGGCGAGCTTAAGTGTGGCGGCCTTGGAGGAAGCTGGTGGCGCCGCCTTATAGCTGGAAGTAGCTTTGACTTTCGAAGTGTGAGGCGGGCAAGAGGTGTAAGAGTGTTAAACATAAATTAAATATCTCTAACATGTACTGCCGGCGCCAATAGCTAAAATAAATCTGTGGAAAACTCGCTCAAGCGCTGGTCAGTGCGGTAAGGCTGGCGCGTGGCGGGCGCCTGAATCGTAAGGCTGGCGCATAAGGGGTAGGGCTTGGTTGGTGAGGTTGGGTGCGTGAATCGCGAGGCCGAACCCTGGGGTGCCTGGTTGGTGAGGCCAGGTGCACGAAAAGCAAATAGCGAATAGATTCAAAGCCTTAGCCGGGCGATAGTACGATAGACAAGGTTGAATATATTCAAATGGCTGCCCGTAACAGGCTTAAGCCAGCAAGGAGCTTGTAAGCGTGTCTATTGTTGACCGGATCCTACGCATCGGTGAAGGCCGGACCTTGCGAAAGCTAAGTGCTATCGCGGACCAGGTTGATGCTCTTGAAGATGACTACCGCCAATTCACTGACGAAGAACTGCGTAATCAGACCAAAGAGTTTCGCCAGCGCCTAGAAGAGGGCGAAACCCTTGACGATATCTTGCCTGAAGCTTTTGCAACTGTGCGTGAAGCCGCCGACCGCGTACTAGGCCAGCGCCCCTACCGGGTGCAGCTAATGGGTGGTGCGGCCCTACACCTGGGCAACATTGCTGAGATGAAAACCGGTGAAGGTAAAACCCTGGTTGCTGCTTTGCCTTCCTACCTGCGCGCACTAACCGGCAAGGGGGTGCACGTGGTTACCGTCAACGACTTCTTGGCTGAGTACCAGTCTGACCTAATGGGGCGTGTGCACCGTTTCCTGGGGCTGACCACCGGTTGTGTACTTGCTGGTCAGGATCCCTCTGAACGCCGCAAGCAGTATGACTGCGACATCACTTACGGCACCAACAATGAGATGGGCTTCGACTACCTGCGCGACAATATGGCCCAGCGCCCTGAGGACATGGTCCAGCGCGGGCACAACTTCGTGATTGTTGACGAGGTTGACTCCATCCTTATTGACGAAGCCCGTACCCCGCTGATTATTTCCGGCCCTGCCGACGGCAACAACAACAACAAGTGGTACCGCGAGTTCGCTGATATAGCTGAGATCCTCAGTCCCAACAAGGACTATGAGGTTGACGAGAAGAAACGCACCGTAGGTATTTTGGCCCCCGGTATTGAGAAGATCGAGGACCGTCTAGGTATCGACAACCTCTACGAAGCCGGCAACACCGCCCTGATCGGTTTCCTCAACAATGCCATCCGTGCCAAGGAACTGTTCAAGCGCGACCGTGACTACATTGTTGCCGACGGCGAAGTGCTGATTGTTGATGAGCACACCGGTCGTGTATTGGCTGGGCGCCGTTACAACGAGGGTCTACACCAGGCCATTGAGGCCAAAGAGCGGGTAGAGATCAAGAGTGAAAACCAGACTCTAGCCACCATCACCTTGCAGAACTACTTCCGTTTGTACCCGGAAGGTTCGCGTTCAGGCATGACCGGTACGGCTGAAACCGAGGCCGCAGAATTCGCTGGTACCTACAAGATCGGCGTCGTGCCCATCCCCACCAACAAACCCATGATCCGCAAGGACCAGCCGGACCTGGTGTACAAGTCCGTTAAGTCCAAGCTGAACGCGGTAGTTGACGACATTGAAGAACGTCACGACGCCGGACAGCCGGTTTTGGTGGGTACCACCAGTGTGGAAAAGAGCGAGGAGCTCTCGGCCCTGCTGCGTGAGCGTCACATCCCCCACGAGGTACTAAACGCTAAGCAGCATGCCCGTGAAGCCGCCGTCGTGGCCATGGCCGGACGTAAAGGCGCGGTAACCGTAGCCACCAACATGGCTGGTCGTGGTACCGACATCATGCTGGGTGGTAACGCTGAGTTCATTGCCGTGGCCTCCTTGAAGGAAGCCGGCCTAGACCCCATCGACACCCCCGACGAGTACGAAAAAGCTTGGCCGGCCGCCCTGAAGGCAGCCAAGGAAGCCGTCTCGGTGGAGCACGACGAGGTGGTGGAGCTCGGTGGTCTGTACGTGCTGGGCACCGAACGCCACGAGTCGCGCCGTATCGATAACCAGCTGCGTGGTCGTAGTGGCCGTCAGGGCGACCCTGGTGAGAGCCGCTTCTACCTGTCCATGCAGGATGATCTGATGCGCACCTACGCCACCGGCCTGGCTCAGCAGATCATCTCCTCGGACCGTTACCCCGACGACGTGCCGCTGGAATCTAAGATGATCACCCGCAACATCGCTTCCTACCAGCGTCAGCTGGAGGCACGTAACTTTGAGATCCGTAAAAACGTGCTTAAGTACGACGACGTGCTCACCGAGCAGCGTCAAAAGGTTTACGACGAGCGTCGCAAGGTGCTGCAGGGTGAGGATCTAGAGCCCCACATCAAGGCCTTCCGTGAGCGCGTAATTGCCAACGTGGTGGCCCAGCGCACCGCCGAGGGGCGCAGTGACCAGTGGGACCTGGACCAGCTGTGGAAGGACCTGTCCACTGTCTACCCGATGGGTTTGACTGTGGATGAGGTGGTTGACGGCGTAGGTGGCCTGGATGCGCTAACCAGCGAGCGCCTAACTGAAGAGCTCACTGAGGATATTGCGGTGGCCTATGAGGACGCCGAAGCTAGCCTGTCCGCTAACGATCTAGCTGTGGCGCAGCTGGGTGAAGAACCCATGCGCACCCTGGAGCGTCGCCTGCTGCTGGCCGTGGTGGACCAGCACTGGCGCGAGCACCTGTACGAAATGGACTACCTCAAGGAAGGTATTGGACTGCGGGCCATGGCCCAGCGCGACCCGTTGGTTGAATACGCCAACGAGGGTGCCCACATGTTCAAGGCCATGATGGAAGCCATTCGTGAAGATACGATCGAGCAGATTTTTGCTTACTGCGCCCGCTTTGAGGCTCAGGCTAAGCAGGCTGCCCGCGAAGCTGCTCAGGCCCGCGAGCAGGCCTCGATCATGGGTGACACCGGCCGTAAGGCCCTGTCTACTGCGGTGACCTACTCCGACGCCGACACTAAAGGCAGCGACAACCAGGGTAACCGCGCTGAGCGTCGTCGTCGCTCCAACAAGAAGCGCCGCCGCCGCTGAGCAGGCTGTCAAACTGTCGCTGAGCAGACTGGCGAAGCCGCAAAGCGCATAAGGATCCATTAGCCCATGTGCAGGTAGGTCATTACCCAGTGCCCGTGGCGCAACTGGATCTGGCAGGCACAGGCATGGATGCGCCCGTCGTGGGAGAGAAGCACGCTAACTTCCCAGCCGCTGGCACTGGCCTGGGCCCGCACCGCATATAGGTAGGGGATCCGGGCTGGCTTGCCGCCCTGGCAGCGTGTGGCTACCTGTGCCCGGCGGCTGAGGGCGTCGTACAGCTCCGGGGTGAGCCAGCGAGCTAAATGCTGCGGCTGGCGCATCCCGTGCATGATTTCCCAGGCGTAAACGGCTACCGTCCCTGCCCAGCGCCCCGGATCAGGCAGTTGCTGGCTTTGCTGTCGAGTTTGGCCTTGACTGCTTTGCTGTGGCTTGGGTGAGCTAGGTCCGACGGCGCCCTTTGGCTGGCCTGGCAGGGCGCGGCGGGTGGGCGCTGCACCTTGGCGCTTTTGGGCGGCTTGCTGATGCGCACTAGGGGCATAACTGGGGGCATAAAGCGTGCTCATGGCTAGCCCTTAGTGGGGATTGTTAGCGCCAGGCCGGGGCGAATCAAATCTGGATTAGACCCGATGAGCGCCGCATTGGCCGCAAAAATCTGTTTAGACAGTTGCGCTACCTGCCCGTTGGTGGG
>CAJZDJ010000087.1 GCA_915063485.1 uncultured Actinomyces sp.
TCAGCATCAACCTTGCGCCAACCATCAGGGATAGGGTCACCTTCTTCATAGGCCGCCTGAGCCAGGCGCGCATAGTCTGCATCGCGTCCCTCTTCACCCTCGCGCGGCTTGCCGTTGTAAGGATCCGAACCAGAACCACCATTTGCGGCTTTAGCAGCTGAACCTGCCCCAGCTGTACTCGCAGAGCCATTAACAGCGGAGGCTTTCTCCTGCTCATCAGCCTGCTGGTTAAGGCTAGTGTTGCGCTCACGCAGAGAGTCCACCACATTACGCACCAAAGCGGTCAGGCTTGAATCCCAATCAGCCTTGAACGTATCGGCGTCCTCACCCACCCAGCCAGCACTGTGCAGCTGCCCATTAATTGAGCTCACAACGTCTTCAAGTGAAGTCGCCTTGTCACCAAACAACTGCGCTAAAGCACGTAACTGCTCAACATCAGCACCAACACTAGCCACGAGCAAGCCTTCCTAAATAAATTTCACTGCGCGTCACCGAGGCAACACACTAACAACTGCACCCAAATTACCCTGTTTAAGCAAGCCTATGGGAGCAAAACCCCACTAGTTACTCAACTCAGATCCGCTAAAAGCAGGGTCTTAGCTTTCTACCGAGCGCTCAGGAATCTCCACAAAATCGGTGGGATATTGGGTGCTCAGCTGGGGCAGTTCAGGCAGGTAATTGATGGGGCTAGCGCCATCACCAAAAACATGCACGCCCTGCTGCCCAAACTTGCCGCTCGCGCCGATCCCGCTGACTGCAAAACTGCCACTTGAGCCGGTTACGCCGGCACCACCAAAACTACCGCTCGAACCACTTATACCGGCATCCTCAAAACTGCCACTTGATCCGGTTACGCCGGCGCTACCACTGCCACCGGTGCCACCGAAGCTACCGCTCGAACCGGTTACACCGCCGCCGCCATAGCTACTCCCGACGGCGCCACCAGCGCCACCGCCACCGCCATGGCTACTCCCGACGACGCCACCAGCGCCACCGCCAGAAGCCTGCTCCTGCTCATCAGCGTTACGGTTTAGATCCCAGCCAGCTTGAGCCAACGCCTGCGCCGCATTGCGCAGTTGCGGGGCTAAAACACTATCCCAGTCATCCTTGAACTTATCGCCGTCGCTGCCCTGCCAATCCGTAGCAGAAACCAAGGCTTTTAAAGCCAAGTTGACGTCGTTATCCAGAACCTGAGATTTGTTGTTAAAAGTCTGTGCCAGCTGTCGCAGACTCTCAACGTCTGCCCCATAAAGCGCCATAGAAACCCCTCAAACGGTAGTGTTAGAAAAGTTCTTTTAAAAAAAATCTTAAGCGAAAGTTAGGGCCGAGGCGCTTAAAGCACCTCGGCCCCACTTTTAACACGCTAGAAGCCAATCAAGGCTGCTGCGATCAGTGACCAGAAGCCTGCTCCTGCTCGTCAGCGTTGTTGTTAGCGGTGGTCTGAGCCTGACGTAGGGCGTCAGCAACGTTGCGCAGCTGGGAGGACAGGGTGCCTTCCCACTCGCTCTTGAACTGGTCGGCGTCGGTACCCTTCCAGTCAACGGACTGGACCTGGCCGGAGATGGTGGAGATTACGTCCTCGACGGTCTGAGCCTTCTCACCGAACTGCTGCGCAAGTGCCCGTACGCCCTCAATGTCCATACCTAGGAATGCCATGGTATTTCCTTTCATGTAGTAGCTAAGTTCCGCGCTTCAAGCCGGAACCTTTCGACAAGAAAATAATGCAACCTATCGCCACACCCAACAATGGGGACCAATCCCCCTGCCACCCAGGTTAACTAGCTTTTGCTTGCAAAACCGCCACTATCTGGGCTTTAACTAGCCACAATTTGCACCTTGACAGCCTTGGCAGCACTGATCCAGTAGCCGCGTCCAGGCACCATTTCCCCACGCTGGATGCGCGGAGTGGGGGTGCGCAGCAGGGTTTCGCCGTCGCCCGTATCAGGCTGAATCAGCAAACCAGTACGCGAATTCTTAATCTCTGCCAGCATCGGCGAGTAACCAGACCAGCCGGAAGTCTCACCCTCAGCAATCACCAAGTGACCGCTACGCTTAGCCTGCTTAACCGCAGCCAACAGGTCCTTTTCAACCGGCGTGCCCACAACTTCGGGGTAGTGCTCCACTACCAACACCAGCAGCGGGTGGTTGTCGGGGGCCTGCATGGCAACGTAATCCTTGATTTTCTCCAGGCCTTCCTTGATCTGCTCGTCGCCCACCATGGTCAAATCCCACAGCCCAGCCACATCGGCCAAAGCCGAACGGCGCGGAGAAATAAACACCCGGCGTACCTTGGGATCCCACTGCTTTAGTGAGCCAGCCAACCAAAGCAGCGCCGACGTCGTCGCCGCCTGAGGCGGACCCGCCACCATCATGGCCCCAGTAGGCACAAACGTGGCCGGATCCAGATCCTGCGAAGCCATACCCAACACCGGCCAGCCCTGGTAAACCTTAGGCAGATCAGCCTCGCTAAGCTCAGTAGGCAGGTTAGCGATAGCTTCAGGCTTGATGCGGCCTTGACGGCTCAGGTACTTACCGAAAGCCTCAATGAGCTGGGCCTGGGCCATCTCATTAGAAGAGTCACCCATAATCGCCAACTGCATTTCACGCCCGTCACCCATAATCATGGCACGCCCAGGCGGGCTAGCGGGGCTGAGCACATCCTTGGCCACACCAAAGTTGATGTAGTCATCCATATTGGATTGACGCAGCACCACCTTCATCAAGAAAGCAGACAAAACATTGCCGCGATAGGGCGTAGTCCAGTCACAGGTGGCCGCCACGTGCACGCCCACACTGCGTCCATCAGTCAAAATACGCTGCAAAATATCCAGGTTAGCGGCGCCGTAAACAGTCTTCTCATATTCACTACGCATCGCCCCCAAACCATCTAGCAGCAGCAAAATCCGGTGATCATTGGTGTGACCACTAATGCGCTGATAGTCGCTGAGCGTGGCCGCACTGGCCGCCGTAAACCGGTCGGTGCGCTCATCAATAATGGAGCTGAGCTTACGCAGCAAACGCTCCACACCTTCAGAGTCATCGCCAGAAACAATCGTGCCCACACTGGGCAGCTTCTCCAGCACCTTCAAAGAGGCCCCGGCAAAGTCCATGCCGTAAATATCCACCGCACCCGAGCGCGGAGTAATGGAGGCCGCCAAAGCCAAACTACGCAGCGCCGTCGACTTGCCGCTACCGGCAGCCCCAAAGAAACAAATATTGGAGTCTTTCTCAGGTAGGAAGTAAGCGGGCACCTGGCTTTGATGCACCGGATCATCCACCACGCCCAACACCAGTTTGGTGTCACGCCGCTGCGGCAGACGGTTAAGGTCATAGGCGCTAGCCAACTCATCGAGCCATGGTTTACGCGGCACCGGCAGGCCCGCAATGCGCGCCGCCTGCCCCACCGTTGCCACCACGCGGTCAATATCCTTATCGATACTGCGCCCGCTGGTTTGCACCTTAGCCACCTGCCAGGGGTTAAGCGCCCCGAAAGTCATCTCATCGACGCTCACCGAAGCGCCGGTAGCCTGCGCACTGGTACGCGCCCCCGGGTAGGCCGACTGGAACGGGGTAATACGTCCCGGCCCGGTCTTAGCCGCACCGCGTCCAGGGATTTCCGGCGGGAAGTGGGCGGCGATCTTCTCCCCCAGCACGTCTTGGGAGTCAGACTCGTCGGCCATACGCAGCGCCACACGCAAGTTAGTGTTAGCGCGCAGGTTGTCTTTAATCACGCCGGCGGGGCGCTGGGTGGCCATGATTAGGTGCAATCCCAGCGAACGGCCACGTTGGGCGACGTCGACGACGCCGTCAACGAACTCAGGCACCTCACCTGCCAGGGCCGCGAACTCATCAACCACAATAATCAGCGACGGCGGGCACTCGGGGTCACCGGATTTTTCCAGCTCAGCCAGGTCTTTTTTGCCCTTTTCGTTAAGCAGGCGCTCACGGTAGTGGATTTCGGCGCCCAGCGAGGTCAGGGCGCGGCGCACCATGGCGGGCGAAAGGTCGGTCACCAAACCCACACAGTGTGGCAGGTGGGTACAGGCAGCGAAAGCCGAACCACCCTTATAGTCCACAAACAGGAAGGTAAGGCGGTCAGGTGAAACCGCCTGGGCCATACCCAGCACCCAGGACTGGAGGAACTCACTCTTACCGGCACCGGTGGTACCACCCACCAGGGCGTGGGGACCGTGCACGCGCAGATCCAACGCCAAGGGGGCGTCGGCACCCTGCCCCACCAGGGCGGAGAGGGAAACGGGACGGTCCATGGGCACAGTCTTGGTGCGGTCAATAATGGAGTTAGTGGCTTGCCAACGGGCCACCTGAGCGGAGGCGTCGTCGGCCAATTCAGCGCCGGTAAGCGAGATGAAGCTAATCGAACGCGGCAGGTCAGAGTCGTCATCTACAGGCACACCTGCATCCACCATGGGCGACATGTGCTTAGCTAGCGCACGCACCTGGCTTAGCCCCAGGTTTTCAGGGCGTACATTGGTGGCGTTAACGCTGCGACGCACAAAACCCACAGTGGACTCTTCACCAGACACCGTCAGGTAGGAGCGGCAGGCGGCGGGCACCTGGCTGGCAGATTCAGCCACCCAAATCACGTGCACGCCCACATCCGGGCCGCTCTCCACAATACGGTTAAGTCGGGCCTGATCCACCTGGGATTGATCAACAATCACCACCACGTCGGGCACATGCAGGGCGTCTTTTTCTTCAACTGTGGGGTTGAGCGGGCCACGCGGGCGTGGGCGGGTCTGCAGGCGCTGGAAAATAATTTCTTCCAGGTGCGAAACCAGCGAGGCACCCACCGCCGCGTCAGCCGCTAAATGCAGCTCCCCTAGCGGCGAGAACGGCGAGGCAGTGTGGGGTAGCCATTCAAGCCAGTCCCAGCGCGAGCGCCCAGCCGGGTCGGTTAGGCAGGCCACCACCAGTTCAGCGGGAGAGTGCATACACACCAGCTGGGTGATTACCGCGCGCGCCACCGGGTCAATATCTGCGCGCAGCCCGCTAATACCAAAAGCCCCGTCTTGGCGCAGGTTAACCACAATCGGCACGTCGTCGATCATGGCGTATTGGGCGCGCAGGGCCGCAATGGTGGATAGGCACTGGGGTAGGCCGTTTTTGGCTTCCTTGTCTTTTTCCATCCGGGCCACGGGTAGGTCTGTGCCCAGGCCGATACGGATCTGCATAAATTCGGGGTGTTCAGGGCGGCGCGACCACAGCAGTGGGCCCCCCATTTCGGCGTGGCGCACAATAGCTTCAATGGGCGGGTATTGCTGTTTGCGTACTTCGCGTTCGTTAGCAAATACCTGCTCAATGTGTTTTTGGGTTTCTTTAATTGCAACCTCAAAGGCTTCTAGCTGCTCTTTAAGGGCTCGTTTGCGCCGCCACTTGCCGTCAACCCACATACCACCCATCATCATGGGGCTCATGCATACAAACATGAGCGAGTAGGGGTTGTGGGTTACCGAATACATCATCAAACCCATAAAGGCCGGCGCCAGCATGGCGATAAAAGGCAGCGGGTTGGGGTTTTGCTGGGTGGGGGCCTCAGGCAGCTTGATTTCTACCGCTGGGGTGCGCGGCACTACGCGCGGGGTGCGGATGAAGTTAATGCCGGCGCTTCCGGCGGCGTCGGTGGCGCTTAGGGTGGTGGTCACCAGGGCCACCTTCACCTCAGATTTACCAATCTTGACGCTGTCTAGTGGCCCCAGCTTTAGGCGTTGCACCCGCTGACCATTAACGACGACGCCGTTAGAGGAGTTCAGGTCACGTACTTCTACTTCGGTGCCTACTACCACCCGCATATGCTGCTTGGAAACCATCGGGTCGCTAAGGCTGACATCTACATTGTCGTCGCGTCCCACCAGGTTGGAGCCCTCATAGAGCGGGAAAACCCGGCCCCTGTCAGGCCCTGAAACCACCGACAATACGGCCACATGCTCGCCGGCCACATTGGTGTCTGCCGGGTTTTGCATTAGGGAGACTTTAGCGCCCGAGTGCAGCCCGGAGTCTTCCAGCAGGGTGTCGCTGGTTAGGGCGCGAGCGCGCCCACGCCCGGCGGTGTCAATAATGTTGATGGAGACTGTGGCCGGATCTATGGCCTGGCCGGCTTCGCTTGGTCCGGCACTAGCCAGTGCGGCAGCTACGTCCCCTACCGTCGCGGTGGCGTCCGTGGTGATTTGCAGGTTATGCGAGCCGTCGCCGCGCAGTAGGTTAAGACGTAGTTTCATTCGTGGGCACCATCTAATAGGGGAAGGTCTTCAGGGGTTACCAGGCGTGAGGACAGGGCATATTCCACCAGCTGCACGCGCCGGTGGGAGGCGTGGGAGCCAGCCCCGCCACGCATCCCCTTAACGCCAGCCCGGTCAAGCTTGTCGCAGACATTGTCTAGCTTGCGGTTGAAACGGGTGATACCCCAGCCTAGGCGCGCGGCGGCGTCGACGTTACGCGGCAGGGAAACCGTGCCGGTACCAGCCCTACGCAACCATGGCTCAGCCAAAGACAAAATCAGTAGCTTTTGGCTTTCAGTGAGCACCACCATGCCCATAGTGGCCTGGCCGGTGTCGCTATCTGCCTCAGCGGCCTCAGCTTGTGCCGACTCACGGTTTTCATAGGAGGGGCAGGGCACTTCCGCCAGGATCTCATAGGTGGTGGAGCCGGCACTGAAAACTACCGCCATCTGCCCAAACACCATGGGCACGCGCACCCCGGGGGTAACCCAGGCACGTGAGGCCCCAGCCATGTCGGCCACGGTGGCCCCCAGGCGCGAACCCTGGTTGTGCACCCACCATAGGCCGTTTTGGAATTCAAACACCAAGAATTTGCGGTGCAGGAAGGGGTTGTCACTTAAAGCTAGGTCGCCTTCACGACCCACCGTGAAGCTTTGAGTGGGCTCGACCCGATAAATTTCTCCAGCGAAATCGATTACCAAGACATCTTTGCCGGTTTCGTTGTCGTCGGGCGTGGGCGCTACGCTCATGGTTTTACCTTCCTGTCTACGCGTTTAATGGGACTTTTATGCAATTGGGTAGCGTGGGCCGGGCGCGCTTAGTGAGCTACTGGCTAGCCGGGGTGTCGATGCAGTCAATGACTGGTTCTGATTCACGCCCCGCCTTGTCACGCGCGACTATCTGCACACAGGTACGCGGCGGCGTTGGCTTTAGCGTAGCGCGGTGGGCGCTAGTTTCCTGCAAGCCTTGCGGGGTCTGAGATTTTTGTGGAACCCCAGAGTTAGTGACGCTGTAGAGGAACGTGGCGTTTGTGGCTTTATAGTCCCAAGTGGCCTCCACCTGCCCGTTAGCGTAGCTCAGCTTCAGGTTGGTGACAGGCTCAAGATAGCCATTCACATCCGGATCCATGGGCGCAGCAGTGCCTGCGGTGGTTACCGCCGGTTTGGGGTTAAGCCCACCGCGCTGTAGGCCTCGGTAGGCCGCGAAAGCTATTACGCCTATTAATACCACTACTAAGGCGCTGATCAGCAGGGTTTTTAAGGATACGCTGGAGCCGTCTTGCGCTGCGCTAGCGGCCAGGGTGGAGCCAGGCGCCTCTGGTGAGCCCTGAGGTGGCTGGTTTGCGCTGCCCGCCAGGCCGCCCGGGCCGACGCCGCCGCTTTGGGGGCCGACGTCGCCCGCTCCCGCCGCAGCTGGGGCGCCGGTTTGGGGGTTGAAGGGGCCGCCTGGGACAGTTCCTGGACCGGTCCCGCCTGACAAGGCCGGATAGCCCGTGCCATAACCAGAACCGGTATTGGCGCCGGGACTGGCCGCAGAGCCCAGGGTTGTGTTGCGGTTAAACCCCGAAGTGTTACCGGTAAAAGTGCGCGCGTCGGCTGGAGACTGGTGGGCGTTGGGGTAGAAAGTGCCCGAGTGACTGCCTGAGCCGAGAGAATCGCCCCAGCTATTGGCGCCGGCAGTGTTGATACGGGCGTTGGTGTCGGCGGTGCGGCCAGTGTTTTCGGGAGAAATGGACACTACCGGACGCAGCCGGGTGGCGTCGTCGTCGCTGCCATCAGCAGTAATTACAGGCTGATCCTCCCACACATCAATATTGGTTAGTGGCAGGCCTAAAGAAGACTGGATTTGACGCAAAGCCCGCGCGAACGCCATCGCCGAAGCAAAACGATCCGAGGGGCGCTTAGCCATGGCGGTAAACAGTACCCGCTCTAGCGCGGCAGGCACGTCATTGCGGCCAATGGGGGCG
>CAJZDJ010000088.1 GCA_915063485.1 uncultured Actinomyces sp.
GCCAAATTATTTTGACTTTGGGCTCACGTGTGATGGCCACCGGCACCGCTAAGCAACTAATTGCCTCGGCGCCTCAGCTTGATGAGCAAACCGTGGCCGACTTGGGCGAGCCTTGGCAGCGCAGCACGCCGCTAGAACGAGCCTGTATTGCCTGGCAGCTTTGCGCCCAAAGCGGCTCCGATTGGCAAGGTTTTAGCACAGAGCTTGGTCAATCAAGCCAAGCGGGGGCTAGCGACTCAACCCCCGCGCAACCCGCCGCCTCAACCCAGGCACAGCCCGCCAGCTCAACCCAGCCGCAGCCCACCAGCTCAACCCAGGCACAGCCCGCCAGCTCAACCCAGGCAGGCAGCGGCAAGTCAGCAACGGCCCCCTCCCCCAAAGCGCAGGATTTGATTAGTGTGCAGGAACTGCGCAAACGCTTTGGCGATTTTGAGGCTCTTAAAGGCGTGTCTTTTGCTGTCTCGCCGGGTGAAATTGTTGGTTTAATTGGCGCTAATGGCGCCGGTAAATCCACCAGTATGCGCATTATTTTGGGTCTCGAAGCAGCCTCTTCTGGCCAGGTTAGCGTGCTGGGCCAACGCCCCGGTAGCTTGCAGGCGCGCAAGCTTTTAGGGTACGTACCCCAGTTTGTGGGTTTGGCGCCATCGTTGAGCGCAAGTGAAAACTTGATTTTCAATGCGCGCCAGTATCAGTGCCAGGTCCCCACCCAGGTGGGCCGGTGGGCCAGCAGTTTTGGTGCCAGCCCAGTAGCTAACTTGTCACTGTCTACTAGGCGCATGTTGGCCTGTATGAACGCCACTATGCACGCTCCGCAGCTGCTGATTATGGATGAGCCTACCTCCGGCATGGATCCGCTAGCCCGACTGCGGCTTTGGCAGTATCTGCGTCAGTTGGCCTCCAGTGGGGTGGGGATTTTGATTTCCACCCACTACTCCTCTGAGGCGGCCCAGTGCGATCGGGTGGTACGTATGCGTGCCGGCCAGGTTATTTAGGGCCGGGCGCCGTCGAGCCTTACTGGAGCAAGCTGAGGTGAGAAGAGGCGTCAGCGTGCAGGTTGAAGCCACTGGCAGGCAGCAACCCCCAAGGAATCAGGGCCGGGCTGGTGCGGGCCGAAAGCTGCACCTGCACCTTGTCTCCCTGCACGCTTAAACCAGTAAGACTAACTGAGCTAAGGCGCGAACCAGCCAAAGGGCCATTAGGGTCACTGCCTTGCTGTGCCACGCATGAGCTGGCTGTTTTTTGGGCGGCAAGCGCATCTAACTGACCCTCACTGCCAACTTCACGGGCCGCTAAGGCCACGCAGTTGTCGGCCAGGTAGGTTAGGCGTTTAAGGTCAAGGTAAATCGCAGTGGCAGTAGCCAAAATCAGGATCAAAGCCAACACCACTGCCCCTACCCCAATTCCTAGCAGCATGGTGCTGCCGGACTGGCTGGCACAGGCCCGGCGCATTCGAGAGGGCACTTGACAGTGTAAGGTGCGCATTATTTAGCCCCTTTCCAGCCGCGTGTATCAGCTAGCTGCACCTGCCGAGTAGCACTTAAACTCACCGGAGCTAAGCCCTGACCTGCCCGGCCAGTTCCTGGCAGGGCCACTTTGGCGCTAATCGAAATGCTCACGCGCCCATCGCCGCAACCTGAGCTAAGGCAACTAATGTGCATGGCTTGGCGGGCATCAGCCTGCACATCTTGATCATCCAAGGCCAGTTGGGCGGCGGTGTAGGCCTGCGAAACCTGTTCCGGGGTGCGTGCGTGCATAGCCACCTGACCAGCTGCCTGCACCGCTGACTCTAAAGCCAGTGCCGCAGAGTGCAGATACGACAGGTAAATAATGAAATACACCAGTGGAATCACGATTATGGCGGTCCAACCAATAAATTCCACTGTGGCACTGCCGCGTTGAAAATCTAGTTTGCGCATGTAGGCCCCTAACGCTGATAGCTACGCTGATCAACCGCATGGCCGCGCACCACCACGCTACCTGTGGGAGACCATAAGCCAATCACCGGCAAAGGGGCACTGACCTGCACCTGTACCAGCGACACTGAGCCGCGTTGCAGGTGAGAAACCTCAGATTTAGTCGGGTAGTTGGCACGCAAAGCCCCGTGGCATAGCTGTTGTACGCGCGCATTGGCTTCAGCGTCACTGGCACCCACCAACGCAGCGTGACGGGCGGCGTCGGAGGCGGCGTCGGCCAAAATATTGCGCACGTACAGGCTAAGCGTCAGCTGTAGCAAGGCCGCAGTTACCGCCATGACCAGCACCGCCACTAGCGACCATTCCACCAGCACCGAGCCTGCCTGGTTAGAGTGCACCACCTGGTTAGAGTGCACTACCCGGTTAGAGCCGCCCTGGTTAGCGCGCACTTGGCGCAGCCGGAAAGCCTGGCACGCCTGGGAAACCGGATGTAGCCCGAAAACCTGGCGCAGCTGGTCGTTAACCCATGCCAGCGACTTTAGAGATGGCATTGTTGAACACTTCCACAAGTACCTTGCCGGCAACAGTCCACAACGCCACCACCAAACCGGCGCTCATCAAGGTGACCAGCACCCAGCCGGGCACATCACCGCGCTGGGAGCCAACGGCCCCACGCAGCGCGCGCAGCTTTGAGGCAGCCTTAACCACCATGTTTTTCATCAGTCATTCTCCTTTGAATTTCTTTATGGGTGCGCCCGCCCCGCCTTGAGACGGGCGTAAATTTCACAGCTTAAAGTGCAACACCGCCAATCCCGGGTAGAGCGCAAACACCACCGTTACCGGCAGCACTAGGAAAACCACCGGCACCATTTGGGCGATCTCTTTACGTCCGCCCTCCTCCATCAAGGCACGGCGGGCAGCTTCACGCGCGTCATAGGCTTGTGCGCGCAACACCTCAGCCATAGGCGTGCCGCGTTCAATAGCCACAATCATGGCCTGGCAAAAGCGGCTCAGGGCCGGCAGCTGATTGCGTTCAGACAGATCCTCCAGGGCCACAGCCAAGCGGCTACCGGCGCGCATCTGCGACAAGGTGGCTTGCAGCTGGTCATGCATAGGCCCGCTGGACTGCATACATACGCGCTCAATCGCGTTTTGCGGACTCAGCCCCGCCCCCACCGCCAGGGCCAACAGCTCTACCGTGTCAGGCAACTGATCCACCAGCTGTTTTTGGTAGCGGCGCACCTTAACACTCAGATACCAGTCGCGCGCAGACAATCCCACAACCGCTGCGATCAACGCCAACATCACTACCCCCAGCGGGGCCACATGGGTGAAGCGGCTGGCCCCCACCCCAAAGGCGATGGTGGCCACCAACGCGGCCACAGCGCAGGCCAGCTGTTGCAAGCGGAAATCCTCCACGCTCAGGGGGCTGTTAATACGGTTTAGCCGACGACGCACCGAACCAGAGGAGGAACCAGTATTTTCTACCGCCCGCCCCAACTGCGCCACCAAAGCCCCCATGAAAGAGCTGAAAGAACGCGAGTTTTCCGCGCTAGCACTACGTTTACGCAGATGCACATAGGGCTCCACGCGGCTAGCCAAGGTAGGTGGGGAAGGGAAAAGTGCACGGTAAATCAGCCACACCCCGCTAGAGCCCAGGATGCAGATAACAAAACCCAGTGCAGTTACTTGTCGCATCATCACCGCACCCGCTGTTCTTCATGCAAACGCCCCAGGCGCAGCATCAGCCAGTAGGCTCCCGCGCAGGTAAGCGCCCCAATCAATAGCACCAGAGCGCCTTGGCGGGTGGCGTAGGCACTGGCAGCACTAGGTTTAGTGGAAAGAAGCAGCAGCACAATCCAGGGCGCAGCCACGGCCACCTTAGCGCCGTTAACTGTCCAAGATTGGCGGGCTTCCAGCTCGCCGCGCGTATGTAAATCAGCGCGCAGCATTTGCGAAAGTGACTGTAGTACCTGGTAAAGATCATTGCCACCCACCTCATGAGCCAGTGCCAGGGCTTGGGCAATGCGGTCAGCTACCGGGTCTGCGCTGCGACGCTTGAAAGCTTCCAGCGAGTTTTCAAAGCTGGAGGAAACCGCATAGTCCACTGCGAAGGCAGCAAATTCGCCGCGTAGCTGCACCGGGCCATGCTCAGCTAAGTTAGCTAGGGCTTCGGGCAGGCTTAACCCGGCGCGGATAGAAGAAACTAGGGTGTCAATTGCGTCTGGCCACAGAGTGCGCAGCTCAGTGCGGTGTTTGCGGGCCCTGGAGTTAATCCAAACCACCGGCATGATCAAGGTGATTAGCGCGAACGCTAAAGCAATCGGCCAAGCTCCACTGACACCTAAAAAGACCAGGCCCACCACCAGCGCCCCCACCAGACAGCCTGCACTAAAAGCAGCTGGCGAGGTTTTACCTACCCCAGCTTGACGCAAGTTGCGTTCCATGGCTTCGTTTAGGCGCGTTAGTCGTGGATTAGGTTCCGAAGTGCACGCGGCCAGAATGCTTAAACACCCCAGCGCAAATATCAGGCCTATGACTATCCCCATGGGCGCTCCTGTCGCAGTAGCTCGCTTAGGTCAAAACCGGCGCGGCTAAAGCGCTGTGCATCAGGCGCCCCCAGCCCCCGACGCAGCACGCCGTCGCTATCGGTTTTATAGACACTGGCAAGCTCTATCACACCATTCTCAACGCGACCTGAAAGTGAAGCGATTTCTTCTACGCGCCGCCTGCCACTGCGATCCTGGTTTAAATGCACCACCAAATCCACGCAGCTAGCTACCGTGGGCACAACGAATGCGGCAGAGACGTTTTCACCAGCCAGCAGCGGCAAAGTGCATAGTTTCACCACGGCTTCACGCGCAGAATTAGCGTGAATTGTGGACATTGAGGGCAGCCCCGAGTTCATGGCGATCAGCAAATCCAGGGCTTCAGCTTCACGCACCTCGCCGATAAGCAGCCGGTTGGGGCGCATACGTAAAGATTCTTTAATTAAGCGTCGCAGTGGAATTTCGCCGCGATCTTCAATATTAGCGCTGCGTGTTTGCATAGCCACACAGTCGCGGTTACGCAGCCCCAGCTCAAAGACTTCTTCGCAGGTCACCACCCGTTCTTGAGGTGGGATGGCGGCTGCCAGGGCCCGCACCATGGTGGTTTTTCCGGCTTGCGTGGCCCCTGAAACCACCACGTTTAAACCCACAGCCACGGCGGCGTCGAGAAAGCGGGCTGCCTGGGCGGTTAAAGAACCCAGGCGCACCAGGTCAGCTGTGCGCGCCACTTTAGCTACGTGTTTGCGGATATTTACCGCCCATTTACCTGCGGTGATAGGTGGGATCACTACGTGCAGACGTTCGCCGCCGCGCAGTTGGGCGTCCACGAAGGGGCTAGACAGGTCTAGACGCCGTCCAGAGGCGCGCAGCAGACGCTCAATTATTTGCTCTAGTTCCTGGCTTTCGAGGATGGTGGTGGTTAGTTCGCTGCGTCCACCGCGCGAAATAAACACCTGGCCGGGGCCGTTAACCCAAACTTCTTCAATGGAATCGTCGTCCAGGTATCCTTGCAGCACCCCGGCGCCGGTCAGTTCGGCGCGGATTTGGCGGGAAAGCTGGTCTAAATCAACATCGCTGGGTACCAGCCCGGCATCTGCGCGCGCTACGTATTCTTCACGCACGTAGTTGATGATGTTATTGAGCTCGACGCTGTCTTTGAGCGGGTCAATTCCGGCCCGGCGCACAGCTTTGCGTACCTGCGTACCAAAAAAGTCTGTTGCCACCTTGGCCCCTAACTTCCCGCTCGATACCCCTATGAGCTGGGTAAATACCTTTCCAGTTCCAGATTAACGCGCCCTTTAGTTTCCTGCATCACTTTTTTGAACTTTGTCCGATTGTGACTTGATTGTGTCTTTCTTAAGGTAAAGCATGTGGGCATTACTTGGTACTAAAGTCCTATTTTGTTGCTGCTTGCTTCTTCGCCAACGACGACGGCGCCCACCTGACAGCCGCCCGGTCCAGCATTTGAGCCCACCCTGGCACCCGCCCCAACCGACGCCACCCATCCACCCAACCGACAACCACCGGGCACCCAAGCGTGTCCCCCACGGCGGCCCGCCCCCAGCCCAGCGCTCGCCTACCCGGTACTAGCGACGGCGTCGAGCTTGGCCACCAGGCGCCGTCAAGCTTGACCACCAGGCGCCGTCGAGACCAAACTGTGCCGGCGGCGTCGGCCCTAGGACCCAACAAACCAACCCACCAGCCACGCTAGCAACAGGCGTATCACGGGGGCTTATTCCCCAAGCGGCGGCGCGGCAAGGGTGCAACCACTAAGCCGTGTTTTACGCTATAGGCATGTCTCGTGAGCGTTCCTACCTGAACCTGGCTGCGCTGGCGGTTGTTGCCGCCCCCAATGTGATCCCCGCGCGGTTGGCCCTTCCCCAGCACCGAGACGCAGATCAGACCCTCACTGGACTGATTGACGTGCAAGGACGGCACTGGGAAGTAATCCACACCACCAACCCCACCATTGGCGCCGCACTGATTGCGGAGTCGCGGGTGCTTAAACAGATTGGCCGGCGTGTAGACGGTGGCTACGTGGACTTTGACGTGCCGCGCCCTGAAGGTGGGGTGACTCTTCCAGACAAGTCGTATGTGCAGGTCCGTTCCCATATCCCCGGTCACCCACTAGCGATTGAATCCCTGCGACCTGGCCCCGGACTGGCTGCCGGCCTGGGACGCGCGCTAGCTCAGCTGCATGAAATTCCCCCCACCCTGATCGAAGAGGCCGGCCTGCCAGTGCTCACTGCCGCCGATGTGCGCAGCAACTGGCAGTCTTTATTCGACGACGCTGCCATGACCGGCAAGGTTGATTCCAACCTGTTGGCCCGCTGGGAGTCGGCGCTGGATGAGGATCTGTGGTGGCGCTTCCACCCCGTGGTAGTGCACGGTGACCTGGCCGAAGAGAACATCATTACCGGCGGCGGCTCAATTTTGGCTTTCAAAGGGCTAAGCCAAATGCGTGTCGGTGACCCGGCTGAGGATCTGGCCTGGGTTTATTCCAGCGCCCCGATTGACACTTTGGATGTGATCGAGGAAGCCTATGACCGTGGCCGCATTGAGGGCGTGGATAAATACCTGCGGTTGCGCGCGGAACTGGTCAGTGAGCTGAACCTGGCGCGTTGGCTGCTGCACGGGGTGCGTACCAAGGATGACGCAATCATTGATGAAGCTGTAGAAATGCTCGAAGACCTGGCCGAGCAGGTGGGCGACGAGCTATTTGTGGAGCGCTCAAGGCCCATGGCGGTGGTGGCTTCCAACGCTTCGCCGGATATTTCCTCTGATGACGATAGCGACGACAGTGCTTATAGTGACGACAGTGCTTATAGCGACGACGGCGATGACATGTCTGGCGACAGCACTTACAGCACTGATTACGACTCTGATGCCAAAACAGTTGGTAAAGAAGCTAATTACGACGACGCCGGGAACTATGCGAGTGCTGACAGCGCAGATGAATACCACACTGCGGATGGCTACCACACTAATGCTGGAGGCCAAGACGAGTCCAGCTCTGAGATTAGGGCCGCTGAAGACTACTACGACGATTTAGATTACGAGTCCTACTCTGGCAGCTACGGTAGCTCTTCTGGCCATGACGAAGAAAAACAGCCGGAAGCTAAGAAGTCTGAGAAGCTCAGTGTTGGCGCCCTGGGTTCAAAACTTAGCGCTAGCTTTAGTTCAAGATTCAGCGCTGGCACTTGGCGCGGGCGCGAACCCAGTACGCAAAGCAGCTCTACCTTGGATCTAAATACCGGGGGCCGCAGCGCAAAAAGCGCACAAGATACGGTGGAGCAAACCCCGGATGTTCACAGCCCTCTCATGGGGCTTAGCGCAGCTAGCCCAGATCTAGGTTTTGACACCTCAAGCCTGGGTATTGTGCGCAGCCCGTATAGTCCCTACAGCCCATACACGCCTGCAAGTGCGCAGATCGAAATCATCAGTGAAGAAAAAGTTACTGGCGGCGTCGACCTACTGGCCCAGCGGGAGAAGAGTGCTAAAAACCAGGCCTGGGCGCGGCGTCATACGGCCACACCAGACACAGCCACGGAGATCTACCGCATGGACACAGCGCCGATTGAAACTGAGGAGCGCTGAGCTTGCCGGCTCAGCATTTGATAACTGTGGGTCACATTTTGAAATGCCGCCCACAAATACTGACATTTCATCCCTTCCCTATAAAACCCCATGGAATTTTTATAGGGA
>CAJZDJ010000089.1 GCA_915063485.1 uncultured Actinomyces sp.
ATTTGGTGGCCCGGCGGGGCAAATTGAATGGGGTGGGGGGAGCTGATAGGTTTATAAAGTCCTTCTAGCACTAGTGATAGCTAGTGATACTAGTCACAGTTATCGTATTCCCCTATCTAGGGGATGACCCTGTGTAGTGCATCAGATGGGCGTTTTCCCCGCGAAAGCGGGGATTTTTTTGCTTCCCTAGAGTGTCTAGACCTCTGGGGGTGCCACATATTTAATTTTTTAGAAAGGTGTATTGCATAAGGGAAGGTGCTAAGATTTTAGACATCAACCCCGCCGGTCGATGTCGATCCGTTGGATCGTCTAGCAGCCCTCTCTGTAAGTCTCATGCTAATACTCGGCATATTTTCAGGAGGGCAGTTTCAAACAAGGAATTAAAAATGATTCGCAAACCTGCTCCCGCATTCCCGTTGCCGCAGCCGCAGTTGGAAGCCTGTGAGCTATCTGAGCTGGCTCGCAGCTTTTGGGCTAAAAGTGGTAGTGCTGAAACCTGGCTCTCAGTGGTGCAGCACCTGCTGGACAGTGCAGACATAGCGGGTTATCTGTTCGATGAGTATCTAAGCGAGCACCACAGTCAGCTCATGGCCTCAGTGTGGGGTGGTGACCAAGCCAAAGCTCGCGCGACTTTCGTGTTCCTGGCTGCTAGTCACGATTGTGGCAAAGTGAGCCCCCAGTTCTCGTGTCAGCGCACAGACCTGGCCCAACTGATCCGTAACCAGGGCCTGGTGGTAATGCGCAAACGGGACTACCCTGAGCGCTCATACCTACCTCACGGCCTGGTTAGCCAGTTTGCCCTATGGGATGAAATCAGTGAAGCTGGCGGTAATCGGCTAGCTGCCCGCCAGTGGGCGATTCTGGTAGGGGTGCACCACGGACGCTACCCGAGCACTGACGCCGTCGCCCTAGCTCAGGCACAATACAGGTACCAGGAAGGCTCCAGTCAGGACGATCCGCGCTGGGGGCAAGCTCGCTCAGAAATTCTGCGCTTCATGGCTCGCCGTAGCGGTTTCCCTCTCATCGCCCCCGACACCGCTCTGCCTGAGCTGCCTATTGCGGTGGCCTCCGCCTACGCTTCAGCACTGGTGATTGCAGACTGGTTGGCTTCCAATGAGGACTACTTCCCGCTGCGACTGCGCCCGGTAGATGACAGCAGCAAACTCTCAATTAGCGGCTATCCGGAATTAAACGCCCGCCAGCAGCGCGAACGCGTCAGGCGAGCTTGGAAACGCGCCCAGTTCCCCACACCCATGCGCGTTCCCAACTCTGACATCGAAAACGCCGCAGACTTTTACCGCCACCGTTTTAGCTGGCCTGCCTCCTACCAGCCCACCAAAGCTCAGCGCGAAGTCATTGAGATCGCCGCCGCTGAAAACCCGGACCTGATGATCGTTGAGGCCCCTCCTGGCTCAGGTAAAACCGAGCTAGCTTTCGCTGCTGCCGAGGTGCTTATGCGTGAGCGAGGGCTGCAAGGAGTCTTCGTAGCCCTACCCACCCAGGCCACCACAAACGCCATGTTTGAGCGCGTCACCAGCTGGCTTACCAGTATCTTGGGTGACGAGCCACAAAAACTTGGGGTGCACCTAGCCCACGGCAAAAACAGCCTAAACAAGTCGTTTATGGAACTTCTAGAAAATGGTCACAGCCCCCTAGAGGTTTATGACGACGACGCCGACAGCAAAGACAATGGTCTACACGCCAGCCGCTGGATGGGACAAAGGTGGCGCTCCACCCTATCTCCCGTAGTCGTGGGAACAATCGACCAAGTACTACTGGCCGCCCTCAAATCCCGCCACGTACTAGTACGCCACCTAGGTTTGATGGGCAAAGTGGTGGTTATTGACGAGGTACACGCCGCTGATGCCTACATGCAGACCTACCTTAAAGCCGCCCTGACCTGGCTGGGCCTGTACCAAATCCCCGTAGTCCTACTATCGGCCACCCTGCCACCCGAGCGCCGTCGAGAATTACTAGACGCCTACCGACGCGGCCAAGGCGGTGCCCCCACAGACAACACCGCGCTGGATAAGGCAATCGGCTACCCAGTGATCTCCACCGTGGCCGCAGGCGAAGTGCGCATCCACGAGATTGAGGGTGAGCCTGAAGTAACCAAACAGATCATCCCCACTCAAGTAGACAGCGCCGAAGAAATCGCAAAATTACTAGAGCGAGAACTGGCTGATGGCGGCTGCGCAGTGGTCATCCGCAACACGGTACGCGAAGCCCAAGAAACCTACGCCGCCGTCAAAAAAGTCTTCGGACGCCAGCAAGCCACGCTGCTGCACTCGCGGTTCTTGGCAGTTGAACGCTCTGCGCGAGACCGCGCAATGCTGGAACTATTTGGCAAAAACAGCACCAAACGCCCCCAAAGGCACGTGGTGGTAGCCACCCAGGTGATCGAACAGAGCCTCGACGTCGACTTCGACCTGATGCTCACCGACCCCGCCCCCATGGACCTAGTGCTGCAGCGCATCGGCCGCCTACACCGCCACGCTGGACGCAACCGCCCCAAAGGCCTACAAACCGCCCGCTGCCTGGTACTAGTCAATGATCTAGCCTCTGCCCCCTGGAGCTACTCCAGTGGCACCGACTACGTCTATGCGCGCTACACAAATCTACGCACCCTAGGCATCCTCGCTGATCGCGGACAAATTACTGTCAGCGAGCCCAACGACTACGCCCAGCTCACCGCCTTGGCCTACAACACAGCTGAACCAGTAGGCCCGCAGCAATGGGCTGCCTCCCTAGATGCCGCCTTGGAAAAGTACCTACACGACAACCAGCGCTCACAGGCCAAAGCCGATGACTGGTGCCTAGACGGCATGAACCTACCCAAGTGGAAAGCCCCCGAATTAGAAAGCAAATTCATGGGTAACGCTGCCACCGGGGAAGAATCAAACGGGCCTGCCGTAGCCGCCAGCCGAGCAGCCGTACGCGACGGCGAGGACCAAATCCCCGTGCTCGTCGTCGCCCTAGACCCAGAGCTAAACAACGTGCCACTAGCGCCCCCAATCAGCGGCACACAACCAGATGAGACCCCACTTGCAGTTGACGAATACAACGCTCGTGGCCGCATAGCTGACATCTGCAGTTGGAGCATATCCCTACCGCCGTGGCCATTTCGCGCTAGCGGGCAGGACCTAGATGAAGCAGTGGACGCTGTGGCCCAAGAAATTTGGGACGACCCCATCACCCAAGACTGGGCTTGCCTCCAGCACCCGCTACTAGCTGGAGAACTAATCCTGGCCATGTACCTGAGCCCTGACGGCACGCGCCTGACCCGAGACCTATACGGACACAAACTTACCTATTCGATTGAAAATGGAATGGAGGTACAGGGTAATGAAACCCCCTGAATACAACCTGCTTGATGAACCATGGGTTCCCGTCAGGTTACTCGACGGGACCATCACCGAGGTGGGACTGCTGGAGCTGCTGCAGCGTAGCACTGACATCGCTGACCTAGCCTGCGAGCTACCCACACAAAACATCGCAATCCAGCGCCTAGTTTTAGCTGTTGCTTATCGAGTGGCCACGCCGCTAGATGCCGAGGAATGGCTAGAACAGCTGGAAGAGGGCGCTCCCATCGAGCAAATGATCGAATACTTGGAAAAGTGGCGTGAGCGTTTCTACCTATTCGGTGGGCAGTACCCCTTCATGCAGGTGGCAGACCTACGCACCCCTAAAGACACAGTCTCAGGGCTAGAAAAACTGATTGCTGACGTACCCAACGGCGAGCAATTTTTCACCACCCGCAACGGCAAAGCGCTGGAGCGCATTAGTGCCGCAGAAGCCGCCCGGTGGGTGGTGCACACCCAAGCCTACGACCCCTCCGGAATCCGTTCAGGCGCTGTAGGGGACCCCGAGGTGAAGGGCGGTAAAGGCTACCCGATTGGGCCAGCCTGGTGTGGCCAGCTAGGTCTGGTATGGCTTAAGGGCAAAAACTTCAACGAAACCCTGCTGCTAAACCTGGTGCCTGCAGATGCCGGCGACCTTAAGGGAGTGCCTGTCACAACCGAGTGGGACTGGTGCACCTGGGAGGTAAGTACACCTGAAACGTCTGCGCGCGGAAACTACTCCCGCCTAGACCCAAAGGGAACCCCGCGAGACCTGAGTATCCCCAAGCTACTGACCTGGCATTCGCGCAGAATCAAGCTGATCGGTGACTCAAGCGGAGTCACAAGCGTGGTGCTGGCTCAAGGCGACAAGCTGGCTCCCCAGCAGATGCAGCGCTACGAGCCGCAGAGTCTGTGGCGCTACTCGCTGCCTCAGTCCAGAAATCACAAGCAAGACGTCTACATGCCCAGCAAATTCAAGGCGGGGCGTGCGCTGTGGCGAGACCTGCCGGGCACACTGCCAGTTTGCGAAATGATCACGGGGGCAGACAAACAGCCCAAGAGGGAGTTCTTGCAGTCCGCAGTCTTGAGCTTCCACGCTGAGCTTAAGAGCTCAATGCTCGCTGAAGACTATCCCACACAGATGCAAATCCAGGCTGTAGGGGTCACCTACGGGCCGCAAGAAGCAACCGTTGACGACATCTACGCTGATGAGCTGACGCTTTCTGTAGCCATGATGCGCGCGGAACGCGAGGATCTGGCAGCTGAAGTTGACCGACAGGTACGTCTGACAGAGCAGGTGGCTGTAAGGGTGGGCATGCTGGGCGCAAATCTAGCCCGCGCGGCTGGTGAAAGCGGTGACAGGGCCGGTGACGGCGCCCGCGACCGTGCCAAAGAGCAGTTCTTCTCCCGCATCGATGACCCATTTAGGGCCTGGCTTGCACAGGTTGATGGACGCCTTAGCGCCCGCGAAGTGGGCCAGATCTGGGCAAGTGAGCTGCGCCGTTACGCAACCGAGCTAGGGGCACAACTAGTTGCCTCCGCATCTTCTTCAGCGATTATCGGCCGGGATACCAGCTGGGGCTTCATGAATGTCTCCATCGCCGAAAACTTCTTTAGGTCGGCTCTGCAAAAGCTAATGCCGAATCCAGATAACAAACAGGAAGGAATGAAATGACCAGCAATGTTGCTGCTGCTCAGACGCCTCCGGCTCCTAGCAGCCAAGGGCTCAGCTCAAGCGCAGCAGTACGCGGACGGGTGAATGGCTTAATCGTTCACCGCTTGTCTACGTCCAGCCCCTCAGCGCGCGCACTGCGTGCACAGCTACGCGGTGCGCTTAGCAAGGAGGTAGGCACTGTCCCAGCAATCTGGGATCTGACCCTAGATGATCGCTCAGGATACCTAGGTGATGCTCCCACCTGTGGGGAGAAGGCCACCCACGCGGCACTGACTCTCTGGGCGCTACACCAGGGCTCTAACACGCGGCCTATGCATGACACTTCAGAGCAGCCGCGCCGCTTCGCCTCTGCTATCCGTTTAATTGCTGAGAGCCAGCGTGGTGACAAGCGCGCTGAAGAAACTCCGATCTACCGGCGCTTTGCTGCTGCAGTGCAGTCGCCTACCTTTGCGGGACTGCTAGTGCACCTGCGCTCGCTGGTATCTCAGCTTGAGTCTGCTGAAATCCCCTGCGATTACGGCCAGCTTGCTGCTGACCTGTTCACCTGGCAAGACCCGCGTTACCGCACCTCAGTTATGCGTGACTGGGGGCGTCAATTCGCCCGAGTTAAGCCGACCACCGACACCGACAACAAGTGACGTCAAGGAATAGAAAGGAAAAACCAATGTCACTCTTCATCGATATCCACGTCCTGCAGACCCTGCCCCCCTCGAACCCGAACCGTGATGACACCGGCGCCCCTAAGAGCGCAACCTTCGGTGGTGTCAGCCGTATGCGCATCTCCTCGCAGGCCATCAAGCGCGCTACCCGCCAAGACTTCGAGAAGAAGATCTCTAACGGTAACTACGGCGTTCGTACCAAGCTCATCGTTGACCTGGTTGCTCGCGCCATCGTAGCCAAGCGCCCGGACCTAGAGGCTCAGGCTGCAGACCTGGCGGAAATGGGGCTGAAGGCCATCGGTTTCAAGCTCACCGAGCCGCGTGGCAACAAGAGCGAAAAGCAACTGGCGGAAGCAGGGTTCCTGGTATTCCTATCCGCTAAGCAGATTGACCACGTGGCAGAGGCGCTGGTCTCTGTGGCTGGCGAGGATGACCCGGAGAAAGCCTTCAAGGCGCTCAAGCCCCGCAACTTGGTAGACACTGACCACTCCATTGACATCGCCTTGTTTGGTCGCATGGTTGCTGAGCCTAACTCGCTAAACGTTGACGCCGCCTGCCAGGTGGCCCACGCTATCGGTGTGGGCGCGGTTGAGCGCGAGTACGACTACTACACCGCCGTCGACGACAAGAAGCGCCAGGATGACGAGGCTGACGCAGGTGCAGGCATGATCGGCACCATCGAGTTCGCTTCGGCCACGGTCTACCGCTACGCCACGATTAACGTGGAGCTGCTACGGGAAAACCTGGGTGATGAGGCTGTGGCAGAAGAAGCCATTAAGCTCTTTGTAGACAGCTTCGTGCGCTCCATGCCCACCGGCAAGATCACCACCTTCGCTAACCGCACCCTACCGGACGCGGTACTGGTGCAGGTACGTGACGACCAGCCCATCAACCTGGCTGGCGCCTTCGAAGATCCTATCGTGGCTAAGGGGCGTGGATTCGCAGACCCGGCTATCAAGCGGTTTGTGGAATTTGAGTCGCAGCTGCGCGAGCTCACCGGCATGGACCCGGTATCCTCCATCGTCTCCTGGACTACGCCGCGCGGCGCGGGCTTTGATGCCCTGGGCGACCAGGTGTCTCTAGCCGAGCTGGGTGGGGCTACTGCAGACGTGGTGCGAGCAATCGATGAGTAAGGTACTCGTCCTGAGGCTGGCTGGCCCCATGCAGTCATGGGGCTCCTCCAGCCGGTTCACACGCCGCTCAACCGAGGCTTTTCCCACGAAAAGCGCTCTGGTTGGCCTCCTAGCAGCAGCCCAGGGGCGCCGTCGGGTAGATCCCATTGAGGACTTAGCCCAGCTGCGCGTGGCGGTGCGGGTAGACCAGCCCGGCCAGCTACTTCGCGATTTCCACACGGCCCACCGTGGCGAGGTCTCGATGCCCCTGTCTGACCGCTTTTACTGGGCTGACGCGGCTTTCGGTGCCTTCATTGAGGGGCCCGATGAGCTGATTGAAGCCCTGGCGCAGGCAATTGTGCGGCCCGTATTCCCGCTCTACCTGGGTAGGCGTGCCTGCCCACCCACTATGCCCCTGCGTTTAGCAGTTCACGACGGCGCCGCTTGGGATGCCCTGCAGGCAACCCCCTGGTTGGCTGCAAAGTTCTACCAGCGCAAGCAACGTCACGAGTCTCGCGTGAGCCTGCGCGTGGTGGCAGATCAGGGGATTATCCCGGCCGAGGTGGGAACTGCCTGTGGGCGCACCTTGCAGGATGTGCCTGTCAGCTTCGATTCTCAGCGCCGCCGCTACAGCCTGCGCACTGTTGAAGAGACGCGAATTGAGGTAGAAAACCCTGAATTTGTGCCAGAGCCCATGCCCGCTTTGACTCATGATCCGATGGAGGTGCTCTGATGTTTCTAACGCGTATCTACCTAAACCCGCATCGTCGAGGAGCACGGAATTTAATGCGTAGTCGGCAGACGATGCACGCGGCGGTTCTAAACTGCTTCCCTCCCGGCTCTCTCGACGACGCCGCAGCTCCGCGCGTGCTGTGGCGGCTGGACCGGGTCGCTACCCGATCGGGTCAGCCGTTGCAGGGCAGCCCCGCCTATGGGCTGTTCATTTCCAGCCCGGTGCCGCCTGACCCCTCGCACATTGTTGAGACGGCGGGTTACGACACTGACGGTGGTGTAGTGGTGCGCGAGCTTGACGGGTTCCTGGACCGGCTTGAAGCCGGGCAGCGTTGGGGTTTTCGCCTCTGCGTAAACCCCACATTCAGGGATAAGGGTCAGCTT
>CAJZDJ010000090.1 GCA_915063485.1 uncultured Actinomyces sp.
CAGAGCGCAAAGAAGAGGATCTGACCTGCAAAAACGGCTCAATTAACTGCATTTGTGGAGTGGGGCTGGGAGGATCAACCAAAGCTTTAACTGACAGTGCGGCCATTTTTTCGAGATTCTGATCGATCGAAGAAAGCGCAAATTCAGGGTGGTTAGCCATACGGGTGTTGTCATAAGAAACCATGCCAACATCCGGACCCATCCGCCAATCTGAACGGTAAACAGCTGCCGCATAGTCAATAGCCAACAGATCATTGAACGCAATGATGGCGCAGTGACCGGCGTCGTGAGATTTAGTGAGCATCCCTAAATTAGCCTGGCAATCCCAGTGAGATTTAAGAATCTTAAAAGGCACTCTTTCCTGCGCGGCTACCAACTGGCAAGCCTCCAGGCGCTCGTAGACAATCGGCTCCATACGGGTAGAGGAGGGAGTAGCAAAATACAGGTGACTATAGCCCTGCTCGGCCAGATGACGAATTACCTGCGTAGCTGCAGCTATCTCATCCATGCGGGTAACCCACACCGTGTTATCACTTAACTGGCGGTCAAGCAGGCACAAATTAATGCGCTGGCTCAGCTCCAGTACCGCCCCAGTATCCAAGGTGATCCCGGCAAAAATAACTCCAGCCGGGCGCATTTGCAGAACCTGTCTAATGACTTCCTGCTCACGCTCAGGTACTCGGTCAGAGACCATTACCAGCAGCGAATAGCCAACCTTTTCGGCCTCCTTACGCAGAGCACGTGAAAGCTGATCAAAATAAGGGTTATCCAAATAGGGCAACACCAACAACAGTCGGTGCGAATCGCCTCCGGCCAGTTCCGCCGCTGCCGAATGGGGCTGATAGTTTAGGGCGCGCGCGGCGCTAAGAATACGCTCGCGGGTGTGCTGACTCATGCGTCCACCCCCGCTTAGTGCCAGGGATACCAGGCCGCGTGAGACCCCTGCGAGTTCAGCGACATCTGCCTGTGTTGCTGGGCGAGCCTTCATCATGTCTCCTGTGACTGATTATTTATGGGACAATCCTAGCAAGTGTGTTAGGAGACATATGGGCGCTAAGGTAACTATTTCCAGCGTAGCTAAAGTCACCGGCCGTTCTATTTCCACGGTTTCGGCTGCGCTCAATGGTGCTAGTGGAGTGGCTGAGTCTACTCGCGCCGAAATTTTGCAAGCTGCCCAGCGGCTGGGTTACGCGGCCGATCCTAACGCCCAGCAGCTGCGTCGTCGCCATAGCGGCATGATGGGGGTGGTGCTAACTGCTGGCCAGGCCTTCCAAGTGCGCCTGCTCGATGCGGTCTATGCAGCCGCCAAAGACCTAAGCGTAGATGTGCTGGTAGCGGCCACTACCGCTAATCATGATCAAGAAGCTGGGGTGCGGGCCCTGCTGGCACGCCACTGTGAGGGTTTAGTGCTAATTGATCCCGACGACGACGAAAGTGGCCGTCAGGGCCGGATCGGTAAGCGCGTGGCCACAGTAGTGCTTAGTAATGATGCTGTCGCAGCTGGGGTTGATAGCGTAATTTCGCGTGACGACGTCGGTATTAGCGCCAGTGTGGACCATCTAGTTTTGCAAGGGGTGCGTCGCATTACCTATATCGACGGCGCTGGCTCTAGCGCTTGTGTGCGTCGCACCCGGGCTTATCGCCAGGCTATGAAAGATCATGGTTTAGAACAGTATATTCAGGTGGTAACCGGGGGTACCTCAGAGGCTGAAGGAGCCCGGGCAGCGCAGCAGTTGCTAGATGGCGGTGATTTACCCCAGGCTTTGATGTGCTTTAACGATCACTGCGCTATAGGTGCGCTAATGGCGCTAGTGCGCGCGGGTAAACGGGTGCCGCAAGACATTTTGGTGATGGGTTATGACGGTATCGATTTGGCCGGGGTAAGTGCACTAGAGCTAAGCACTATCGACCAAAATGCCACATTAATGTCACGGGTGGCCTTGAAGCTAGCACATGCGCGCTCGCTGCAGCGACGCGGTGAATCAGTAAGCTTGTCTGAAGCTCTAGAGGAGTTTGGTGATAATATACATATCACTATGAAAGCTGATCAAAGTGTATGTGTGGAAGTAAAACCACTGATGATTGTGCGTTCATCCACCAACTTCATGTAGCGGCATTTAAACAGCAACTGTTGATTTAAAAAACGTTTTTGGGGACGGAAAAATATTTTCCGTCCCCAAAAACTTACTGGAGAAGCTGTGAGCGCACTTAAAGCCTGGTAAGGCTCACAGGTGTACAACCTTGCCGGTGGCCACGGACTCGGTGGCGGCCTCGGCTAGGCGCAGGGCCTCGATAGCGTCCTTGATGCCGGGCAGGGGCTTGGTGCCACCGTTGATTGCGTCGATGAAGCTGGTCAGCTCCAGGCGGTAGGCGTCGGCGTAGCGCTGTAGGAAGAAGTCCAGGTAGGGCTCAGCAGCGTCGGTCAGCTCGTCGTTGTTTAGGCGCACGGTGGTGGCGCGGATGTTGTCGGCGTTGAGTGTGCCGGTGGCGCCCTGAGCCTCTAGGCGCTGGTCGTAGCCGGAAGCGCAGTGGCGGTTGTTGATGATGGTAGCTACCACACCGTCAGCGTTCTTCAGGGTTACTACAGCGGCGTCAGAGTCGCCGGCTTCCTTGATGGCGGGGTTGAAGTTCTGGCCTACGGCGTAAACCTCGGTGATGTCGCCCAGGAAGAAACGAGCCATGTCGAAGTCGTGGATGGTCATGTCGCGGAAGATACCGCCAGAGACCTTTACATACTCGGCCGGCGGGGCGGCGGGGTCGCGGGAGATGATCAGCAGGGTCTCCAGGTCACCGATCTTGCCGTCGACAACAGCCTGGTGCAGGGTGGCGAAGGAGGGGTCGAAACGGCGGTTGAAGCCGAACATAACCGGAACCTCTACGGCGTCCAGCTCAGCCTGGGCAGCCTCAACGTCCTTCATATCCAAAGCAATGGGCTTCTCGCACAGTACGGCCTTGCCAGCCTTAGCAGCAGCCAGCAGGTGCGGAATGTGCAGCGGAGTGGGGGAGCCGACGACGACGGCGTCGATGGACTCGTCAGCGAAAACAGAGTCGATGTCCTTGGTGTGGGCTGCACCGTACTCAGCGGCGAGTTTCTCGGCGGCGTCGCCGAAGGGGTCAGCAACCAGGGCCAGCTTGGCGTCCGGGTGGGAGGCGATGGTCTTAGCGTGGACGTGGCCAATGCGGCCGGCACCGATGACGGCAATGTTTAGCATATTTTTCCTAAAGTAGCAGTGAGTTTGGGTGTGGGCGGTGGCCTGCAATCATTAGCTGCAGCCGTACCTTTACGGCTTAGGCCACCGCCCCTAAATTTAAGCTGATAGATCAGGGCTTGGGAATGAGCACCTCGCGTACCAGGCGGTCTAGGTCGTTGTCGGACTCTAGGAAGCCGCGCAGGGTCTTGCGGGTGGCGCCGAACTGGGTGAACTCCTCAGGGGTCATGCCCTCGGGCTCGTAAGCGCGGACGAACTCGGGGATGCCCAGCAGGGTCTCCATGATGTCGTCGCGCACGGGTACGTCCATGCGCTCAACCATCTTGTATCCGGAGTTGTTGATCAGCTGCTGCCAAGCGAACGGCGGGGAGACTACGACGTCGCCACCGACGAACTCGCTCCAGTGCATAACGTTACGGAAAGCAGCGGAGAGCATGCGAGCACGTAGGCCGCGCTTTTGGAACTCAGTGTAGGCGCGTTTGAAGGCGGCCACGCCGGCCCACTCTAGGTGGCCGGGGTCGAGGAACAGCTTGTCGTGTTTGGCAGCGTCCTTGATCCAGTCGTCCAGACGACCAACCATCAGGGTGACCACGGGGCCCATGGTGGACACGTCTTTGCCCTCAGCCTCACGACGCTTTAGACCACGCTCGATGGCTTCACCGGTGGTAACGGCCTGAGCAACCGAGAAGGAGACGGTTACGTTTACGCTTACGCCGCGGTAGGTGGCGTCTTCGATGGCCTCAACACCAACAGCGGTGGCGGGGATCTTGACGATGATGTTCGGAGCTAGCTTGTGGAACTCTTCGGCCTGGTCGGCTAGAGCCTTGGCGGAGCGGGCTAGACGGGGGTCGGTCTGCATTGACAGACGGCCGTTGCGGCCATTCTCGCGCTCGAAGATGGGTTCGAGTAGCTTGGCAGCTTCGAGGCTCAGCTCGCGTACTGCGATCCAACCAATCTCAGACTCGGTGATGGTGGGGTTATCCTTGGCGATCTCGGCGATGCGAGCGTTCCAGAAGTCTTTACGCTTGATGATGCAGTTGTAAGCGATGGTCGGGTTGCAGGTAGCGCCAACACCACCGTAGGAAATGGACTGACGCAGTTCGTCTGGGTCAGAGGAGTCGTTCCACAGCGCGGTGGGGGTGTTGCGGGCTGCGTCTAGCAGCGGCCCAGGCGTGTATTCAATGCTCATTGGCAGGCACTCCTTCGTGAAAATCTTTGGTCTTAGAGGCGACTAGCGGTGTCGGTAGCAATGACTTTAGGGGAGCTGGCCCACACCTGTCAACATATGTCAGTACAAAACCGACAATTGGGTAGGTGTCCGCACATACCTCTTTGGTTGCGCACGCTTTTGCAGGCAGATTTGGCTTTATTTCGGGTAAAAAGGGTAAAAGCACGACGCCGCCAAAGTGGCGACGTCGTGACTGTAGATACTTAGCTAGCTTCGCTGGGTCGAAGCCAAGCTACTGCCTGCCTAAAAATTGACAGGCCAATTACTCACTGCGAAAACAGGGTGGTTTCGAAGGAGTAGCGCGAAGCGCGGTAAATGTGGTTGCCGTATTCAATAACTCGACCGTTAGCGTCGTAAGTGGTGCGCTGTGCGGTTAGCACGGCGGCGTTGCGGCGCTCGTTGAGCATGGTGGCTTCCTTAACGGAAGCTAGGCGGGCCCCAATAACCTGGTGAGCAGTTGTGGGAACAATATCTAGCTCACGGAATAGGTCATATAGGGAGTTGTCCTCTAGGCGGCGCATCGAGGGGGCGATGTCAGCCGGCAGGAGGTTGTCAAGGATAGAGACGGGCTCGTCGTCGGCATAGCGCAGACGCACGATGTGAACTAGGGCGGTGCCAGGGCGAACCTTGAGGTGCTTAGCCTCTTCGGCGTTGGCGGGGTGCTCCTCATAGTCAGAGACCGAAGTGCGCACGGTGTGACCGGCGGCCTTTAGGTCATTGAGGAGACTGGTTAGTTCCATCGGGCGGTGCACGTGGGTGGGAGCCACGATAGTGCCGACGCCGCGTCGTCGGGTTAGTAGGCCACGGTCAACTAGACGCTGTAGGGCCTGACGGGCGGTGGGACGGGAAACTTGTAGGCGTGCGGCCATAGAAAGCTCGTCTTCTAGGCGAGTACCTGCAGGCAGGTCACCATCCAAGATAAGCTTCGCGATCGGCTCAGAGATCTGGTAGTAGAGCGGCACTGGGGAGGTGCGATCCAACTGTATCTGCAGCGCGTAGGGGGTCGCGGGGGAGGTAGCCATGGTGTCTTTTCTTTCGTGCGGGCAACTAAATCAGGGAACCCGTGAGGGTATTTAGAAGCTCGATAACTGTGTAGTTATTCGGGATGTTGGGGTATCACCACACAACAAGCCAGTTGGCAACGTCGCTCGCACATAGTGACATGCAGCGTTGACATCCGGCTTGTCTGATCAAGTGATGATGGTGCTAATAATAAAGCAATAATTTGTGTGCTGTACACATATAACCGTTTGTAAGTACAAAGCTTGACGCTGCCAGATGTGAGCGGGCATACTGTTTAGCAGGTGCGGGGGCCACCCCGAAGAAGTGGAAAGGTAGCCCACAGATATGACAAATCAAGCCGGCCTAGATGTACTAACAATAGGGCGTAGTGGTGTTGATATCTACCCCTTACAAACTGGCGTACACCTTGAAGATGTAGAAAGTTTCGGCAAATTCCTGGGCGGATCTCCCACCAACGTGGCCGTGGCCGCTGCCCGCCTAGGTCACACCAGCGGGGTGATCACCGGCGTAGGTGACGATCCTTTTGGTCGTTTCGTGCAGCGTGAGATGCGCCGCCTAGGTGTGAGCGACGCAAATGTAGTCACCGTGCCTGACTTTCACACCCCCGTCACCTTTTGTGAGATTTTTCCCCCCGACAACTTCCCCCTCTACTTCTATCGCGAGCCCAGCGCCCCCGACCTAGAAGTGCTACCCCAGCAAGTGGACTGGGCCGCCGTCGAAAACGCCAAAATCTTTTGGTTCACCGTAACCGGCCTGTCACGAGAGCGCTCCCTGCAGGTACACGCCACCGCCCTGTCACGTCGCAACAAGCGCCCCTACACCATTGTTGACCTGGACTATCGTGAAAACCTGTGGGCCTACCCGCAGCAAGCCAGCGAACGCGTGTGGAATGTGCTCGAAAGCGTAGACGTAGCCATCGGTAACCGCGAAGAGTGCGCCGTCGCCGTCGGAGAAACCGAACCCGAACGCGCCGCAGACGCCCTACTAGAGCGAGGCGTGGAACTAGCCATTGTCAAGCAAGGCCCGCGCGGCACCCTAGCCAAGACCCGCGACGAAAGCGTGTGGGTGCCGGCCACTAAAGTAAACGTAACCAACGGCCTAGGTGCCGGCGACGCCTTCGGTGGATCTATCTGCCACGGCCTACTAGAAGGCTGGGGTCTGGAAAAAATGATCAAGGCCGCCTCTCTCTCGGGCGCGCTGGTGGCTTCACGTCTAGAGTGCTCCACCGCCATGCCCACTCGCGCCGAACTAGAAACCATGCTCGAAACCGGTGACGTACTGTGAGCCTAATTGCCAAACTCTCCCAAATCCGTATGCACGAGCCTGAAGCTTTCGCTAAGGCTCTACGTCAGCGCCCCAAAGCTGACCTGGCGCAAATTGACGGCAATCTAATGATCATTGCCTGCGACCACCCCGCCCGTGGGGTACTGGGCCCTGACGGCGCCCTCGCCGCCGAGGAACCGCAGCGACCACCCCGCCCGTGGGGCACTGGGGCAGGCAAGGGCAATCTAGATGAATACCTGGTAGCTTGGGGCAAAGCCCTTCAGGCTCCCAATGTGCGCGGCCTAGTAAT
>CAJZDJ010000091.1 GCA_915063485.1 uncultured Actinomyces sp.
AGCTGGTGCCGATTGAGCGTGACTACACGCAGATCATCGACAAGTTCAACACGGTCGGCCCGCTGGTTGAAAAGGCTGGTATGCCCCTTAAGGGTGTGCCGCTAAGCGCCGCCGGTAACGGCATAGAGTACCTGGCCCACAAGAACGGCGTGGCCTCCACCGGCCCGCAGGCCGGGCGCCCACTGGTCGACACTGCGGTGAAGGCAGCCGAGATGGTACTTACCCTTTCGGGCACCACTAACGGCGCCGTCGCCACTGACGGCTGGCGCAAGCTGTCTGAACGTACCGGCGTTAAGTCTTGGGACCTATCTGAAGGTTCCGAGGACCGTCACATCACCTACGCTGACACCATCCAACAGCCCCAGCCGGTAATCACCTCCCCAGAGTGGTCTGGTTCGGAGCATGGCGGACGACGCTACAGCGCCTTCGTGGTTAACGTTGAGCGTGCCAAGCCCTGGCACACGCTAACTGGCCGCATGCACTACTACGTGGAGCATGACTGGATGCGTGACCTGGGTGAGTCCCTGCCGATCTTCCGGCCCCCGCTAGACCTGGCGGCCCTGGCTGGTGAGCCTGAGCTGGGCCAGGTAACCACCGACGCTAACGGCAGTGCGCAGGTAGCCGTACGTTACCTGACCCCGCACAACAAGTGGGCGATCCACTCCCAGTACTACGACAACCTGCACATGCTCACGCTGGGACGCGGTGGCCAAACCGTGTGGATGAGCCCCGCTGACGCGGAAAAGATCGGCGTCAAGGACAATGACTGGATTGAGGCAGTCAACCGTAACGGTATCGTGGCGGCGCGTGCGGTGGTCTCCCACCGTATCCCCGAGGGCACGGTGTTCATGCACCACGCCCAGGACCGCCAAATCAACACTCCGCTGACAGAAACCAGCGGTAAGCGTGGAGGCACGCACAACTCGCTCACGCGTATCTTCCTCAAGCCCACTCACTTCGCGGGTGGACATGCGCAAATGAGCTATGCCTTCAACTACATTGGCCCCACCGGAAACCAGCGCGACGAAGTCACCGTGATTCGCCGTCGTCGTAACCAGGAGGTAACTTTCTGATGCGCGTAATGGCACAAATTTGCATGGTGATGAACCTCGACAAATGTATTGGCTGCCACACCTGTTCAGTGACCTGTAAGCAGGCCTGGACTAACCGTGAAGGCACCGAATACATGTGGTTCAACGATGTTGAAACCCGCCCAGGCGTGGGCTACCCGCGCGGCTGGGAGGACCAGGACAAGTGGCAGGGCGGTTGGAAGCGCACCAAGAACGGCAAGCTGGTGCCCCGCTCAGGTGGACGTTTGCGTCGCCTAGCCAATATTTTCGCCAACCCGCAGATGCCCACGGTTGAGGACTACTACGAGCCCTGGACCTATGAGTATGACCGTCTGCTCTCGGCCCCCAAGGACTCGCCCGCCATTCCGGTGGCGCGTGCCAAGAGCCAGCTAGATGGGCGCTACATTAACCAGCCCGAGTGGGGTCCCAACTGGGATGACAACTTGGGTGGCTCAATGGAAACCCTGGATCAAGACCCAGTTTTGGCCCAGATGAACATGAGCGTGAAGAAGGACATTGAGTCCACCTTCATGTTCTACCTGCCGCGTATCTGTGAGCACTGCCTCAACCCCACCTGTGTGTCTGCCTGCCCCTCTGGCGCCATGTATAAGCGCACTGAGGACGGCATTGTGCTGGTAGACCAAGATGCCTGCCGTGGTTGGCGCATGTGCGTGTCTGCCTGCCCCTACAAGAAGGTTTACTTCAACCACTCCAGCGGTAAGGCTGAAAAATGCACTCTGTGCTACCCGCGCCTGGAGGCAGGTCAACCCACGATCTGCTCAGAGACCTGTGTGGGGCGCCTGCGCTACCTGGGTGTTATCTTCTACGACGCCGACCGTGTATCTCAGGCCGCTGCGGTGGAAGACCCCCAGGATCTGTACATGGCGCAGCGTTCAATCATGCTCGACCCGCGCGACCCGCAGGTGGTGGCTGGTGCCCGTGCCAGTGGTATTCCAGACACCTGGATTAAGGCAGCTAAGTCCTCCCCCATCTGGGATCTGATCAACACCTATGAGGTGGCTTTGCCTATCCACCCCGAATACCGCACTATGCCTATGGTTTGGTATGTGCCCCCGCTCAGCCCGGTGGTTGATGAGGTGGCTAACGCCGGCTTTGACGCTGAAGATCACCGTGTGTTGCTAAGCGCTGTAGCCGACATGCGTATTCCTATGGAGTACCTGGCGGGTCTGTTTACCGCTGGCGACGTGAACCTGATTGAGCGTACTTTGCGCCGCCTGGCCGCTATGCGTTCACACATGCGCGCCCGCAACCTGGGTCAGGAACCTGACCCGCAGATTGCTGCCAGCGTAGGCATGGAGGCTCAGGACCTAGAGCGCATGTACCGGCTGCTGGCTATCGCCAAGTACGACGACCGTTTCGTAGTGCCCACCACCCGCCCTGAGGTACCTCGCGGCATGGAGGCTATGGGCGACGACGTCGCCGCGCTGCTTGGTGAAGGCGCCCCCAGTGCCTGCGCTAGCGGCTGCACCGATGTGAGCGGCTTCCACGGCGCAGATGTGCGTCGCAGTGGACGCGTGTCCTTGCCGCTACCTAGCGTGCGTTCACGTCGCACCGCCGGCTCTAGCGGGCCTGGTGCCCCAGCCCCCACCGGAGCGCGCCAATGAGTCCTGCTGCCGTAGGCGCCTTGGCGCTAAGCGACACTCAGCGGCGCACCGCCCATATGGTGTGTTCGCTGCTGTTGGACTATCCAGATGAGAGTTTTCCCCAGCGCCTGCAGACCTGCCGTGACGCGTTGGCTGAGCTACCTGAGCAGGTAGCCGGCCCGCTGGAGCGGTTTTTGGCTACGGCCACCCAGCTAGGTCAACGCGCTCTAGCTGAGCACTATGTGGAAACTTTTGACCGCCGTCGTCGCTGCTGCCTGTACCTGAGCTACTACGCCGTGGGCGATACCCGTCACCGGGGCGCCGCGCTGCTGGCCTTTAAACAGGCCCTAGCCGGCGCAGGCTGGGAGCAAACCAGCAATGAGCTGCCAGATTACCTGCCTTTAGTGCTGGAGCTGTCGGCTCGTAGCGACGACGAAATCGCCGCTATTTTGCTGGGCAGTCACCGTGAAGGCATTGAGGTGCTTTTGCGGGCACTGCGCAGCTACCACAGCCCCTATGCGGCAATTATTGAGGCCCTAAGCGCCACCTTGGCGCCGGTGGATGAAGCTACTGCCGCACGGGTGGCGGCCTTGATTCACGCCGGGCCGCCTACCGAAACCGTGGGGGTAACCAATATTTTGCCCTTCCCAACCACTGCCCCCAGGCTTGCAGCCCAAAATGAGGCGCCCGCTGTGGACGCCGTGCAGGTCTAAATCCACGCCCGAAAAGAGGAGAACATGTCTACATCCGCATTACTGGCGTGGGTGGTCCTGCCCTACGTCGCTTTTGCGCTGCTCATTAGCGGCCTAATTTGGCGCTATAAGAAGGACCAGTACGGCTGGACTTCGCGCTCTAGCCAGTGGCATGAATCAGCGATTTTACGCTGGTCTTCCCCACTGTTTCACTTCGGTATCTTGTTTGTAGCTGCGGGCCACATTGTTGGTTTGCTGATTCCTAAGAGCTGGACTGAAGCGGTGGGTGTGCCCGAGCACCTGTACCACCTGGGTGCTGTCAGCATGGGTTCACTGGCAGGTGCAATGACCATTGTGGGCCTAGTTGGTCTGCTTTACCGTCGTTTCGTGGTTGGTAGCGTGCGCGCGGCCACCACCCTTAACGACAAGATCATGTACGTGCTGCTACTGCTGCCGATTGGTTTGGGTGCTTACGCCACCGTCACCACCCAGCTGTTTGGGCCGCACGGGGGCTATGACTACCGTGAAACCATTAGCCCCTGGCTGCGCTCAATTTTCGTGCTGCAGCCTAAGCCGGAGCTGATGGCTGATGTGCCCATGTCTTTCAAGCTGCACATAATTGCCGGTCTGCTGCTGTTTGCAATCTGGCCATTTACTCGCCTGGTGCACGTGGTTAGCGCCCCGGTGGGCTATGTGAACCGCCCCTACGTGATTTACCGCTCACGTAAGCCTGCGATCCAGGCTGACCCGGTACGTCGCGGCTGGCAACCGGTACACACTCAGGGCACTGGCAACGCCTCCAAGCCTGGTTTTGCCGCTGAGGCTCCCTCCCAGGGCGCCTAGGCTATAGCCCCGGGCGTCTGAGCCTCAGGCCAGGGCGCCTAGGCCGCGCCGCCATCCATACAGTTAGGGCCTCGCCCCTAACCAAATCCCTAGCGGGCCGATAAAAACGCTATTATCCCTAGTGAAGCCGTTTTTATTGGCCCGCTTTGTGTCAAGGAATAGATATGTTCACATCGCTACGTAAGATTGCCAGTGCAGTTCTGGCAGCTACTGCCGCCGTGGCCCTAGCCGCCTGCTCTGGCACTAGCACCCCTAGCTCTTCTACCGGCACCAGCGCCGCTAGTGATCGCACTATCACCGTATTTGCGGCTGCTTCACTGAAAGGCACCTACACCGAGATTGGTAAGAAAGTGGAGGCCGCTAACCCGGGTCTGAAGGTTAAATTCTCCTTCCTGGGCAGCCAGGATCTAGTTTCCCAGCTCAGCAATGGCGCCGATGCCCAGGTGCTGGCCACCGCCAATAAGTCCACCATGAACGACGCCGTCAAGGCGGGTGTGGTGGGTGCCCCCAGCGAGTTTGCCACCAACGTGTTAACCCTGATTGTTCCCAAGGGTAACCCCGCTAAAGTAACCGGCCTGGACGCTTCCCTAGATAAAGCCAAGCTGGTTATTTGCGCCCCAGCCGTGCCTTGTGGTGCGGCCACGCTCAAGCTGTCCAAAGCCACCGGTATCACCCTCAAGCCTGTCTCCGAAGAGCAGAAGGTAACTGACGTACGCACCAAGGTTGAAACCGGTGAGGCTGACGCCGGCCTGGTTTACACCACCGACGCTAAGGCCAGCGGCGACAAGGTTGAAACCATCAAGATCGACTCTCACGGCGTGGTCAACCACTACCTGATCGCCCCCACCAAGTCTGGCGCCAACAACAAGGACGCCAAGATCTTCATCGACTACGTCAACTCCAAGGACGGTCAGGCCATTTTAGCTAAGGCCGGTTTTGGCCCAGCCGCCAGCAAGTAAAGCCTGGTTAAGGTCATTTAGGACCCGGTAAATACCACCATGCGCAGCCCCAGCGATAATTCTTTATCCTCCCTTCCGCTAAGCGTGCGTGTCTTAGGCATAATTGCCGCTTTAGCGATTGTGACGCCACTTATCGGGGTGGGGCTACGCGTGCCTTGGGGGCAAATTCCTACCCTTTTGGGCGGTGAAAGTGCCCAAATCGCACTGTGGCTTAGCCTGCGCACCGCCCTAATATCCACCCTGGTCAGCCTGATTTTGGGGGTGCCTTTGGCGCTGGCTTTAGCGCACCAGTGGCCGGGAGTGGGTTTGGCCCGCATTGTGGTGGTGCTGCCTATGACTATGCCCCCGGTTGTGGCCGGTATTGCGTTGCTGGCTACTTTCGGGCGCCGGGGTTGGCTTGGCCCCAGCCTGCAAGAGGCCGGGATTTCTATCGCTTTTTCGACGACGGCGGTGGTTTTAGCCCAGGTGTTTGTGTCCATGCCGTTTTTGGTAGTCACTTTGGAGGCGGCTTTACGCAGCCGTGATTGTCAAGCTGAACGCATGGCGCGTACCTTGGGAGCCGGCTCTTTAACAGTGTTGGCGCGTATTACTTTGCCTTTAGTGGCTCCAGCCTTGGCGCGCGGCACAGCCTTGGCGCTGGGACGCGCGCTGGGCGAGTTTGGGGCTACGCTAACTTTTGCGGGCTCACTAGAGGGCACTACTCGCACTATGCCGCTGGCTATCTATTTGGAGCGAGAATCGGATGCGGATACCGCCCTGGCCCTGGCGGTGGCGCTAGTGGTTGCTTCCGCCCTGGTGGTGGGCTTGACGGCGCTGCCTGGCGGCTGGATTTACCGTCTGCGCACCTGGGCTGAGCGTCAGCTATTCAAAAAGATTGATGCAGCTGGCGCCTCCAGTAGTGCACACATCCAGCCGGCTTACCCCACCGAACCTGGTTCTAGCGTTGAGCTGGTGGCTAAGCTGCCTGAACGCTCAATTGATAATGCCCACTTAGAGGTTCGCCCTGGCCAGTTTCTGACTCTGATTGGCCCTAACGGCTGTGGTAAATCCACCCTGTGTTTAATAATTGCCGGCCTGCTACGCACCCAGGGCTATCTAAAAATTGCTGACAAAACCCTAGATGAGCCCGGCTGGCACGGCACTTTCGTATCCCCTGGCAAACGCCCTGTGGCGCTGTTGGCACAAAACCCAGGGATTTTCACCCATATGAGCGTGTTGGATAACGTGGCTTTTGGTCCGCGTTGCCAGGGCCAGGGAATACGCCGCTCACGCCAACGCGCCTGGCATGAGCTGTGCGCAGTGGGAGCTAGTCACCTGGCCTACCGTCAAGGCGGCGAGCTTTCAGGTGGTCAGGCCGCCCGGGTAGCTTTAGCCCGCGCCCTGGCCACCAGTCCCCAAGTACTGGTGCTCGATGAACCCATGGCGGCCCTGGATGTGCCCTCCCGCTCCCAGCTGCGCGCCCTGCTACGCGAGCGTGCCAAGGCGCGTGCTATCACCGTAGTGATGGTCAGCCACGACCTGGTAGATATTGCCTCCCTGAGTGACGCCGTCGCTGTCATGCAAGCCGGGAAACTGATCACCCAAGGCCCCACCACCGAAATCCTTTCCACCCCCAGCACCGAGTTTGTTGCCAGCCTAACGGGGGCCAGCCTGC
>CAJZDJ010000092.1 GCA_915063485.1 uncultured Actinomyces sp.
CTTTATGAGGGCGGGCTGCGCGAAATCCTTAACTATGGACACACCTACGCCCATGCGCTTGAAAAGCTTTCAGACTTTAGCCTCAGCCACGGCCAGGCAGTGTCTATTGGCTGTGTATTTGCTGCTGAAGTGGCTCGACGACGCGGCATGCTAAGTGACGCCGAAGTGGCTTTACATCGCCTGCTGCTATCTAAAGCTGGCTTGCCGATCTCTCGCCCCGACAACCTTGAGGTGCTGGGCTGGCACAAGCTGCGTGAAGTGATGTCTTCTGACAAGAAGGTACGCGGTGGCAATCTACGCATGGTGCTGCTAAACGGCTTGGGTAACCCGGTAGTAGTTGATGATTTAGACCAGTCGCATCTGCGCGCAGCCCACGAGGCCTTAGCGCCGGGAAGAAAATAAATGTCTCTAACCGTACTAATTGGTCCGCCCGGAGTGGGTTGCTCGGCAGTAGCTAAAGCTTTAGCCCACCAGCTGGGCGCCAACCTAGTTGATGTGGGCTGCACGGTGGCCCAGCGCCTGGGGGCTGATCCTAACTTCGCTATCGCCCAGGTAGGGGAGGAGCGCTACCGCAGCTGCGAAGCTGATGTGTTTAAGCTCTCCCTGAGTGCGCCGCAAGCGGGCGCGCAGGTAGTGGCAGCAGGTTCAGGTTGGATCAACACGCCCGGCCTGGCCCAAGCCCTAGCCCAAAGTAACGCCCAGGTGATCTGCCTGAGCGCCGTCGACGCTGTCTTAGCCCAACGTAACGGGCTTAATGTACCTAGATCTGCGGCTTTAGGCACTGTAAGGCGAGATTTTTTACTGGCCGCGCATGAGCGTTTAAACCAATGCCGCGCGTTAGCTAGCTTTGAGATTGACACTTCGAAAAAGCAGCCGCAGCAGGTGGCGGCAGAGATTATGACCCACCTTAAAGACGCAGACGCGCGCAAATACGCCTAAACGCGTTAAAATTGCGCCGACAAGACTTTTCCGATCAGTTAAGGACAGCTTCGTGGCAACCACTAATGACCTAAAGAACGGCCTGGTACTCAACCTTGAGGGCCAGCTCTGGCAGGTAGTAGAGTTCCAGCACGTCAAGCCGGGTAAGGGTCCTGCTTTCGTACGTACCAAGCTCAAGAACGTGCTCTCTGGCAAGACCGTAGACAAGACTTTCAACGCCGGCCTCAAGGTTGACACTGCCACTGTGGACCGTCGTGACATGCAGTACCTGTACAAGGACGGCGAAGACTTCGTCTTCATGGATGTAAAGACCTACGACCAGGTTTTCGTACCTGAAAACGTAGTTGGCGACGCCGCTACCTTCCTGCTGGAAAACCAGGAAGTAATCGTGGCCTTCCACGAGGACGCCCCGCTGTTCGTAGAAATGCCTGCCTCCGTAGTGTTGACCATTTCCCACACTGAGCCGGGCCTGCAGGGTGACCGCTCCAGCGCCGGCACCAAGCCCGCCACCGTTGAGACCGGCGCCGAGATTCAGGTGCCGCTGTTCCTCAACACCGGTGACCGCGTCAAGGTAGACACCCGCAGCGGTTCCTACATTTCCCGCGTGAACGACTGATGAGCGAGCAGCGCGTAACTAAGCACAAGGTTACGGCCCGCACCAAGGCACGGCGTCGGGCTGTGGAAGTGCTTTATGAAGCTGACCAGCGCGGCGAGCTAAACGGCCCTAAAGCTGGCCAGGCTTTGGAGGCACTAGCCAATGAGCGCGCGGTTAACTCAGCCAACCACACCGTAGCCCCCGAATACGCCCGCCTGGCACTTAAGGGAGTGGCGCAGCATCTGCGTGATATCGACCAGATCCTGCAGACCTACACCCAAGAGTGGTCTTTGGAACGTATGCCGGCGGTAGACCGCGCTATTGCCCGCTTGAGCGTATGGGAGATCGTTTATAACGACGAGGTAGATCCGCCCGTTTCAGTTGATGAGGCCATGACTTTGGCGCGCATGCTGTCAACGGATGAATCACCGCGTTTCTTGAACGGATTGCTAGGTCGCATCGCCGATCTTGCACCTACGCTCAAATAAAAGCACATTAAAAGGCCCCTACCTGCACTAAGTGGCAGGCGTGCGCTAAATCATCTGCTGTTGTGCCCATCGCTCGTTAGCGGTGGGCACAATTGCATGTTATCGTCTTAAGCGAACTAAACCATCCTTTAAATTCCGTCCCGAGAGGCGGGGAAGGAGGGCCGCTTATCGTGGCCGAAAGTTTATCCACCGGTAAACAGGTGCTATCAGCTTCTGATATCACCCGTTGCCTAACTCGAATTGCACACGAAATCCTTGAGCGCAATGGTGACCTTGAGGACGTGGTGCTACTAGGGATCCCCTCCGCAGGTGCGCCGCTAGCCCAACGTCTAGCTGATGCGCTCTATGAAGTACAAAGCCAAAACCCTGACGTGATTAGCCCGCGCCGGGTCCAGGCAGGCACCCTAGACATCACCATGTACCGCGATGACCTGGGTCGTCACCCGATTCGCGTGCCCGCACCTACCCGCATCCCGCAGGGCAGGGTAGAGGGACGCACCATCATTTTGGTTGACGACGTGCTCTACTCTGGTCGTTCCATCCGTGCCGCCCTGGATGCGCTAAGCGCTATTGGTCGCGCTGAGCGAGTTCAGCTAGCGGTGTTGATCGACCGTGGACACCGGCAGCTACCGATTCGGGCTGACTATGTCGGCAAGAATCTTCCGACCCATAAGGATGAGACCGTGGTGGTCTCACTGACCGAACTCGGCGCAGCTGCAGACAGCGCTGAACTACGCCCCACCCGGGCTTAGAGATAAGGATTCAATGTGAAGCACCTACTTAGCGCCAAAGACCTAAGCCACGCTGAGGCTGTTGCGCTGCTAGACACCGCTGAGGCCATGGCCGCCACCCAGTCACGTGCAGTTAAGAAACTGCCGACTTTGCGCGGTAAAACTGTGGTCAACATGTTCTTTGAGGACTCTACTCGTACTCGACTGTCCTTCGAAGCTGCGGCTAAGCGCCTAAGCGCTGACGTAATTAACTTCTCCGGTAAAGGTTCGTCTCTCTCTAAGGGCGAATCGCTTAAAGACACCGCCCAAACTTTGCAGGCTATGGGGGCCGACGCCGTGGTGGTACGCCACAGCGCTTGCGGCGCCGCCCACCTGCTGGCCCACGCCGGCTGGATTGACGTGCCCGTACTGAACGCCGGTGACGGCACCCACCAGCACCCCACTCAGGCCCTGCTGGATGCTATGACCCTGCGCCGCTGGTACAACAGCGCCACCCACAGTGGTGACGACGGCGCTCCAGCCGCTCCCGGTAGCGACCTCGACGGCGCCAAGCTAGTGATCGTTGGCGACGTACTGCACTCACGTGTGGCCCGCTCTAATGTTGACCTAGCTACCACCTTAGGCGCCCAGGTAACCCTGGTGGCCCCACCCACCCTACTGCCGATTGGTATGGAGGACTGGCCCTGCCAGGTGAGCTACAACCTAGACGAAACCATTGCTGAAGTACAGCCTGACGCCATCATGATGCTGCGCGTACAGCGCGAGCGCATGAGTGCTGCCGGTGGTGGTTTCTTCCCCAGCCCCCAGGAGTACTCGCGCCAATACGGGCTAGATGCAACCCGACGCGCTGCCCTACCTGAGCACGCCATCATCATGCACCCCGGACCTATGAACCGTGGTCTAGAAATTACTGCTAAGGCAGCAGACGACCCGCGCGCCCGCGTGGTTGAACAAGTGGCCAACGGTGTATCCGTACGTATGGCCTGCCTCTACCTACTCCTGGCTGATGAAGGGAACCAACTGTGAGCGCGCATCTACTTAAGGGAATTCGCCCCTACAACGAAGAAGCTACCGATCTACTGATCGTAGACGGAGTAATTGCTGCTCTAGGGGCCGAGGCTGCCCAGCAGGCCGCGAACTACTCTGATCTAAAAGAACACGATTTCACTGGGCTAGTGGCCCTGCCTGGTCTGGTAGATATCCACACCCACCTGCGTGAGCCTGGCCGTGAAGACTCTGAAACGGTCTACTCAGGTACTCGCGCCGCTGCTGCCGGTGGTTACACCGCTGTCTTCGCCATGGCTAACACCACCCCGGTCGCAGACAACGCCGGTGTAGTTGAGCAGGTACTTAACCTGGGGCGCCAGGCTGGCTGGGTTGATGTACACCCGGTAGGTGCGGTTTCGGCTGGGCTGGAAGGCAAGCACCTATCTGAGATGGGCGCCATGGCTGCCTCCAAGGCCCGCGTGCGCGTGTTCTCTGATGATGGTAAGTGCGTTTCCGACCCTATGCTGATGCGTCGCGCCCTGGAGTATGTAAAGGCTTTTGACGGCGTCATTGCCCAGCACTCTCAGGACCCGCGCCTAACCGAAAACTCGCAGATGCACGAGGGTAAGGTTTCCGCTGAGCTGGGCCTACGTGGCTGGCCGGCGGTAGCTGAAGAATCCATCATTGCCCGTGACGTGCTGCTAACCGAGCACGTAGGTTCGCGCCTGCATGTTTGCCACCTAAGCACGGCTGGCTCGGTGGAGATTGTGCGCCTGGCTAAGGCCCGTGGCATTAATGTCACCGCTGAGGTCACCCCGCACCACCTGCTGCTAACCGATGAGTTGGCGCGCACCTACTCGCCGCTATACAAGGTGAACCCGCCGCTGCGCACCCAGGCGGATGTGGAGGCTGTACGTGAGGCTCTAGCCGACGGCACCATTGACGTGGTTGGTACTGACCACGCGCCGCACCCGGTTGAGGACAAGGACTGCGAGTGGCAGGCCGGTGCTTTCGGTATGACCGGTTTGGAAACCGCCCTGAGCGTGGTTATCGAAACCATGGTCAAGACCGGCAAACTCGACTGGCGCGGAGTTGCTCGCGTCATGTCCCAGACTCCGGCTCGCATTGGCCGCCTAGAGGATCAAGGTGGTGACATCGCCGTAGGCCAGCAGGCCAACCTGGCGATTATCGACCCCAACGTAACTCGCGTGGTGGACGGCGCCAGCCAGCTCACCGCCTCAGACAACACTCCCTACGCCGGCATGGAACTACCCGGCCAGGTAATTGCCACCTTCTTGCACGGTGCTCCCACTGTGTTGGGTGGAGTTCCGGTGCCGGTTAGCGAACGCTGAACGGTTTAACAGTTAAGGGGGTGGGTAGGCGCAAGTCTCCCACCCCCTTAATTCATCTTAAAAAGCATTTGCAAGCTTGTATTGAAGGGAAATTAAGTGGCTAAACGCGAGAAAGAATTTGGACTTGAACTATCCCAGGCCATGGCTGAAAAAGGCCCGCTATGCGTGGGTATTGACCCGCACCCAGCCCTGCTAAATGCCTGGGGACTTAGCGACGACGCCGTCGGGCTGCGTGAGTTTTCACTACGCGTAGTAGAGGCTATGGCCGGGCAGGTAGCCGCCGTCAAACCGCAGTCAGCATTTTTTGAGCGTCACGGTTCAAAAGGTATTGCCGTGCTAGAGCAGACTCTTGAGGCGCTACGTCAGGCTGGCCTGCTGTCAATTTTGGATGTTAAACGCGGCGATATTGGCTCCACTATGGCTGGCTACGCCCAGGCCTATCTAAGCGATGAATCCTCACTGGCCGCTGATGCCATCACGCTCTCGCCCTATCTGGGTTTTGGCTCGCTATCTGCCGCAATTGAACTAGCCCAGCAAAACAACCGAGGCGTGTTTGTGCTAGACCTAACCTCCAACCCGGAAGGTGCCAGTGTGCAGCATGCTCGCGGCGCTGACGGGGTGGCTGTGGCCGCAAACATTTGCCAGGGTGTTGCGCAGGCTAACAAAGCTGCCATTGACGCGGGTCAACTTGGTAGTATTGGCATGGTGGTGGGGGCTACGGTTGGCGACGCTGTCGCTAACCTGGGTCTTGATCTAGCCGCAAGCGGCGGGCCGCTACTCGCCCCGGGTGTAGGTGCCCAAGGGGCCGGGGCGCCGGAGCTTGAACAAGTATTTGCAAACGCCCGTCCGCAGGTACTGGCATCCACCTCCCGAGGAGTACTTAAAGCCGGACCGAAGGTGGATGAACTGCGCAAAGCTGCAAGATCAGCCTGTGAAACAGTTATAAACGCGCTACAGTGAATGTTAACTTCGGCACATTTTAGTTTTCTAAAAAATCGCGCCGAAAATCACTAACACCACTGATAGCGCCGGTTTTGCTAGCTTTTACGCCACTGAGGTAGTGCCAATGACCTGCGCAAATAGGTTTACCTGCGCAGTTATAACCTTTACCGCATTTGCCCAGGTAGATACACTTTTACGGGGAGACGCGGCGCCAAATCAGGTGCAAACCAGGTCTGACATGGCTTAATCTAGATATGTCATCACCTGGTCTGGCGAAGGAGTCGTCATGGCACTTCCATCATTAACCGCTCAAGAGCGTGCGGACGCGCTCGCAAAGGCTGCTGCCGCTAGGGTGCGTCGCGCCCAAGTGAAGGCAGACCTAAAGTCGGGAAAGCTGAAGCTGTCTGAGGTGCTAGATAGCGCCGAAGAAGATGAGGCAATCACCCGTATGAAGGTCGTAGCCTTGCTGCAAGCGCTTCCCCGAGTGGGGGCTACCACCGCACAGTCGTTACTCGACGAGTTCGAGATCTCGCAGTCCCGTCGCGTCAAGGGCTTGGGTGCTAAGCAGCGCGCCAAGCTGATCGACCGCTTCGGCTGATGTTAATTGATCCAATCTGGGAGTTATCCGCAAGGGTAACTCCCAGATTGGGTTTTACGGGTTTCCCCCTTGCCGCCGTTACAATCAGCTTATGAGCATCTCTAAACTATTCGTGTTGGCAGGTCCCACAGCGGTAGGTAAAGGGACGGTAGTTAGTGAGCTGCGCCGTCGTCACCCTGAGCT
>CAJZDJ010000093.1 GCA_915063485.1 uncultured Actinomyces sp.
TTAAACCGGCTGGCCACGACTTTTAGGGATGCTTTAGGCACGACTTTTTGGGGGTGGTTTAGGCGCGCACCCAGGTTTTTACGCGCCAGCGGGCATCGCCACTAAGCGGACGCCAATGGCTATCGCTGGCACTGGCTTCTAGACGGAAACGTGAATAATCCACTTGGGGAGCCAGGGTTAACTGGCGCCCATGCAAGGGCCCCAGCTTGGCGCGGGCATCTAGCTCCAGCTCGCTAATCACCAGCACATCAGCCAAATCGCTATCTAAAGCCAGCTGATACACCTGGGCTCCACCTACCACCCAAACCCGGGGTAAAGAGCGGTAAATGCCCTCACGCGCATCTGGCCCCAGGCCCGCTCCAGCCAGCTGCAACGCTTCATCTAGGGTGGATGCGCAGGTGGGGCCATCTACACCCCGACGGGTGAGCACCACACAGTTACGTCCAGGCAGAGCTGAACCTAACGAATGCCAAGTGCGTGAACCCATAACCACGCCGCAACCTATAGTGGACGCCTTGAAATGCTTGAAATCAGCCGGCACCCGCCAGGCCATGTCGCCGTCAACCCCAAGCACGCCGTCGTCAGACTGGGCCCAAATCAGCCCCACGCGCCCCAAAGCCGGAGACAACGCCGGCGCCGTCGTGGTTGCCGGAGCTGTCGCTCCAGAGCCAGATCCAAATAGGCCAGAGGCAGCAACTACACCGCTCACACCGCTACCGGAGCCTTAATCGTGGGGTGGTGACGGTAGCCATCAGAAGCATCAATGTCATCCATCTGATAGCTATCAATCGAATCAGCCGGATTTAGATGCAAGGTGGGGAAGCTATAGGCCTGCGGCACCCGGCTAAGCTGCGTGCGCACCTGCTCCAAGTGGTTCAAATAAATGTGGCAATCCCCGCCAGTCCACACCAGCTCACCCGGCTGCAAACCAGTTTGCTGCGCCAACATATGCACCAGCAGCGCATAGGAAGCAATATTGAACGGCACCCCTAAGAACAGGTCGGCGCTGCGCTGATAAATCTGCAAAGACAGCTTGCCCTCGGCCACATAGCACTGGAAGAAAGCGTGACAAGGTGCCAGCGCCATATCCTGCAAAGCCCCCACATTCCAGGCTGAAACAATCATCCGGCGCGAATCAGGGTTAGCCCGCAAATCCGCAACTAGCTGCGCAATTTGGTCGTAGGTGGCCCCGTCAGCCCCCTGCCAACTACGCCACTGGTGACCATAAACCGGCCCCAGCTCACCGGCGTCGTCAGCCCACTCATCCCAAATGGTGATGCCACGCTCTTGCAACCAACGCACATTAGTATCGCCACGCAAGAACCACAGCAGCTCACCTTTAACCGCCTTCATAGCCACAAACTTGGTGGTAATACGCGGAAAACCCTTACTTAGGTCATAGCGCAGCTGGCGTCCAAAAACACTGAGCGTGCCCGTACCGGTGCGGTCAGATTTACGGGCGCCACTGGTGAGCACCTCAGCTAAAAGCTCCTCATAGGCCACATCCACACCCTCAGGCGCGGTTAGTCCCATAGCCTCCAAAAAGGGGTAGCTCATAGGTCGATAACCTTGCTTTCATCTAAGTCCAGGTCTGCAACTTTGAGAGTGGAAAGATCCAGGGCATGATCCTGCATCGCCACCTGGGTGGACTCAATCACCTGCCGGGCCAGGGAACGTCCACCCCACCAGCCCACAGCCGCGCCAATCCCCAGGGGAGCCAGGCGCCCAGCAGCCACGCCCAAAACCTTGCGCCCGGCATACTTAGCGGCGCGAGTAGCCAGTTTGGCGTTAACCGTACGCACCGTGGAAATAGGCAGGGTGTTAACCAGCTGCCCCACCCACACCAGAGATTGCATCCCCAGCTGACCCTCAATAATTTCCTGGCCCTCCTTGCCCAACAGAGCGCTGAGCAGCAGGGTACGACGGCGCTCGCGGTCTACCACGGAAATGCCTTGCAGCTGGGCTACGGTGAGCACATAGTAGGCGGCTTGCACGAAAAATGCGGCGGTTTGGGCCGTGGTTAGGCCCGCTGCCGTAATGGTGCCAACTGAAGGTAGAGCGGCGGCGGTACCTACTGCCCCGCTAGATAGCGAAACGTCACGCACTAGGGTGCGCCCAGCCAATTCCACCAGTTCTTCGGTGGTGGCGTGGGGGTGTTGGGCCCGCATGCGCTCGGCGCGCACAACCACCCGCTCTGCCGGAATGGATAGGGCCTTATCTAGTGCAGTTTCAAACTTGCTAGGTTCTAGGGACAAGCCCCCGCTCCCTTCAGTTAGTGGTTAATTAGGCGATAGGGGTGCCGTTGAGGCGGGTGGTTACGTGGGCGCCGTGCTCTACCGTGTGGCCTACCGTGCAGTAACGGTTAATGGCTACCTCCACGCGTTCACGCAGCTTGGCTAGTTGGTTTTCGTCTAGGCCGGCTAGGGTTGCGTCAATGTCGACGTCGAAGGACTCGTAGCGCTCTTCCGCATCGTTTTTGACGGCGGTGGTCACGGCGGTCAGCTGACCGTCTTGGCCCAGTTCGCGGGCGATACGGTGGTCGGCTGAGAGAGTCTGGCAGGTGAGCAGGGCGATTTTCATTAGTTCACCGGGGGTGAAGTTACCTTCGCCGCCAACCTCAACGCTTACGCCGGCTTCGTTTCCGGCCAGGTAGTGGCGGGTGCCTAGGCGCTTAGCCCAAACCCCGGCGGCGGGTAGGTTGGCAGGGACAAGTTCAGGATGTAGTTCACTCATGTGCAATATCTTTACATGCTGCGCCGCCAGCTGACAGGGCTATTGCTTGCGGCGCAATGGACCTTGTGCCCGGCATCTGGCCTCGCTAGGGCTGCGGCCGGGCAGGCAGTTTGGGTGCGCCCTAGGCTAGTTTGCGCTGTGGTCCGCCAGGTACTTAGCGGCGCAGGCAAGTTCATAGGCGACGGCGTCGTCGGAGAACTTTAAGGCGCTGCGTAAGATGCGCTCACCAAAAAGCGGGATCGCCAAAGTCGCGTCAATATCCACGTTTAACTCGCAGCCTGAGGCGGTGGGGGTTAAAGTGCCCTGGCCGCTTAGTTTGAGCGGTAGCCCACTGATCTGGGTGGCAATTTGGCCCTGGTAGCTTGAGTCAGAGCGGGGTTGGGTGCACCAACGCTGAGCCAGAGCCAGGTTTACCTCACCCTTTATGAAACGGCTGGCATTGGCAGGAATGACGGTGGGGCTCACGGTGGCCTTAGTGAGCGTACCCTGCCAGGTTTTACCGGCGTCGTCGGCGCTGGTGGGCAGGGCGTTAGCGTGCAAATTTTCTAGCGGGGCCCTACCAAAACGGATTAACTGGTAAGCCGGGTCGTTAAACATTGACAAAATCTGTTCGCAAGGAGCCTGATAATTTATTTTCACTGATGTACGCATGAGATAAGCCTGCCATGCGCGCTAGGCTGGAGTCATGACGACTCTCCCCGCAGCGCTACGAGACAAAGTTGAGTTTGCTCCAGCTGACCTGGACTGGCTGCATCAACTTGTGGGGGACTGGCAGCTGGTGGCTGACATGTCGATGGCTGACCTGGTGCTGTGGGTGTGTAACAAGAATGGGCGTCTGATGGCTATGGATCAGTGTCGCCCCTCCAACAACACCACTGTGCACCCCGACGACGTAATCGGCCTGCGTATGCCGGCGGCGCGTGAAGCACTGGCCCTGGAAGCGCTGGCCTCCTGCCAGGTAAGGGTCGCTAAAAACAATATTTGGAACGGCACGGTAGCTGTTAAAGAAGAATTCATTCCGGTGGTGTGCGGCGGGCGAGCTATTGCAGTGCTAACTCGTGAATCCACCGTGGGGCTGCTTAGCGGCGGGCGCCTGATTGACGATGGCCAGCTGCAAGCGGCTAACCGCCTGTGCCAGATGATTTCTCAGGGAGATTTTCCCGTCTCCGGGGCGGGCACCAGCGTACGCCACGGGATGCCGCGTGTAACTGACGGTATGATCTGCCTCAGTGTTGAGGGGAATGTTACCTACGCCTCGCCTAACGCAACCACCTGTTTTCACCGGTTAGGTATTAAGGGAAGCCTGGATAAAGTACAGCTACTTGAGCAGGTAACTAACCTGATTCCTCCCCATAGCCACGTGGATGAGACTATGTCGCTGGTGCTTATGGGACGCCAGGCTTGGCTAACTGAGCTGGAGCTAGGGGGAGTGTTCCTGGCGGTGCGTTCCGTGCCGTTGCTAGACGCTGGCCAGCGGGCTGGGGGACTGCTGCTGGTGCGTGACATTACCGAGCTGCGCCGTCGTGAGCAGGTGTTGCTGAGCAAGGACGCCACCATCCGCGAAATTCACCACCGCGTTAAAAACAATCTACAAACCGTCTCGGCACTGCTGCGTATGCAGGCGCGACGCGCTGAGCAGCCCGAGGCACAGGCGGCCCTACGTGAGGCAGAGCGGCGCGTGGCCACCATCGCCACCGTGCACGATGCACTGAGCCAAAACATTAATGAAACCGTTGATTTCGATGAGGTTTTCGGTCAGGTTTTGCGTCAAGCCGCGCTGGTGGCTGAAAGTGACCACAAGGTAAGTGTCCAGCTGGAAGGTAAGTTTGGCATGGTCGGTGGCGACGCCGCCCAGGCCCTGGTCACAGTACTGGCGGAGCTGGTCGCTAACGCTGTTGAGCATGGCTTGGCTAAACATGACGGTACGGTTACGGTTAGTGCCCAGCGTGATAGGGCCGCTTTGAAGGTGCTGGTTAGCGACGACGGCGAGGGGTTAGCTGAGGGCAAGGTAATGACTGGCTTGGGCACCCAGATTGTCTCCACCTTGGTGCGCACTGAGCTGCACGGCGTCATTGACTGGTCACCTAACCCGCAAGGCGGCACGGTGGTAACTATCCACGCCCACCTGGAGGACTAGGCGCGTTAAAAAAATTTATGGCCGCACCAAAAACTTATGGCCGCACCAAATGGTGCGGCCATAAATTTTCGGTCAGGCAGAACGACGAGCACGGGCAGCCCTACGTTTTAGGGAGCGCCGTTCGTCTTCACTCATTCCACCCCAGACGCCAGCGTCTTGACCGTTGTCCAGAGCCCATTTCAAACACACATCCACAACTGAACAGCTGCGGCATACAGTCTTGGCTTCCGCGATTTGGGCGATTGCCGGACCGGTGTTACCCACAGGGAAGAACAGCTCCGGGTCTGCGTTCAGGCATGCTGCACGCTCACGCCAGTCCATGACATTCTCCCTTCTTAATACCGCCGTTAAGGCCAGGTAAAAACAGATGAACGGTCGTCGCCGCCGTAGCGCCGATCGCCCGTTCGATTTGCCTGTCCAACTCTCACACGGTATAAGCGCTAGGACAAGACTTTTTACCTGAGAACTGCGCACAAATGCGGTGGAAGTAATCACATTTGGGCACTTTTGAGCAGTTTTTGTAAATTTCAAGAGGTTTACTTGTGGAAAAGCCTACACTTGTGGGTTATCTGCAAATGTTGGGCTGGTATTTTGGCATATCTGTATAGGTGTGATTTGTGAGCTAGCTATGACAAGCCCCCTGCCTGGTAGGTGCTGGCGGTGAGGATCAAGCCAGCGCGTTAGTCGCACATTAGCTAGCTGCATCCCTTCGCCTAGGCCGGGGGCAAGTAGTAGCAGTGGACTCAGGTTGCGCAGCTGGGAGAGGGGCCCGCTGTAAGTGTTGGCGGCCCGGCTGGTTAGGGCGGTGGCAAAAACCGCCCTGCCAGTGTTTATGGCAGTTTCTACGGTGTTAATGGCGCTTGGGCAGGCTTGGTCTAGGTTGTCGATAAAAATTGCACGCTGAGCCAGGGCTGGGTCGGTAGCCTGTAAAACGTCGTAGACGCGCGCCAGGGCGGTGCTGCGGCCACTACCAGCAGGCCCAATGATGGCCAGCCCTTGGCTTAGCTGCGGGCACCAAGGCTGGGCTTGGTCACCACCTAAACCCAGTGCCCAGGGTGGGCAGATGGGGACAATCTCCGGCAGGGCCACAACTGGGGCCAGCTTGGCACAGCTCCAGGGTGGCTGGTTTGGCGCCTGCGGTGGGGGCAGCGGGGTCGGAGCTGCAAGTGGGGAAGCTGCAAGCGCCGTCGTCGTAGCTGCAGTAGCAAAAGCTGGCGCCAGCAAAATCTGGGCGGCGCACCAGTGCGAGGCTAAAGTAAGCACCCCGGCACCCACCTGATTGGGGGCCTGCTGACAGCGTTTAAGGCCGGCTTGATCAGCCAGGGCGTCAGAGCAAACTCCCAGATATAGGCGCTGGGAAATATTGGCGCACCAACGCATTGAGGCATTAGCTAAATCCCCGGCCAAAGCTAGGGCAAACAGGCCTCGACGTGAAGCGTTAACCAGTTTTTCTAGCACGTCACGGCCTTCACCCAGCCCCAAGACAGTGTCTATCGCCTCGCTCACGCAGTCCAGATCATCAATTAGCAGCAGTTGGTCACGCAGTTTTCCCTCCAAAGCTAACTGGGTCAGGCGCAAAACTTCGCAAGGGTGAAAGGTATCTAGCTGCGAGCCGGACAGGGCTGCATTTGGCAAGGTCAGCTGGTTTAAATCAGCGCCTATCATATGGGTAACCAGACCGGCCTGGGCGGCGCTGCTAGCCAGTTGCCGTAGGGCAGCGGTGCGCCCTGAAGCGCTGGTACCAAAAATCCCTAGCGGTGTGGCGCTGTCCCAGTTAAAAGCCCCATAAGCCAGCTGCTCAGGCAGGTCACATAGGGCCAAGGCCAAATTTTGGCGGGTACTAACCA
>CAJZDJ010000094.1 GCA_915063485.1 uncultured Actinomyces sp.
TGGGGCCAGCGCTATCTGCGAGTGCTTTTTGGTTGCATTATTTTGGTTTTAGCCTCGATGACGGCCCTGGCCACTCTGCCTAAGCTGGGTTTAGATGCCTGGGGTGGGCTGCTGTTAATAATCCTGGTGAGCGCGTCTTTGGCGGTGCAGCGGTGGCTGATTTACCCGGCTTGTCACGGAGCTATTGATACCCGCGTGCCGCCGTGGCTGGTTAACTGGCAGCGCGCTCAGAGTGCTTTGGCTAATGCCCTGGCCCGCTTTGTGGTGTTGGGTGTGGCCGCACTGGCGGTTGAATTTAGTTTCAGGTCGCTGCTAATGGCGCTGTTTGTGTTCTATCTGTGGGTATTTATGCTGGTTATGGTGCGTATGCCCCGTGAACTACGCATGTGAACTGCCAGCGACGACGCCGGTACGCATGCGACGACGCCGGTCGGTTACTGTGGGCCGGCTGTGGCGCCGTCGTCGTACGCGAACCGTGCAGCTGGGACCTACTTCCCAAAAAGTTGCACGAACTCTCCCGCGAGCATAATTGATAGCGCAAATCCTCAATTTCGAGACCATATGTCACGACAAATCGGGGTTGGTGGGGTAGGCTAAACCCATTGCACCGGCAGGTGCCCAAAATACGTATCACACAGAGAGGTGGGCCGTAATGGCCAACGAGAGCGTCGTGGAGATCCCCGAAACTATGCGTGCTGCAGTGCTGCGCGACCCGCAGGTAGGCCTTCAGGTAGAGACCATTAAGACCCCGCGTCCGGGTTTCGGTGAGGTGCTGGTTAAGGTTAGCGGTTGCGGTCTGTGCCACTCTGACCTGCACGTTATTGGCGGCGCCATTGCTTTTCCGCTGCCCGCAGTGCTCGGCCACGAAGTAGCTGGCCAGATCGTTGAGGTGGGCCCGGGTAACGAGTTCACCGATCTAGAGGTTGGCCAGCAAGTTGCCGGTGGCTTCCTAATGCCTTGCGGCCGCTGCCACCACTGCAACTCCGGCCACGACGAGCTATGCGAGCCCTTCTTTGAGCTAAACCGCCTAAAGGGCGTGCTCTACGACGGCAAGACCCGCCTAGAGTCCCTCGACGGCGAGCCCATCTACATGTACTCCATGGGTGGTCTGGCTGAGTACGCCGTAATCCCCGCCACCGCCGTGGCCCCCGTGCCCGACAGTGTTGACCCGGTTACCTCCGCCATCCTGGGCTGCGCCGCCATGACCGGTTACGGTGCTGTGCGTCGTGGCGCTGACCTGCGCTTCGGTGAGACCGTAGCCGTGGTCGCCACTGGCGGTGTGGGTTCCAACATTTGCCAGATCGCTAACGCTTTCGGTGCTCGTCAGGTAATCGCCATTGACGTCGACGACGATAAACTCGAAGCCGTCAAGAAGTTCGGCGCCACCGCTGTGGTCAACTCCGTCAAGCAGAACGCTCGCGAAGAGGTTCTCAAGCTCACCGACGGCAAGGGTGTAGATGTGGCTTTCGAAGCCCTGGGTATTCCCGCCACCTGGGCCACCGCCATGGACGTACTGGCCGACGGCGGTCGCATGGTTCCGATCGGCCTGGGTGCCGGCCGCCAGACCGCTGACGTTGAGATCAACCGTACTGTGCGCCGCAGCCAGAAGATCCTGGGTTCCTACGGTGCTCGCACCCGTCAGGACCTGCCGGCCGTGGTAGACCTCGCCGCCCGTGGCGTAATCGACTACAACGACCTGGTCACCCGCCGCTACAAGCTGGAGGACGTAGCCGAGGGCTACGAGGCTCTGCGTAACCGCGAAGTTCAAGGTCGCGCCGTTGTGGACATGTCTCTGTGACGTTTTTAGCTTGTTAACAAGCTAAATCGTGCCCGGCACATTAAGTGCCGGGCACTTTTGTATCTTGGCATCTATGTTGTTAACAGCATGAGGGGTTTTGCGCAGCCACTTCTAGAATCTGGCCATAGGGGAGTGGCTTGGGAGGCAGGCGGTTCTGCTGGGGGTGGTGCGGCTGAGGGCGTTGCTGCTGGAGGCGGTGCTGCGGGGGAGACGACGGCGTCGTCGTCAAAAATAAAAAGAGTGGTGGGCAGCGAAAGTGGCTGGCAACAAAAAATGACGCCCTAGCCAAGACGTCCGCAAGGGGCCAAACAAAAGCTAAACAAAAAGGACGCTGGAGGCATCCTGGGATATTCAGTTAGGGGATTTACCGCTGAATGCGGGACTTGCTGCTAGCGCGAGTATTTACCGGGTGAAGGAAACCCCGGAGGGTGGCTGGCGGCGGCTATCTAACTACAGTGGCCACCAGCCACCTGAGGTTTAGTCAGCGGTTAAACAGGTTGATGCCGGTGTACACACCGATGAAGGTGGCGGCGCTGGCAACTAGGCCGGCGGCGATGGTGATGATGGCGGTGCCGGTGAGGGCGCCAACTAGGGCCATCAGGACAACCATGACGGCGATAGCGCCCATGGCCATGATGAAGCTGTAGAGGTCGGCGTCGCGGGTGTCGTTCTTGGCGACGGACTGGGTGGAAGTAGCGGTGGTGGTGGTCTCGAGTACGGCAGTCATTTTCGTTATCTCCTGGGGTTTGTATGTATTTGGGGAGCTTAGGATCAAGCTCTCTAGCAAGTTACTGCAATCTGTTTCAGAAAATCTTCCGAAACGTTTCGCGCCTCGCTGTTGATGAATATATTACCCGGTCTGAAAAGATTTGTATGCACGAATTATCGTGAGCTGCGGCATACGTCTGCGCACTGTCGCTAGGCGGTGTGGCGGGCGTCAAAAAAATTAGGTTTTATTACTGACAAACCTAGAGGGTTGTTCCAATTAAACGGCACTGGGCGCTCTTCAGTCAGTGACTGAGCGAACGCTTGTGTGATCACTTGCGCAACAATGGCGTCTTGCAGGGTGGCTGGTGGGGTTTCCTCGCTCTCAAGAGCACTCAGGAAACCCTCTAGAGAACTGGCAAAAATCGGGGTGATACGCTCATGCCAATCGGCATCCACATAGCGTTTTACTGAGCGTTGGGTCTGGTGCAGGCGCAGTGCCACGCTAGAACCACGTTGGGTTTCGGCGGCAGCAAAGGCACCGCGCGCACTTACTCGCTCGTCATAGCTCAAGCCGTCACGCATGGAGGCGTCCAACTGGCACAGGGCGCCGTTGGCAAACCGCAGCGTGGCCACGCAGGTATTGATGGGGGAGTTGGGTGCATCTTCAAGCCGACTGGAGGCTGCGTAAATATCTACCGGCAGGCTGTTAAGTAGCCAGGTGGCCAGGTCAAAGAAGTGAAATAGGCGCTCACGCAGGCGGGCCTGGCGGTGTCCATAATTCTCAAAGGGGGATAGAGAAATGCCGCGTGAAGAGATCTGCAACAGCTCAATGTCTCCCAAAGAGTCATCACAAATGCAGGTGCGCAGCTGAATGTAGTTGGGCGCAAAGCGCCGGCACAGATCTGGCATAGCTAGCAGGTGTGCATCGGTGAAGCGCTTGACGTAATCGTTGCCGCTAAGTGCCGAAGTGGTCAGAGGCATCTCAACCAGTACAGGCTTTTGGTGCTCTAACGCGAGATCGAGTAGTTCGGCATGGGAGTCAGTGGTGGACGCGATAATTACCGCATCCACGCTGGGATCGGCAAAAACCTGGCGGGCGCTAGAGGCGGCAATGCCGTGATATTTGCGCGCAGTTAGTTTAGCCAGCTCGCTCTGGGGGTCAAATACCCAGCTCAGTTCTGCGTGCGGGTGCACGGCTAGGTTGGCAGCGTGGAGATTCCCAATGAAGCCTGCACCCAAAAGCGCGACGGTTGCCATTGGGCTAATCCTTTCTGCTAGTGGTTGTAAATAGACGTCGCAGTATTGAGGCAGGTGGAGGCTAAATGAATTAACGACCACGATTTTGAGGTTGGTTACAAGATCAGGGGCTGTGCTGATGCTGTGAAGCCCGCCTCACTAAAATTATTTATCTGCCAGTTTTCCTTGTCAATGCGCCAAAAAGTCCGTATCTGTAGGGAGCTGCCAAGGGGAGTGCCGCAAGCCGTCGTGGCCTGCATTCTTATGTAAAGCCTATAAATCGAAGGTGGAAAACTTCTATTTTAATAGCTCTTGATTTTGCAAGAAATTGCAACTCAGCGGGTAGGTTTTGGGAGTTTTGGGTGGTTGCGGCGTCGGCTGTGGGGAAGCAGAACAAGCGGAACTTACGCCCTGAGCAGGAGAGGCGTGGTGCCAGTGGGGGAGTAAGGCAAGCGAAACTTACACCCTGGGGTGGAGGCGAGCGACGGCGTCGGGCACGGGGCTGAAAACTTTAGCGGCGGGCAGGTAACCTAAGAAGGTGACCGATTCTGTAAGCCCCGCCGGCGGCCCCAAGCCGGTTCTTGTGGTGGACTTCGGTGCCCAGTACGCGCAGCTAATTGCTAGACGTGTACGTGAGGCCAAGGTCTACTCCGAGATCGTCCCGCACACCATGAGCGTCGCCGACATGCTGGCCAAAGAGCCGGCGGCGATTATTCTTTCCGGCGGTCCTTCCTCGGTTTATCAGGAAGGCGCCCCCAGCGTAGACCCGGCCATTTTCGATGCTGGCGTTCCGATCTTGGGTATCTGCTACGGCTTCCAAACCATGGCGCAGGGCCTGGGCGGGCGCGTGGGCCGCACCGGCACCCGCGAGTATGGGCACACTCCCGCTGAGGTGGACTCCAACTCCTGCCTGTTCGCCTCCACCCCCGCAAACCAGGTGGTGTGGATGAGTCACGGCGACTCGGTGCAGTCCGCCCCTGAAGGCTTTGTGGTTACCGCTTCCACCGCTGAGACCCCCGTGGCCGCTTTTGAAGACCGCAGCCGCCGGCTGTTCGGTATGCAGTGGCACCCTGAGGTGCTGCACAGCGAGTTCGGTCAGCGTGCCCTGGAGCATTTCCTTTACGACGGCGCCGGCTTGGCTGCCGACTGGACGCCCGGCAACATCATTGATGAGCAGGTTGAACGCATCCGCGAGCAGGTGGGTGACGCCCACGTAATCTGTGGCCTAAGCGGTGGCGTAGACTCCTCCGTGGCCGCCGCGCTGGTACACAAGGCCATTGGTGACCAGCTCACCTGCATCTTTGTGGACCACGGCCTGCTGCGCGCCGGTGAACGCGAACAGGTTGAGCACGACTACGCCGAGGGCATGGGTATCCGCGTAATCACCGTGGATGAAACCGAGCGTTTCCTTAGCGCCCTGGCTGGGGTAACCGACCCCGAAACCAAGCGCAAGATCATTGGCCGCGAATTCATTCGCTCCTTCGAGGCGGCTCAGCGCCGCGTCATTGAGGAGGTTGGCGCTGCCGGTGGTGAGATTAAGTTCCTGGTGCAGGGCACGCTCTACCCCGACGTCGTCGAATCCGGCGGCGGCGAGGGTGCAGCCAACATCAAGAGTCACCACAACGTGGGCGGCCTGCCTGACGACCTGGACTTTGAGCTGATCGAGCCGCTACGCGAGCTGTTCAAGGATGAGGTGCGCGCAATTGGGCGCGAACTGGGTGTGCCCGAGAAAATCGTGGCGCGCCAGCCCTTCCCCGGCCCCGGCCTGGGTATCCGCATTGTTGGTGAAGTAACCGCAGAAAACCTGCGCGTACTGCGCGCCGCCGACCTGATCGCCCGCGAGGAGCTAACCGCTGCCGGGCTGGATGAGGAAATCTGGCAATGCCCGGTAGTGCTGCTAGCTGGCGTGCGCAGTGTAGGTGTACAGGGCGACGGGCGTACCTACGGTCACCCGATCGTGCTGCGCCCAGTTTCCAGTGAGGACGCCATGACCGCCGACTGGACACGCCTGCCCTATGAGGTACTAGCGCGCATCTCCACCCGCATCACCAACACCGTCCCCGAGGTCAACCGCGTGGTGCTCGACTGCACCTCCAAGCCTCCGGGCACCATTGAGTGGGAGTGACACTTTCGAGTAGCTTCCTAGCTGAGTAAAGCTGACTAAGCTGACCCAAATAGCCGGCTAAGCTGATCAAAATAGCCGGCTAGAGTAGCGGGCCCCAGCCTCGTCCCTGATTCGTGGGACGAGGCCGGTGTTTCTTTATTAGGCGAGCGTGGCGAGTGTCAGATCTTCCGCGCTCGTTGTGGCCAATCGATTGATCTGATGCCATATTCTGGCCATAATTGTGGCTAGAATCGAAGGGGTAATATGTCGGCTCTTACTATGGGGCTCGCCGAGGCGAAGAATAACTTTTCGCGAGTGACGGCAGAGGTGAACCGGACGGGGAAGCCTGTCATGATCCTCAAGAACAACAGGCCCTGGGTGGTTATTCAACCGGCCCAGCAGGCGGCGAGTGCTGTCGACGTCGCTGTCGACTTCATGGATGCTTACGCGGACGTGTTTGAAGAACTTGCCAAGTGAGCTCCGTAGTTTTGTGTCTCTATGGAAAGTGGTAGTTACGCTGTGGTCCCTTACCAGGGGCTGAAGCTGCGGATTTCTTCAAATTTGCTCTTGCGGATTTCATGCGGGGGGGGGGGTAGCCTTAAAAGCAATTCGGAAGGGGTAATTCGATGAAGAAATTGTCGATGTTTATGGCCATGGTTATGTG
>CAJZDJ010000095.1 GCA_915063485.1 uncultured Actinomyces sp.
GAGCGTGAAGCCCACCTGCGCAGCCTGCTGATCCCCGAGGTGCGCCGTCGTGATAAGAGCATTGCTTTTGTGCGTATGCACGCCCGTTTCAGCGCCCCGGACTGCCACGAGCTACTCAACACGCTCACCTATGACCGCACCTACATCATCGACCTAACCGGCAAGACCCCTGAGAAAATAGCCGCCGCCATGCCTAAAGAAGGCCGCCGTGGGATTAAGCGAGCCGAACGCGCAGCCAAAGAAGCCGGCGTCGTCATTAAGGACGAAACTGGCATGGACCGCGCCACCTTTGATGAGGTCTACCGCGTCCTAGAAGAAACCAGTGAGCGTGACGGCTTCACCCCCCACAGTGCAGACGTGTACTGGACCATGCTCACCACCCTAGGAGAGCAGGCCCGCATGTACGTGGCGCGCCTAGACGGACGCCCCGTGGCCTGGGTGCTAGTCACTGTCAACGGCATTAGTGCGGTTGCCTACTATGGCGCCTCTACCACCGCTGACCGTGCCACCCACGCCGCCGAGGCCACCGACTGGTACGCCGCCTGTGACCTGGCTGCCAAGGGCTACGAGGGCTATGACTTCATGGGGGCCGGCTCTACTCGCGTGCCCGAGCTGTACAGCGTGGGCATGTACAAGAAGCGTTTCGCCCAGCACCCCACGGAAGTCGACGGCGCCTGGGACGTGCCCGTACAGCGCCCGGTTTTCGAGGCACTAGTGGCCGCCAAGAAGGCCAAGCACCTAGTGCGTAAAGCCACTGTGGTGGCCGCGAAAGCCTCAGAGGCTATCAAGCGCTAAACTTAGCCTTTGAAAAGGCCGCACCTGTCCAGCGTCCTGAACACAAACTAAAGGAGAATACTGTGAGCCAGCAGCCCAGCCAGCAGCCGCAAATCGAGCTAAACATCGACGGCGTACCCACCAAGGTAGAGGCGGGCACTACCGGGGCCAACATCTATGCAGACCGTAAAGAGGTAGTAGCGGTTAAAGTCGATGGCCAGCCCTGGGACCTGGAGCGTGAGCTACCTGCTGGCGCCACAGTGGAACCCATCGCTATCGACAGTGAAGACGGCCTAAACATCCTGCGTCACAGTGCCACCCATGTTATGGCTCAGGCCGTGCAGGAACTATTCCCGCAGGTAAACCTAGGTATTGGCCCCTTCATTACCGACGGTTTCTACTACGACTTTGGCAATATCGACTCTGTCACCCCGGAGCTGATGCGTGAAATCGAAAAGCGTATGAAGCGCATCGTTAAAGAAGGGCAGCGTTTTGTACGCCGCGACATCAGCGAAGCCGACGCTGCCAAGGAACTAGCAGACCAGCCCTACAAGCTGGAGCTAATCCAGACCAAGGGTAAGGGCGCTGAAGCCGCCTCAGTCGAGGTAGGCGCCGGCGGCCTAACCATGTACGACAATGTGCGCCGCAACGGGGAAGTGGCTTGGAGTGACCTATGCCGTGGCCCACACCTGCCCAACACCAAGCTGATCGGCCTAGGTTTTGCACTAACCAAGTCTTCTTCGGCTTACTGGAAGGGTGACCAGTCCGGTGACTCCCTGCAGCGCATCTACGGCACTGCCTGGCCCAGCAAGGAAGCCCTCAAGGAATACCAGACTCGCCTAGCTGAAGCGGCCCGCCGTGACCACCGCAAGCTTGGCCAGGAACTAGACCTGTACTCTTTCCCCGAGGAAATTGGCCCCGGCCTGGTGATTTTCCACCCTAAGGGCGGGATTTTGCGCCACGAAATCGAGTCCTATGTGATTGAGCGTCACAAGCAGGCCGGTTTCGACTTTGTGCACACCCCCGAAATCTCTAAGGGCGGCCTATTCCACACCTCCGGGCACCTGCCTTACTACGCTGACACCATGTTCCCGCCCATGCTGGCTGATGAGGAACGCGACGCTGAGGGCAATATTGTTAAGGCCGGCCAAGAGTACTACCTCAAGGCCATGAACTGCCCGATGCACAACCTGATCTTCCGTTCGCGTGGGCGTTCCTACCGTGAACTGCCGCTGCGCCTGTTCGAAATGGGGCACGACTACCGCTACGAAAAGTCCGGCGTGGTGCACGGCCTGACCCGTATGCGCGGCTTCACCCAGGACGACTCGCACACCTACTGCACTCCTGAGCAGGCTGAAGATGAAATCCGGATGCAGCTGAACTTCTTCATCTCCATTCTTAAAGATTTCGGTTTAACTGACTTCTACCTGGAGCTATCCACCCGCGACGAGGATGGCAAGAAGAAAGACAAGTTCATCGGTTCTGATGAGGACTGGGCGGCGGCCACCAAGGCGCTAGAGGATGCCTGTGCGGCCACCGGCTTGGATCTAGTGCCTGACCCGGGCGGCGCCGCTTTCTACGGTCCCAAGGTTTCGGTGCAGTGTAAGGATGCCATTGGGCGTACCTGGCAGATGTCCACGGTGCAGTATGACTTCAACCAGCCTGAGCGTTTCGGCCTGGAATACACCGCCGCTGACGGCTCTCACCGCCGCCCGGTGATGATCCACTCCGCCAAGCTCGGTTCGGTAGAGCGTTTCATTGGGGTGCTGGTAGAGCACTACGCCGGGGCATTCCCCACCTGGCTAGCTCCAGTGCAGGTCAAGCTAGTGCCTGTGGCTGAGGTCTTTAACGACTACGTTAAGCAAGTGGCTGACAAGCTACGTAGCCAGGGCGTGCGCGTAGAGATTGACCTGTCCGATGACCGTTTCGGCAAGAAGATCCGTAACGCCTCAAAGGAAAAGGTGCCCTTCACCCTGATTGCTGGTGGCGAGGATGTGGAGGCCGGCGCGGTTTCCTTCCGTTACCGTGACGGTAGCCAGCACAACCAGGTGCCCGTGGATGAGGCCGTGGCCCACATTGTGGATGTGATCAAGCGCCGCGTTAACGACCCTGCTGGCGAAAAGCTTGAGGTAGCTTAAGTGACCGGCGCCGCTGAGCAGTTTGATAGTGCTGGCCAGGCTATTGCCGGGGTGATTGAGGATACTTTTGATCACCCCGGGGTGCCCGACGCCTTCCAGCGTCTGTGGGTACCTCACCGCATGGTTTACATTGGCGGTCAGGATAAGCCTGAGGATCCTTCCGCCCCTAAATGCCCGTTTTGTCGCGCTGCAGCTAGCGACGACGACGCGGCCAGCTTGGTGGTGCGCCGGGGTACCCAGTGCTTCACCTTGATGAACCTGTACCCCTATAACCCTGGTCACCTGCTGGTGCTGCCTTACCGTCACGTGGCTGACTACACCGAGCTAACCGATGCAGAACGCATTGAGTTAGGTGAAATGACCGCGCAGGCCATGCGTACTTTGCGCCATGTTTCTGGGCCTGACGGCATTAACCTGGGTATGAACCAGGGGGAGGTAGCTGGCGCCGGTATTGCCGCGCACCTGCACCAGCATGTGGTGCCGCGTTGGCGTGGGGACGCTAACTTCCTGCCTATCGTGGCGCAAACCAAGGCAGTTCCACAGTTACTAGATGACGCCCGCCAGGCTTTAGCACAGGCCTGGGATGCAGCCAATACTGCTGCGGACGTCAAATAAAACTAAGCGCAACTGAGGAGTAACTATGCTCGGCGAACATGGGCGTAGCATCACAAAAACCCTATTTACCAAGCCGGCCCTGGCGATGGCTAAAGTTGGTATTACCCCCAACATGCTGACAGTTACCGGCACGGTACTTTCGGTAGTGGTGGCGGTTTTTACCCTGCCGCAGGGACACTTCCTGTTGGGTGTAGGGCTGCTGCTGATCGTGCTGTTCGGGGATTCTTTTGATGGAATCTTGGCACGCGCCACGGGTACATCTTCTCCTTTTGGAGCCTTTCTTGATTCCTGCCTGGATCGCTTGACCGACGCCGCCGTGTTTGGTTCCTTGGCAGTGTGGGCGGCCCTGTACATGCCTGCCGGCACCCAGCGCACCTTGACAGTGTCTTTCGCGGTGGCCTGTGTAGGACTGGGCGCTTGCGTTTCCTATGTGCGTGCCCGTGCCGAATCGGTAGGAGCTGACGCCCATAAGGGTCTAGCTGAGCGCACTGACCGACTAATTATTGGTGGCCTAGGGGTGTTAGCGGTAGGTTTCGGTTTGAGTACCTGGTGCATAACTGTGGCCCTAGGGGTAGTGGCCCTGGCTGCCTTTATTACGGTAGTGCAGCGAATTTTGGCAGTGCACTCTCACTTTGCAAAGCAGGCTAAATGACCGGGGCGAAACTATATTTGGCCGCCTGGTCATTAGCTCCCAAAATTCCTGCCAGACTTGGTTACGCACTAGCAAATCGCGGCGCAGATGTGGCTTGGCTGCACCAGCGCCTACGCCCGTCTAAACGCGGGGTGGGCCAGCTAGAAGCAAATCTACACACCCTTACTGGCAGCGATGATGTGCGTGGTCTAAGCCGAGAAGGTATGCGTTCCTATATGCGTTACTTCTATGAAGCTTTTGCTCTGGCCGGTGTGCAGCCAGAACAGCTGCGTCATAGGGTGCGTGTGGAAGGCGATTTTGAGGCTTTAAAAGCAGATGTAGCCAGGGCCAATGTGGTGTTTGCCCTATCGCACAGCGGTAACTGGGATCTAGCTGGGGCTTGGGCCAGCCAAGAGCTAGCCACTGTGCTTACCGTGGCAGAAAAGGTAGAGCCACCCCAGCTGTTTGAAAAGTTCATTGAGTTCCGCCAGGGGCTGGGCATGGAAATTATTGCTCAGGCACCGGGGCAAAAAGTCTTTGAACAGCTAGTTCAAAAAGCCCAGCAGGGACACTATTTCATCCCCTTACTAGCTGACCGTGATCTAAGTGCGGCAGGTATCGAGGTGGATTTTGGTGGCCAACCAGCCCGGGTAGCTGCCGGTCCGGCCGTACTAGCGGCACGCACCCACTCACCGCTGTGGATGGGGGCAATTAGCTATGAACGCCTGGAGGGTCAACGCCGTCGCCTAGCTGGCAGCAGTTGGGGCATTGTCATCCATGTGCGTAAAGTTGCTGATCAGGTCAGCAATGATCGAGGAGATATTTTCGACAAAACCCAAGCTTGGGCGTCTCAGATGGCACAACTATTAGCACGCTATCCGCAGGACTGGCATATGCTACAGGCTATCTATACTCAAGACTTGGATCTAGAACGCCTGGCACGTTCCCATGCTCGCCAGCGTGAAGAAAGTTAAAGGAAGCTATGCGCATTGGTATCGTCTGCCCCTACGCCTTAGATGTGCCAGGTGGGGTGCAGGTTCACGTCACAGATTTAGCGCAAGAGTTGATGCGACGCGGCCATGAAGTAGGGGTACTGGCCCCGGCTGGCCCAGAAATGGAGCTACCTGCCTGGATTACCAGTGCCGGTAACGCTATCCCGATTCCCTATAACGGATCTGTAGCTCGGCTTAACTTCGGGGCGGCCCCGGCAGTGCGTACTCGCCGCTGGATTGAGCAAGGCAACTTTGACCTGCTGCATATTCATGAGCCCATTACTCCTTCAATCGGTATGTTGGCGCTACAAGCAGCACGTGGCCCGCTGGTAGGTACTTTCCACGCAGCCATGGACCACTCCATGGTGCGTGAAGCTACCGCCCCCATAGTTTCGGGCCTGATTGAAAAGCTAACGGCCCGAATTGCCGTGTCTAATGAGGCCAAAAAAACCCTGCAACACTTCCATGGCGGTGACGCTGTGATTATCCCTAACGGCGTGTACACCAAGCCATTTCGCACTGCCCCTAAGCAGGAACGTTTCACCGGCAGCGCCCAGGCACCCACCATTGCTTTTTTGGGTCGTATTGATGAGCCGCGTAAAGGCCTGGGAGTGCTACTAAAAGCTGTGCCTCAGGTGCTGGCCCGTCTCCCGCAGGCACGTTTTTTGGTGGCCGGGCGCGGCGAAAACCCCCAGGCCCTGGCTCACCTGGATGCCACTAGTGCGGCTGCAGTAACTTTCTTAGGGGGAGTTAGCGACGCCGATAAGGCTTCTTTGCTGGCTTCGGCCACCTGCTATGTGGCACCCCAAACCGGTGGCGAATCTTTTGGCATTGTGCTGGTGGAGGCCATGGCAGCGGGCACCGCCGTAATTTCCTCTGATCTGGCGGCTTTCGCAGCGGTGCTTGAAAATGGGCGCTTGGGCACTATGTTCAAAAATGGTGACAGCGATGCTTTAGCCCAGGCCATTATGGGGGTAGTTGATGACCCTCAAACCACTCAGGCCAAGATTACCGCCGCCAATGTGGCCGTGGAGCGCTACGACTGGTCTAACGTAACCGACCAGATCCTGGCGGTTTACGACGTCGCCGTAACCACCATTAACAGCCGCATTGAAGCTGAACCGGGCGAACGCACCATGCTCGGGGCGCTGCGTAACCTGCGTGAAGGAGAAAGCCTGTGATAAGCGCTGCACCACTTTTGCCTCCCGCAGCTATTGATGCCTTACTGGCAGTATTGCTTGTTGTAGTAATAGTGCTGGTAGCTGGCTGGTTCCTGTTCGCCTATGCGGTACGAGTAGACCGCCTGCACCGCCAAGTGCTGGCTGCCCGCCTGATTGT
>CAJZDJ010000096.1 GCA_915063485.1 uncultured Actinomyces sp.
CCCTGGGCAAACTAATACCAGCCTGCTTAGCACAAACGATCATCAGCAGGATTGCATCTAAACATGGTGGGGGGACTCTCTTTAGAAAGTCCCCCCACCACCATTTCCCCGCCACAATACCTTTACGGTTGACATATTTACGAGATTCAGGCCATCTGAGCCCAATAAATGTGGTCATAATCCTCGTAAGATAATAAGTCATCATGAAAAGCATAACTTAATTCCTGGTCAACTTCTCCTTCCTTTGGGCTGGAACCAACATCCCCTACAAGCGTTACAGGTATGTTGGTAAGACCAAAATCGTAATGGATCACGAGTCGAGTTAGTTCATCAAGCGTTAGGTTACCTTCACTATATTCTTTAATCATACGGGTAACCGTGCATAGACGCTCGAAACCAAGCTTTTCTAAAGCTTCAGGAACCTGCTCTTCTAGCATTGCCTTTACAAGATCCCAGTCAATCTGATCTTGCCAAGGACGCCTGAAATCATAAACATGTTCTTGAGTACCCGTAAATTCCCAATTAAAGAAATTTAACAACGCTCGTAACTCTTTAGGCTCAACCTTGCAATCAGAGTATTCACGTAAGATCTGGCGTACCGTGCGCAACCGGTCCACACCAATTTCATCCACAGCCTCAGGCGCTAAACGCTTAATCGCTTCCTCAGCTACCTGCGGATCAATCGTTAGATCCTTAGTCGGATACTGTTCCATCTTGATCTTTTCCCTTCTGATCAAATACTTCTTTATACATAAATAGAATCAGAGCTTATTTAGCCCTTTGAGCCCAATAAATGTGGTCATAGTCATCATAAGATAACTGCTTCTCAGAAAAAGCCCAACGCAGTTCCTCACTAACCTGTCCCTCATCTGGGCTAGAACCAACATCCCCCACAAGCGTTGCAGGTATATCAGTCAGACCAAAATCGTAATTGATCACAAGTCGAGTCAGTTCATCGAGAGTTAGGTTACCTTCACCATATTCTTTAATCATGCGGGTAACCGTGCGAAGCCTGTCGAAACCAAGCTTTTCTAAAGCTTCAGGAACCTGCTCCTCTAGCATTGCCTTTACAAGATCCCAGTCGATCTGGTCTTGCCAGGGACGCCTGTAATCATAAATATGCTCTTGGGTGCCCGTAAATTCCCAATTAAAGAAATCTAACAACAAGTACAGCTCTTCATCATCAACCTTGCAATCAGAGTATTCATCTAAAATCTGGAGTACTGTGCGCAACCGGTCCACACCAATTTCATCCACAGCCTCAGGCGCTAAACGCTTAATCGCTTCCTCGGCTACCTGCGGATCAATCGTTAGATCCTTAGTCGGATACTGTTCCATTTTGTTCTCCTCTCAAATTCAATGCACCCAAAAGCCAATTAGGGCGCACAAACTCCACCTACTCAGCTAATTAGCGAGCAGGAAACCTAAATAAATCAATGTTTCCACCATTAGGGCAGCGCCAATACAGGCACAGCGCTAATTTGCTGCCCTTAAAAGTTTTAGTCGATTGCAGCGTTATCGACATTGACTCAGCTGCTTGTTGTTAGGGCCTTGAAGTATCAACCCCTTCAATCACTATGTTAACCCCAATGCGCCTATATGGCCAGCATTTTTAGTTTGGAAAATTTACAAACATCTGGCCACCAAAATTTACCCAGCCTATACCCTCGAACACTGGCACAGCAGAGCCGGCAAGGGGGCAGCTTAGCTGGCCCCTTGCCGGGTCCGCCTTGGCTAACAAGGTTTAATTGGTGTTGCCCTGATAGCCGCGCTTAAAGGCCAAGATCCACTCGGGCCAGTCCAAGCGCTTGTGTTGCCAGCGCGCGTAGATCTCTCCGGCCAACCAACACACGGTGCCAACCAGCCAAATGATCATCAGTTGTGGCCGGGTGTTCCACACCTCCCGGGCAGCGAAAAACAGGAACAGGCTCAAAACCAGCGGCCCGCCCGTGCGCATCCTTGTAAATAACCGTTCCATCGTGTTCACCTCTAGACGCTTGCTTTGTCTGCGGCTACAGAACACTGGCGCAGCCAAGGCAGTAGGGATGGGTGTATGCACAACCACTCTGTAGCCGCGCACACATTCATTAAACACCCAACCAAGTGACGGGCGCCATAGAAATTTAGTCAACATTTAAACGGCGTGTGCCCCAAGGCTAAGCCTTGGGGCACACCACCAAACAAAATCACCAACTAGCCTCGCCAACTACTGCACAAACGTGCACCGCTGCGCAGCGCCCACGAAGCAGCCAAACCTAGACCAGCCAAGCTGCGCCGTCGTCGTAGGCAAAACTAGCCGCTAAAACGCAACTTACACTCGGGGCTGACGCTGCGCCCACACCACCGGCTCCACGCGGTGACCAGTGTAGAAGGGAGTATCCACACGCACATGCAAACGCGCCTCGGTGTAACGCTGAGCGTGCATAACCCCCTCAAGGCGATCAAGGCCGTCAGCCTCAAAAGCCAGCACCCACTCATAGTCGCTCATACCGAAAGCACTCAAAGTCGAGCCCTTAACATCGGGGTACTGAGCAAAACCATTACGGCCATGATCAGCCATAATGCGTGAACGCTCAGCCGCATCGAGCAGATACCAGTCATAGGAGCGCACGAAGGGGTACACCATGATCCACTCGCGCGGCACCACACCCCCAAAGCAGGCGGGAATGTGACGGCGATTGAACTCGGCCGGAGTGTGCAGACCCATGCAGCTCCACACCGGCTCCAGGTAACGCCCCAGCGCACTGGCGCGCAGACGCTGGTAGGCATCCTGTAGCGCCTTGGGGTCGTCGTTAAGCCACCAAATCAGCAGGTCAGCCCCAGCCCTAAAACCGGCCAGGTCATACCAGCCGCGCGTGGAGGCGCCTGAGCCGGCCACATACTGCACCGACTCGTACACCAGGGCCTCACGGACGGCGTCGTCGGCAGGTAGCGGGGCGGCCAGCTTCCAAACCGTGTACAGGGCGTAGTGCTGCTTGTTGTTTACCTCGTCAAAGTCAACGGTGGCGACGTCGCGCGGATCGTGGCGGCTGACAGTGTCTGGATGCCCATGCGGGTGGGTTTTAGCCATAGCTTTCTCCTTTGGCTGTGTGGTTACCTTAGGGTCTTTAGGGTCCTGCGCCTGGCCCGGGTGGCAGTTTTTAGTCTCGACGCCGTGGCTCGCCTCAGCCGGGCAAGCGCCGGCCTGGTTACGGTTTTGCATCTCTGCAGCCAACTTGGCCAGGTATTTCTTGCCAACTTTGGGGTGGCCCTGTGGCAAGGGCAGCACCTGCCCTTCCTTAACCAGCTTGTGGGCCTGCTTCTTGGTTAGCGGGCGGCCATCCCAATCCTTAGCGTTGGCACTGATTTGCGCTTCACGCTCTTTCTTAGCGGCTTTTTTGGCAGCTTTCTTAGCTTTTTTCTGGCTGCGCTCAAGCTCTTGCTTAGCGCTAAGCTCCTTAGCTTTCCCCATGTTCAACTCCTAAAACTGTTAAATACGGACGCGGGGGCGAAACGGTCCGGACCAGGGCGGCTCTGGCTGGCCCCGCTACGACAGCATTGAGGTGGGCATACAGTATGGAACGGGCCAGTGCCGGTGGTGTTAACAATTTCGTAGCCTTCGCCACGGGCGTGCGCGGCGCGCTCCTCCATAATGTCCACCAGGGAGGACACAAACTCTGGGTCTTCGCTGACAGTGTCTGCACGCTCATAGCCCAAGCCCAGCTCGGCGGCAGTTTGGGCGGCTTCCGTATCCAGGTCATACACCACTTCCATATGGTCAGTGATGAAACCAATGGGAGCCACTACCACCGCCTGAATCTGGTCTCGGTCAAGCTGGGCCAGCACGTCATTAATGTCGCTTTCCAGCCACTTGGCGTGCGGCGGGCCAGAACGCGAGCAGTAAGCCAGATCCGCGTTCACCTGCTTAACCCCCAGCGCCCACTCCAAAGCCGGCTGTAAAGCCTCAATCAAAGCCTGATGCTGGGCCACATAGCTGATCTCGTTAGCCAGGCGGGGGAAACGCTCCAGCTCCTCAGCGCTAGGGGCACTACCGGCCTCCATAGCCAGCGGAATCGAGTGAGTTACATACAGAAGCTTGATTTGCTGCGGTTTAAAGCCCTGCTCAGCCAGCTTGGCGTAAGCCACCTGGATTGAACGCACCTGGGCGTTAAACATGCCGTCAGTGTTGTAGTAGGGACGCACCTTATCCACGGTCAAAACCCCGGGAGCGTAAGTGTCCTCCAGCTCCACTAGGGCGCTAGCAATATCTTCACGGTACTGGCGGCACCCCGAGTAGGAAGCATAAGCGGAGGTGGGCAAGGCCAAGATGCGGCGCGCGCCGGCGTCGGCTAACTCCCGCAAGCCCTCACTGACGAAAGGATGCCAGTTACGGTTACCCCAACCCAAGGCAATGTCACAGCCGCGCTGATCCAGCTCACGCCGCAGGTGGCCCAGCAGGCGACGGTTGCATTCATTAATGGGTGAAACCCCGCCAAAAAGCTTATAGTGCTCACTTACCTGCAGCAGGCGTTCATCAGGCACGCCGCGCCCGCGCGTAGCGTTACGCATAAACGGCAGTACGTCCTCGGGCCCATTAGGTCCGCCGTAGGACAGCAGCATGATCGCGTCATAGGGCGCAAGTGAAGACATTTCTCTCCTTATTAGACACTGTCAAAGTGTCGCTTGGGCTAGCATCCATGCCTAACACTAGCTGCAAAGCCTCCAAGTATGCGTCCTGCTGCCCACTTTCGCCCGCTTTGCGGGCCATAACGGTGGGATTATGGATCAAACGTGCCGCCAAATGACGCAGTGCGCGGGTGGCGTCGTCGGCGCTAATGCACCCATCCACAGGGCGCAGCCGGGAGATCTCCTCCCCCACCACCTCATCCACATGGTCACGCAGGCGCCGCACCACCGGATCCATAGAGCGCGCCCCCAAGCTGCGCTCAAATACCTCCACTTCGCGGGCCACAATCTCGCGGGCCGCACGCACCTGTTCACCGTGTGCCTGGGGCACTGCGCGCTGCACGCTAAGCAGGTCAATGTAGCTGATGCCAGCTAGGTCAGCTACCGCCGCCTCCACGTCACGTTGCAACGCCAAATCCAAGATCACCAGTGGAGTTTTAACCCGCTGCACAATCTCGCGGGTGAGCACCGGGCTACCCAAGCCGCGACAAGTAACCACCAGGTCTGCCGCGTCAAGCGCCTGCGCTAGCCGCGCCTCATCAACCCAGCCGATGCCACGTCCCTGCGCAAACAGCTGGGCGCGCTCGGAGCGTGAATACACCCGCACATTAGTGGCCCCCAGCTCGCGCAGGGCCGTGACCGTGGCACCCGCATAGGCGCCGGTGCCCACCAGCACAACCTGGGCCTCTTTAAGCGGGCGCAGTTTGGCGTCCTGTAAAGCTTGGCTAGCCAAATCCAGGCCCACCGCCACCACTGAGCGGCCCGAAGAAGCCAAGCCGGTTTGCGTGGCCACCAACCGACTGGTGCGTGAGGCGTGCTCAAGGGCGCGCCCCAAATCGCAGCTAAGAGTGTCTTCCTCCCAGGCCGCATGGAAAGCACGGCGCAGCTGGCCAGCAATTTCGCGCTCCCCCACCACCATGGATTCCAGCCCGGCGGCGGTGGCAAATAGGTCTAGGTGGGCTTTATGCCCGGCCAGGTGACGCAAATGCACCTGCTCAAGGGACAGTTCGACGCAGTGAGCCAGCACCGCGCGCACGTCGTCGGCAACAGCGGGTGCGGCGTCGACAGGGGCGGCGTCAGAGCCAGAGACGGCGGAACCGGGGCAAGCTGAGCCAGCGCGGGCGGCGCCGGAGCCAGCGCGGGCGGAACCCAGGCACGCGGAGCCAGACTGACCAGAGCCAGCCAGCCTACTTGGGGCGTCAACCAGGATTGCCAGGCGGTTGCAGGTACGCACCACCACGGCGCCGCGCAGGTAAGGCAGCGCGCGCATGAGTTTGGGGCCCAGGTTGTCTACCCGACTGAGTCGGGCAACCTCATCCAGGCTTTGATAACGATGATCGGCGGAGAGTAGATGAATAGTCACAGCGAGTGCTATTCAAGCACCTATCGGCCCGCCACACACAGTTATCTCGCGATTTGCGCAAAACTATTTTTATGCCACCGCGACAGTTAACTATAGACTGCCGGTTTTCCCTGCAACCGCAAGGTTTTTTAAGTGTCGAAGTGTCATTTTAAATAAATAAAGACGCGACGTCATAAAAGCGGTTAGGTGAGCATAACTACCACTAATGCGGTATTTGAAAACGTGAATATTATTTAAATTATCTATGGCTAGAATTAATAAACGATGAATGCTTTGCCGCCACCCCACTCGCCCCAGCCCGCCCTCTTGGCTGCACTTAATGGGCAACGCCCCGCCCACACCCCCGTGTGGTTTATGCGCCAGGCCGGGCGCTCCCTGCCTGAGTATCGTCAGCTGCGCGCCCAGGTGAATCTACCCATGCTTGAGGCTTGCCTAAATCCGCAGGTGGTTGC
>CAJZDJ010000097.1 GCA_915063485.1 uncultured Actinomyces sp.
CTGATGATGCCCCTAGGTTTTAAGCCTGATCAGCGCGGGCGCCCAGACCTGCGTAACCACCGCAAGCTAGCGGTAATCGACGACGGCGTCGGCTTTGTTGGCTCCCACAACCTCATTGACCCCTTCTACGAAACCAACCTGCGCGGCCCTGGACGCGAGTGGAAAGACCTATCCGTGCAGCTAGGCGGGGCTATCGTGGCTGAGCTTGGGGGTGTATTCGCCATGGACTGGTACGCCGAAACCGGCAAAATTTTCGTTGGTGCCCGCTCCCAGGCCGTAAGCGATGAGGATATCTCCCAGGTAGAAACCGCTGGTCTGAGCGCACTTGCTGCAGAGCTGGTTAATACCTCGGCGGCGTGGGAAAAAGACTTGGCCGACGGCGTCGTAAACGCCATGCAGATCGTCCCTTCAGGGCCGGGCTACTCCACTGAACCAAACCTGCGCATGTTCACCTCACTGATCCACAATGCACGTCGGCGGGTAACTATCACCAGCCCATATTTTGTGCCCGACGAGTCGCTGCTGGCCGCCATGACTAGCGCAGCCTACCGTGGTGTGGATGTGCAGCTGTTTGTGGGTGCCAGTGGCGATAACTTCCTGGTGCGCCACGCCCAACGCTCCTACTATGCGGCGCTACTGGATGCCGGGGTGCGTATCTTTCTCTACCCCTCCCCCACGGTTTTGCACGCCAAATACATGACCGTTGATAACGAAGTGGGAGTGATCGGCTCCTCCAACATGGATTCGCGCTCATTCCTGCTCAACTATGAGCTGATGCTGCTGTGTTTCGGGGGCGATCTTGACGACAAGCTGCGCGCTAATGACGCCAAATATCGCTCCCTGAGCCACGAGCTAACCAGCCAGGAATGGGCGCGCGAGCCACGTCACCGCCGCTGGGTGGATAACGCCTGCCGCCTAGCTGCGGCAGTTTTGTAGAGCAGGCCGTGACCGGGGGCTAACAGCCAGGCCAGGGCAAACATTACGCCCAGCACCAACACAATCGTGGCGCCCGTAGGCAAATCAGCTGACCAGCTCAAATACACTCCCAGCAGGCTCCCTAACGCCCCTAGCAGCGGGCCCATAATCATCATGGTCAGTAAGCGGTCAGTCAGTAAGCGGGCTGTGGCCGCCGGGATTACCAGCAGCGCCAACACCAAAATATTGCCGATAGTCTGCACGGAAATCACCACCGCTAAGCTCACGCACACATACAGGGCAATATCTAAAGCCAACACCGGCAGCCCTGCCGCGCGGGCAGTTTCACGGTCCAGGCTTACCGCCACAATCTCTTTATTTAGGGCTGCGATCAGCCCAATCACCACTGCTGCCCCGATCAGCGCCACCGGCACTTCACGCGCCGGCACGCCGGTAATAGAGCCGAATAGGAACTGTTGCAGCGAGCCGCTATAGCCTGGGGCGCGCGAAATAATTACCACCCCTAAAGCAAATGCCCCCACAAACAGCACCCCAATGATGGAGTCTTCTTTAAGCCTGCGGTTTTGGGCTAGTAGCGCCACGGTTACCGCCGTCAGAATCCCGGCTACCGCGCCCCCAAGCACCAGGTTAGTGCCGCTAACGAAGGCCACCGCCAGGCCGGGAAACACAGAGTGAGCGACGGCGTCGCCAATAAAAGCCATCCCACGCAACACCACATGGGCCCCCACCACCCCGCAAACTAGGGCGCTAGTGATAGCAATTAGCAAAGCCCTGGGTAGGAAGGCCAGCTGCGGGTTTAGTAGGTCATTTAGAAAATCAATTGGGGTTAACAACTTAACTCATCCCTAGGGCTTGCAGCAGCGGGTTATCTGCGCGCACTTGGAAAGTACGCATCCACAGGTCTTTGTCTTTAAGCTGGCTAGGCGGGGCGCAAGCCAAATCGGTGCGGTTAAGCAGGCACAAATACTCGCACTGCGCCTGGGCCGCCACCAGATCATGGGTGGACATAAGCACGGCCACGCCCGCCTGGCTCAGCTCTTTAAACAGATCCGTTAGCAGCTCCTGGGTGGGCATATCCAAGCCCGTAAAAGGCTCATCCAACAGCAGCAGATGCGGTTTTAACGCCAACGCCCGGGCCACCAGCACCCGCTGGCGCTGCCCACCCGAAAGCTGCTCTACCGGCCGCGAGCGCAAATCACTCATGCTTACCTGTTCTAGAGCACAGTCGGCGGCTTCTAGGTGCTCTGGGCGGGGCCGACGTAGCCAGCCGAGCCTGCCGGTGAGCCCGCTTAACACCACCTGGCGCACGTTGATGGGAAAATCCCAGGCGAAAGCGTGGCGTTGGGGCACATAGCCAATGGCGCGTCGGTCAATGCGTTGGCCTTGCCAGGTGATAGTGCCGCTGCTGGGCACAAGCCCTAAAATGGCCCGCAGCAGCGTGGTTTTGCCGGCCCCATTGGGCCCGATCAGCCCCATGAACTGACCTTGGTCTAGCTTCAAGTTGACCTCTTGTAGCACGCTGCGGCCGCCCAGCTGCACGCTGAGTTGGTTTACTTCTAGCATGGTCACTTTCCTGATGGCTGTGCTTTTAGCGCGTTGGTGGTGCTGGTGGCGTCGCCTACCGCAAAGCGCAAGGTGGTGGTGGTGGCCTGGTAGGTTTTACCGTCCACACCGGTAGCTTTGAAGGAGACTTTGACCAGGTAAATGCCAGGTTTGGAGAAAATCCAGTTGGCGTGCACGTGGGTGTTGGTATCCACCCAGATGTCTTGGGCGCTGGCGGCAGAGTCGGCCAGCACTTTGGGTTTACCGAAGGTGCCTTCTTGCAAAATCAGCCAGCTGCGGCCGGGGCCTTTAACCTGCTCGATGCGCATGTTTACCCCGCCTTGGATCAGCTTGGTTACGGCTGGGTCTTGGGTGTTCCATCCCAGCCATACCAGCTGGGTTTTTTGGGTTTGAGGTAGCACATAGACGCGCTTGGAGTCGGCTAGGAATTTGTAGTCTTCACCTTGCGGTACTTGGATTAGGGCGCCATCGCGTACGCGCAGCACGGTTTTGTTGGGGTCGCGCCATACAGGTGAGGCTGCTGAATCATCTCGTAGGGACACGGTTAGTTTGCCGCCGATTAGGCGCGGGCCTAGGTCTACGTGTCCAGCTTCGATTACCGCTGGGGTTTGTGAGGTGGGCTCGTTTGCGGCCACGTTTTGCTCTAGGGCCGGGTCAGCACTGGGGGTGGCTGAAGTGGCCGGGTTGGTGGCTGCGCGGCCAGGGACGCCGCTAGTGGGGGCCGTGGTAGCGCCGGCCGCACTGGGGGTGGCGCCGCTAGTGGGCACCCTCTTACCTGCATTAGCACTGCCCGGGGTTTTTGCCGACGACGCCGCTTGGTTTGCGATAGGCCTACCACCTAGGCAGCGAGCCAGGGAGTTGGCATTAAAACGCATCATCGCCTGATAGGTGGGGGCCTGGTTATCCAGGGTGTCGCCGTAAAGCGGGCACACTTTCACCCCGGCTTCACTGGCCACCACTTTCAAGGTGGAGCGGGTGCGGGCCAGATTTGGCTCTAAAAACACCGCTTTAATATGTAGGTCCTTAATGGTGGCGGCGAGTTTACGCCGATCAGCCAGGGAGGGCTCACTAGCCGGGTTGGGAGCCACGAAACCAGCCACTTTAAGCCCATAGGCGTTAGCCAGGTAAGCGTAGGCATCATTAGTGGTTACCAGTTGGCGGTTAGCTTCACTAATAGTGTCCAGAGTGCTTTTAACCTGGGTGTCTAGCTGGGCCAGCTGGTTTAGGTAGCGTGCGGCGTTAGCCTCATAGACACTCGCCCCGGCCGGGTCAACCTGCTTGAGTTTGGCGCAGATTACCTTCACATAGGCGGCCGCGTTGTGCACGTCATGCCACAGGTGTGGATCAATTTCCCCATGCACGTGTTTGCCCAGTACAGCCTGGGGCAGGATGTAGGCTTGCGTGCCCGCACGGCCCACAAAACCGTAGCCTTGAGGCACTTGGGCTAGGGTGCGCGTGGGTACATCCACCACTACCCGCTGCGGGTCTAGGGCTACGTGGCCTGGTACGTGGGCCGCCCCAGCTACGACGACGTCGCTCTGGCTGGGTGCGCTGGCGCCGTCGCTGGGGGTCGGGCTGGCAGAGCCACCAGGGCTGGGCGCGGCGCTAGCTGAGTTGGCGCTCGCAGTGGGACTAGCCCCGCTGGGCGCGGCGCTAGCTGAAGCACTGGCTGAGCTAGCGCCCGGGTTCGTGTTGGCGCTCGCAGCGGGGCTGGGAGTGCTCGCGCTCGCAGCGGGGCTGGGAGTGCTCGCGCTCGCGGTTTTAGCGGCTGACGGCCAAGCCTGGCCGCTAGCCTGCTTGTCGGCTACCAGCGTGATGCGGCCAGCTTCTAGATCCACGCTCACATCGCCGTGGCCCGGGCCCAAAACCACCCGACCTTCACGCTTAGCTACAGCGGCGGCGTCGACCCCCACCGCGAAAGTAAACGTGGCGGTTTTAAACTCCACGTTTTTACCCTTAACCGGGCGCAGGCGGGCCTTAAACTGCACCCGATATACTCCCGGCTTAGTGAAAGCCCAACTCATATGCTGGTGGGCGTCAGCCGGCAAACTGACAGTGTCATGTTTATAGTCGCTGGCCGCGTCAAACCCGTCGTGACTGGAAAACCCCAGCTCCGGGGTGCCGAAAGTGGTGGTCAGGTAGGAGCTGGCTTGACCCGGGCCCTGCACCGAAACCACCTGCAAATCAACCTCACTGGCCCGGTTAGCGCCATAACGCTTACCGTCACCAGACACGCGCATCCCCAGCCATAGGGTATCTAAGGCCCGATCCTCAACCAGCGGCAAAATCGTGGCCCCCTGCTTGGCGGCCTCCTCGGCGATAGACACTGACTGGGCGCTAGCAGGCAGGTTGGCATCCAAGGCGCGAATAATCGAATGCTGCTCCAGCAACAGGTAGTTACTAAAAGCCAAATCCGCATAGGCCACATCCCGAATAGCCCGCAGTGAGGGCTCATAGGAGTGCGGATCGGCGCCGTCGGGAACTAGCTGGGAGACCGTAGCCCGGTCTCCCGCCACATTACGCACTAGATCGGCCAGAATGCCGGTGGTGGTGACCACCCGCAACTGGCCGTCGCGGGCGGGATCTACGCCGACACCGGCGCAGCCCGCCACTAACGTTAAAACTAGTGCAGCCTGAATTACAGACTTAACTAAGCCCATGCCATCCGCCTGCGTGCTACCAGCACCGCAACCGCCAGCAACATAAGACCACCAGCAACATTCAAGGCGCCGCTAACCGCACCGGTTTTAGCCAAAGACTTGCCTCCGCTAGCGCCGGCCGCCTGGCCAGCCTTGGCAGAGCCTGAGGCCGCAGAACCAGCAGCTCCACTGGCGCTGCCACCTTCACTGGAGCCGGCACCGGAACTGGCCGCTGCGCCGTCGCCAGAGCCACCATCTTCACCACTGATCTGCTCACCCTGCTTGGGGGTGACCTGGGCGGAAATGGTCAGCTTGTAGGTGCCCGGGGCGGTAAACACCCAGTTCTGGTGGGCGTGAGTGTTAGCCGGCAGGGTGTAGGAGCTGCCCTCTTCTTGCAGCAGGTGCTCACCCACACCCCCACCCAGGCCGCCGGAGGTAAATACTGAGACCTTACCGGGCCCCTCCACACTCACCAGGGTGAAGGTAACCTCGCCGCTGGTTTTGCTGACAATCTCTTCAGCCTGAGAGTTCATACCCAACCAGGGCACACCCGCGCTTTGGCTGGAGGAAATCATCCACACATCCTGGCCCGGGGTGGCCACAAAGTTAAGCGCGTCGGGGGCTTTAAGAGTGGCCTTGTCTCCCAGCGAGAAAGTCAAAGTTGCCGGGTCAACCCAGCTGGCCGGCTGAGAGCGGTCATCTTTCACCTGCAACTTGAGCTTGCCGTCCACAATACGCGGACCTAAGTCAAAGTGCCCTTCATTGGCGTTACCGTTGGCGTCAGGACCCACCACGAAAGTCAGCGTGGCGGTGGCGCTAACCGCCGAAGAAGCCGGGTTTTCCTTCACCGC
>CAJZDJ010000098.1 GCA_915063485.1 uncultured Actinomyces sp.
GCGAAATTCCTTGTCGGGTAAGTTCCGACCTGCACGAATGGCGTAACGACTTCTCTACTGTCTCAACCATGAACTCGGCGAAATTGCATTACGAGTAAAGATGCTCGTTACGCGCAGAAGGACGGAAAGACCCCGGGACCTTTACTATAGCTTGGTATTGGTGCGCGTTATAGCTTGTGTAGGATAGGTGGGAGACTGTGAAGTGGTCACGCTAGTGATTGTGGAGTCGTTGTTGAAATACCACTCTGGTTATAGCGTGTGCCTGAACCTTGGCCCGTGATCCGGGTTAGGGACAGTGCCTGGTGGGTAGTTTAACTGGGGCGGTTGCCTCCTAAATTGTAACGGAGGCGCTCAAAGGTTCCCTCATCCTGGTCGGTAACCAGGTGTTGAGTGTAAGTGCACAAGGGAGCTTGACTGCGAGACTGACAGGTCGAGCAGGTACGAAAGTAGGAACTAGTGATCCGGCGATCCCGTGTGGGTGGGTCGTCGCTCAACGGATAAAAGGTACCCCGGGGATAACAGGCTGATCCTGCCCAAGAGTCCATATCGACGGCATGGTTTGGCACCTCGATGTCGGCTCGTCGCATCCTGGGGCTGGAGCAGGTCCCAAGGGTTGGGCTGTTCGCCCATTAAAGCGGTACGCGAGCTGGGTTTAGAACGTCGTGAGACAGTTCGGTCCCTATCCTCTGCGCGCGTTGGAAACTTGAGAAGGGCTGTCCCTAGTACGAGAGGACCGGGACGGACGAACCTCTGGTGTGCCAGTTATCCTGCCAGGGGTATGGCTGGTTTGCTACGTTCGGGATGGGTAACCGCTGAAAGCATCTAAGCGGGAAACTAGCTTCGAGATTAGGTTTCCGTCCCATATTGTTTGGGGGGAGGTTCCCGGTAGATTACCGGGTTGATAGGCTAGGAGTGTAGACATTGTAAAGTGACCAGCTTACTAGTACTAATTGACCGATAACTAACAATAATTTCACTGACTGGTTTTGGTTAGTGGTTTGTTTTTGGGGGTGTTTGCGTCCACTGTGCGGTTCACGACCAACACGGCCTTGACGGACCTTATATGGTTTGTGGGTTGGGTTGGTACATGTGGATATTTGTTTCACTGACTTGGGTTTCGTCCCTGTTTTGGGGTGTTGCTTGATTTGGTTGTGTTGGTGGTTTTAGCGAGGGGGTTACACCCAGTATCCTTTCCGAACCTGGAAGTTAAGCCTTTCTGCGCTGATGGTACTGCAACTGGTAGGTTGTGGGAGAGTAGGGCACTGCCAACCGTTTCCTTCTGGTGGTGGGGGTGTTTGGTCCTGTTTGTGGGGTCGACGCCCCCACCACGTTTTTGTTTGTTTGTGGTGTGTTTGGGGGGTGGGGGACACCCCCCTTTTTTTTATGTGTTTATAGGGCACTTGCCGTTAAAGGTAGTCAAAGACACGCCTGCCGTTAGGCGACAGGCATACTAGAACTGCACCTACCCGGCTAAACTTGATACTAGGTTTCTACGTATATTCTCAACTAAACAGGATGGTTTTGATGGCGCAACGCTTTGATGATTCTCGTTCAGGCGGCGATAACCGCAATCAGGGGCGTGGCGGCGACCGCCACAGTGCCGATCGACGTCGTCGAGATGACGCACCGCGCAACCGTTCTGGAGCACGTGACTACCGCAGTGAAGGCCAGCGCGGACACTACCGCAACCAAGATGAGCACGGCCGCGACCGTCGCCATGATGGCGAACGCTACGGCGAACGATCAAACTCCCGCTACGGTGAGCGTCGTGAAGAGCGTGGCTGGCGTGAAGGCGAACGCCGTGAAGGCGGACGTAACTGGCGCGATTCGCGCGACAGTGGCCGCAATTGGCGTGATGGTGAGCGCCGTGAAGAGCGTAACTGGCGTGATGGTGAGCGTCGCGAAGATCGTCCGCGCCGCGAGGGAGACCGTCGTGATGAGCGTCCGCGCCGCGACGGCGAACGCTCAGACTTCCGTCGTGGCCAGGGCCGTGGTGGCAACCGTAACGGCCGTTTTGACCGTGACCGCCTGCGCGGCGAGCGCCGCAACTCGCGTCCACCCCAGCGTAACCGTGTGCCCGAGCCGGAACTGCCTGAAGACGTTAGTGCCAAGGACCTAGACAGCGCTGCCCGCATGGGGTTGCGTGCGCTTAGCCGCCTTAACGCCGAAAACATTGCCCGTCACCTAGTGATGACCCAGCGTCTGCTAGAAACCGACCCGGAAGTCGCTTACGCCCACGCTCGCTATGCTGCCTCACACGCCGGCCGTATCGCTATTGTGCGTGAAGCTGCCGGTATTGCCGCCTATGTGGCCGGACTGTACTCAGAGGCGCTGCGTGAACTGCGTGCCGCCCGTCGCCTTAGCGGCATGGACACCATGTACCGCGCCATGGAAGTTGACTGTGAGCGCGCCCTGGGACGCCCTGACGCCGCACTGCGCTCGGCCCAGAACGCTCTACAGCTAGACCTGGAAGACGACGAGCGCGCTGAACTGGCCATTGTGATCACCGGCATCTACCACGACCAGGGCAATGACGAGCTGGCCCTGATCACCATTGAAGACGCCATCCGTAAGGCTCCCAAGGACACCGAGACCCTACGTCGCCTGCACTCTGTGCGCGCTGACCGTCTAGAAGACCTAGGCCGGGTGCGTGAAGCTGAGGCTATTCGTGAGCGCATTTACGTGCCCGAAGAGCCCGAAGTGGAGCTGTACGACATTGAGGAAGAATCCGCCCCTGAACTGGCTGAAATTGCCCGTCAGCTAGAGGAGCAGAGCCAGGCTGAGGCTGCTGAGCGTCGCCGTGAGGCTGAGCAGCTAGAGGCTGCCCGCCAGCAGGGAGCCGACGCCGGCGCTGAGGACGCGGAGACTGCGGACACTGCTGCGGGTACTGAGACCGACGACGTCGTAGACACCGTCAAGGACGCTGCTGATGCTGAAGAGGCGGACGGCGCCGACCCCATTGCCGCCGAGGTAGAGGACGTAATCGAAGGACGCAGCAAATGAGCGCCACCCTGCTGGGCACCACCAAGGCGCTAGTTGAAGAATTTGAGCTAGCCCTGCTGGACCTAGATGGGGTGTGCTACTCCGGCGCAGACCCGGTTGTGCATGCCACCGACTCGGTCATGGCGGCCAAAGGCCAGGGGCTACGCACCTGCTTTGTCACCAACAACGCCTCACGCACCCCCGCCCAGGTGGTAGCTAAACTTGCCGGCTTTGGCATTGAGGCAGATGAACAGCAGATCTACACCGCCGCCATGGACGCGGTGGCCTTGCTAGCTGAGCATGTGCCGGCCCCAGCAACCGTGCTAGTAGTTGGCGGCGCCGGGGTGGAGCAGGCCCTAACCGAGGCTGGATACACCACTACCCGCAGCGCCCTAGACAACCCGGCCGCAGTGGTACAGGGCTATGACCCCAGTGTTGACTGGGCGGCCATGAGTGAAGCCGCCTACGCCATCACCAACGGGGCCCTGCATGTGGCCACCAACTTGGACTCCACCTTGCCTACCGAGCGCGGCTTTGCGCTAGGTAACGGCTCGCTGGTGGCCGCAGTAGTGCACGCCACTGAACGTCAGCCGCTAGCTGCTGGTAAGCCTTTTGCCGGTATCTACACGCGCGCCATCGCCCGCTCCGGCGGCGGCAAAGCCATCGCGGTAGGTGACCGGCTAAACACCGACCACGCCGGGGCACGCCAATCCTCGCTGCCCTCGCTGCACGTACTTACCGGTGTGGCCAGCGCACGCGACGTGCTGCTAGCCCCGCCCCAGTACCGGCCCACCTTCCTGCACACCGACCTGCGCGGTTTGCTTGAGCCCCAACCCCAGCCCCAACGCACTGCTGCAGGCTGGCAGTTGGGCGACGCCGTCGCCAAGGTAGAAAACGGCGCCGTAACCCTAAGCTTTGACGGTAAAAACGTTGAGCTGGGCGGCCAGAGCGTAACTTTGAGCCTAAACGCCTACCGGGCCGCCGCCGTGGCCGCCTGGGACCTGGCTGATCAGGGCCAAACCCTAATCAACCTGCCAGACATCACGGTTGCAGAAACGCGTTAATGGCTAGGCTGACCCGCTTAGACACCGAGCTGGTACGCCGCCAGCTAGCACCTTCACGTAACCAGGCTGCCGCGCTTATCAGCGACGGCAAAGTGAAAGTTGACGGTCAGGTAGTTACCAAACCTGCTCGGCAGGTCAACCCGGCGCAAGCCATTTTGGTAAGCCAAGACCAGGGGCCTAACTATGTTTCACGCGGCGCCCACAAACTAGCTGGCGCCCTAGACATCCTGGCCCAGCGCGGGATTGAGGCTACGGTTGCCGGGCGTCAATGCCTCGACGCCGGCGCCTCCACCGGGGGCTTTACCGACGTTTTGCTGCGGCGCGGGGCGGCCCGGGTTACCGCCGCTGACGTGGGCTATGGGCAGCTGGCCTGGTCACTACAAAGCGATCCACGCGTAAACGTCATGGACCGCACCAATGTGCGCACCCTGGCAGCCGGGGACATCACCCCTGCCCCCACCCTGGTGGTTTCGGATCTATCTTTTATCTCCCTGACCCTGGTGTTGCCGGCGCTGGTGGCAGTGGCCGACGACGCCGCTGACTTCCTGCTAATGGTTAAGCCCCAGTTTGAGGTAGGTAAAGAACTCATCGGACACGGCGGGGTGGTGCGTGACGTGCGCCTACACGCCCAGGCCATCACCAAGGTGGCCACCTGTGCGTTAGAGCTAGGTTTAAGCATTGAGGCCGTGGCCCCCTCGCCACTGCCCGGGCCGGCCGGAAACGTAGAGTACTTCCTGTACATGCACGCTGGCACTGAAAACTCCTTGACCGCTGCTGACTTACAAGCTGAGATAGAAGCAGCCATAATTTCAGGTCCGGCTGGAAAAGGCGCGAAAGCTAAGCTTCGCCGCTAAGCCAAGATAGGGGAGGAAGATTTTGGCCGCTGCGCGCACAACCTCACCGCGTAGAGTTTTGGTGCTCGAAATGAATCGAGCCTTACCCCCATCAACTATTCGCAGCCCGCGTGAACCCTCTAGCTCGCAGCTAGACACTGTCTCTAAGGCTTTGGCTAAACATGGGGTGCAGGTGCTACGCAAACGCAGCCAAGCTAACCAAGCCCAGGCCATTGTGGTGTTGGGCGGCGACGGCACTATCCTGTCTGCCGCTGAAATTGCGCGCGAATACGACATTCCTCTGCTGGGGATCAACACTGGCCACGTAGGTTTTTTGGCTCAAGCTGAGCCCGCTGAAATGCTTGACGCCATTGAGGCGCTAGCTGAAGGCGACTACACAGTAGAGCCACGCATGACCCTGGCGGTATCTGTGCGCCAACCCAACGGGGACACCAGCCACGGCTGGGCTCTTAACGAAGCAGCCTTGGAGCGGCGCGACCGGGCGCATATGGCCGAAATTTCTTTAGGTATTGATGGTCACGCCGTCTCCTCATTTGGCTGTGACGGCCTGATAACCGCCACCCCCACCGGCTCAACCGCCTACGCCTTTAGCTGTGGTGGGCCAGTGGTGTGGCCAGACACCCAAGCCATGCTGGTGGTGCCGGTGGCCGCCCACGCCCTGTTCACCCGGCCCCTAGTAATTGGCCCGCATTCACGCCTGGAAGTGCAGGTACAGTGGTGCGGCGATTATCCTTGTGAAATCTGGTGCGACGGGCGCCGTTCCATACCGGCTCCGGCTGGCTCAACAGTGAGTGTGAGCGTGGCGCAGCGCCCAGTGAAATTGATCCGTATTGGCCAGATGCCCTTCTCGGCGCGTCTGGTAGCTAAATTCGAGCTGCCCGTACGCGGCTGGCGTGAATCTAAGAGTCGTTAATGATTGAAACTATTTCCATAGAAAACCTTGGTGTTATCGCCCAAGCTGAATTGCCGTTAGGTCCGGGACTAACCGCCCTAACCGGTGAGACTGGCGCAGGTAAAACCATGGTGCTCACCTCCCTGAAACTACTGTTGGGCAGCAAAGCTGACCCGGCGATTGTGCGCGCGGGCAC
>CAJZDJ010000099.1 GCA_915063485.1 uncultured Actinomyces sp.
CATACAAGCAGGCAAGTTAAATCGCAAACGAAATTGGGCGCCTACCAAAGTAGACGCCCAATCTTTTGTTTAGCAGTCAGCTAGTAGCTCACATCAGTAGCTGGAGGGAGCGCTGCCTCCCTGGCCGTAAGGAGCCTGCGGACCACCCTGACCATAGGGGGTCTGAGGGGTAGGCTGGCCGTAAGGAGCCTGGGGAGCACCCTGACCATAGGGAGCACCCTGGCCAGCAGGACCCTGGGTGTATTCAGGCATCATCGGGGCGCCGTAAGCACCCTGAGCATAGGGGTTAGCGCCACCGAGCATGTGGGCCTGCAGGGCGCGTGCCTCGTCGTCGAGCCAAGAGGGGTTCCAAGCGGCAGGCTTAGAAGGCAAGATGCACAGAATTAGGAGCACGATACTTAGAGGACCGAGGAAGTTAAGCAGAAAAAAGAAACCTGAGTAACCAGCGTCGTGCAGACGGCGGATGGTCAGGCCCAGATTCGGCAGGAATATTGCCAAACCATACAAGCCAAGAATCAACATCACGACTACGCCCGAAGCCCCGGCAGCGTCCTCGTCACCGCCGCCTGCCGCAGTCCCAATAGCCAGGACAATTGCCAGGAAATACAGAACACCACCAACAATGGCGTTAAACAGGAAAAACCACCAGAATTCGGCAACGGAGGCGACGCCGTCGAACTTGGCGTACTGACTAAAGGCGCGCTTAACGGAGTCAGCAAAGCCGTAGTGGCGCGGATCCATGCCTACCGGATCTACATAAGGTTGATAGCTCATTTATTCCTCAGCTCTAGTTATTAACGCTTAGCTGCGTCTAGGCACAGTCTAACGCGGCAAACCTGGGAAAAACCTAAAGGTGGCACTAGACACATTCAAAATCAGTCCACCATGCGGACATATGATTTAGGTGTTAGCGGTTTATATGCTATTCGTCGTAGCGGTTTAATATATGTGGCTTAATACCTAACGCAATTGCTCCACCGCAGGCATTAGCAGCCGGGGCGCGTTAATATAAAGCATGAGCAACGTAACAGCTTTTGATGATGGCGCTCCTGGTGTACGGGCGACAGATACACAGATGCCCGGCGCGCAGGATTCTGGCTCACGGACGGCCGGCATGCGACCGGGCGGCACGTAAGCGGCCAGCGCACAGGCGGCAGATCGTGAGAACCTTACCTGGCAGGGGTTTGGGGATGCCTGCCGACAAATCGCTCAGCAGATAGCAGATTCAGGTTGGATACCGGATCTGATTGTGGCCATTGCACGCGGCGGCATGCTGCCGGCTGGGGCAATCTCATATGCGCTAGGTGTTAAAGCTAATGGCGCTATAAACGTGGAGTTTTATACCGGCGTGGGCAAAACCATGCTAGAGCCGGAAATTCTTGAGCCCTATATGGATATTTCCTCGCTTGAAGGCAAACGAGTGCTAATTGTGGATGATGTGGCTGATTCAGGTAAAACCCTGAAGCTGATTATGGATTTAATTACCAAAGAAGGTTTATCCATGGGCAGTGCCACCGCTAAGATGGATGCCCGCAGTGCCACAATTTATTTAAAACCCACCAGCATTATTAAACCGGACTATGTTTTTAAGCAGACAGACAAATGGATTAATTTCCCCTGGTCCGTACTGCCGCCGGTCACTGCCTAAATACAGGCAAACACAGACAAATACAGGCAAAATCGTCCCTTCCCTATAAAAATTTCATGGGGTTTTATAGGGAAGGGACGAAATGTCAGTATTTGTGCGGCCACTACTGGCGTATCCCAGCACTAGAGAGACTAGGTCTCAACAATTGGTATGCATGAACTTTTAGAGGCAACATGCATCAACTAGCACCTGTCCCCTCCCCCTGACTGACGACGACGTCGGCCATGTCCCCTAAGTGGCGGCGTCGGCCTAGCGCGCCCACGACGCGGCCCCGCCTGACCGCACCAATCCGACCCGACGACGCCGTCGACCCAACCTGACCAGCGAGATCTGCGACGTCACCCCAGCCGGGCCCATAGCCAAGCGTTCACAGCCCGCCACGTTCACTCGTCCACACGCACCCCACACCCAAACACATGAGAGCGCAAGCCAACGCGCTCTGACAAAATTAACCACAGGTGGATAAAAACCAAGCGTAAATATACTTATCCACAGCCTTCAAGCGCTAACTAGCGTTTAGGCCTCATCATTGTTCTATGAACATCAAGGACATCCCGGTATACCGCAGCAGCGACCTGGCCACCACCAATTACCGCATGGACTCCTACTCGCGCCAGTCCAAGGGCAACGACCCGCAGCTGGCCAAAATCATGCCCGGCTGCTACATCCCTATCAGCGATTATGAGCGCATTACCCAGGAGGAGCTGCATCTTTTGCGGGTTTATATTGCTGCCGACGCCGCTCGACGCCGCAACACCCCAGCTCGTAAGCTTGCCCAGGCCGGTGCTGAGGTGCGCGGGCAGTGTCGTGAGGAAGGCCCCTGCCCGTGGCCTGTGTTTGCCGGAGAGTCCGCTGCCCTGCTTCACGGGCTGCCCATGGTTGGCCCCATGCCGAACCAAGTGCAGGTCATTAGTGGTTTGAAGATCCACGCATCGGTCACTACCTGGCGGCGCACCCGCAGCTGGCATTATGATTCCCAGCCAGTACAGGTCGAGGGGATGTACTGCACCGATGTTTTATATACACTTGCGGATTTGCTGTGTTCGCGTGATTTCTATTCAGGAATTGCAAGTGTGGACTATGTTTTGCGCGAAAAAATAGCTACAAAGCAGCAAATTTTGACTGAATTGGGGCGGCGCATCGGTTGCAAAGGAGTTATAAAAGCTCGCGACGTTGTAAAACATGCCGATGCCCGCAGTGAATCGGTGGGTGAATCACTTAGCCGCGCAGTCATGCTCAAGGGGCACCTGCCCATGCCACGCCTGCAAGAAGCCATCTACGATCACGGAAATTTTGTAGGCAGAGTCGATTTTTACTGGCCAGATTTTAATATAATCGGCGAATTTGACGGCCTGGGTAAATACAACAGCGGCACTTACAGTGACCTCTCGTCTGGGGAAATCGCCCAAAATGAGCGTCAGCGCGAAAATGCTCTGGAGCTGGCCACCGGTGCCCGCGTGGTGCGCTGGACTTGGAGGGAGGCAGTGGACAAGGATGCGCTGCTGGTCAAGCTAGGGCGCGTCGGCATCGAGGGCTACTAAGCACTCACCTACTAAGGTCCGCTAAGAGTCCAAGGTAGCCGTCGAGGTCCCTAAAAGTCATCTGCAATTTCGTAGGGCTGCCATGTAAGGCTGCGCCGCATGACGCAGCCTTGCCGTCAGTTTCAATCTGCTGCGCCGCGCTAGGTAACTTTGCCCTCAGCTTCAGTCTGCCGTGCCGACGACGCCGCTAGCAGACTGTCCCCTCCCCCACCCACACCATTACACACAGATACGCAGATTTCGTCCCTTCCCTATAAAACCCCATGAAATTTTCATAGGGAACGGACGATTTTGTATATAAATAGGCACTGGCACTGTGCTGCGCAACCTGCCGGCGCCATCACCGCCACCTATGTTGCCGGCACCGTCGCCGCCGTCGGCGGAGTTGCCATCTTCAGCTTGCACCGCTCAACAGTTAAGACCCACCGTCTCCAATGCTGGGACACAGACGTAGTGGTCACACAGATACTGACATTTCATCCCTTCCCTATAAAACCCCATGAAATTTTTATAGGGAAGGGATGATTTTGCCTGTATTTGTCTGTAGTTGGTGTGCTCAGTTGCCACCACTGGTGGAACCATCAGAGTTAGATTCACCAGTGTTTGTCTCAGACCTTCCAGTGTTGCCACCGTTAGCCCCGGTACCACCGTTAGCCCCGGTGTTGCCATCATTAGTGCCAGTACCGGAACCGTTAGTGCCTGTGCCCGAATCACTGGTGCCCGTGGAACCATTTGAGTTATCGGTCAATCCAGCTGAGTTATCGCCAGTGCCGGTACCGGTGCCGGTGCCATCGCTGGAACCACTATCAGTGGTGCCGGTGGAGCCGTCACCAGTACCGCTACCATCACCCGTGCCAGAAGTGGAGTTATCGCTGCTGGGCTTACAGTCGGTAGACAGCTCAACCGCATTGTGGTCACTGAGCCACTTCATCGGGTCAACTGTGGAAGCATCCGCCGTGTCGTTCTTAATTCGCACCTCAAAGTGCAGGTGGGGGCCGGTTGAGTAGCCGGTAGAGCCAACTGCTGCAATCAGCTGACCAGCCTTAACCTGCTGGCCCTTCTTAACGAAAATACCGTCCTGATACATGTGCAGGTAGGAGGTGTACCAGATCTTACCGTCAAGCACGTGCTTAATGGTGACCGTACCGGTGGAATCGACCATGCCTGCCTCAACCACCTCACCGCCAGCAGCCGCATAGATAGGAGTACCAGCCGGCGCAGCCATGTCCTGGCCAGCGTGCATCTTGGATGTGCCCAGCACCGGGTGAATACGGTAGCCCCAAGGGCTGGAAAGCGTGTAGGTACCAGCAACCATCGGCTTAAACACGTCAGGGGTGGTGTTAAAGGCTGTGGTGTCACCGCTAGCCCCCTGCTGCGGGGCACAAGTAACCACCGGGTTCTCGTAAGCGGCCCGGATGCGCGCCTTAGTGGCCGCGTCAGGCACGTTACGCAGTTTCACGTCAGAGCTTTCCAGCGGCGAATGGTCCACGCTGCCAGCCACAGAATCTTTACCGCTGATGACCTGGCGTGAACTTTGGCCTCGGTGTGCACCCAGCGCGGTGCTTAGCGGCGAGTCAGCTCCCATCATGGCCGCTGACACCGGCGCCACAATTGTCACTAGTGCCAGGGCGCTAACTGTGCAGATCTGCCCCACACGAGCAAACGCGGCTCGACGGCGTGCTGCCGCGCCTTTACGCTTAACCGGCGGCGTGGTGCCGCAACCTAGCTGGGTGGGAGTGCTCAGCGAGTTGGTCTCTACTGGGTTGCCAGTCTCTAGCGGGTTGCCGCGCGCCGGGGTCTGGTCTACCTGGGCTACGGGAGCCTGAGGAGTTAGGTTAGCGCTGTTAGCTGCCGCCGACGTCGCCTGTGCGGCTATGTTTAGTCCTTGCGCCCCAACCGCCGAGGCTGCTGTGTGTGCACTAACGGCGCTGGCCACGCTAGCTGCACTAGCTACACTGGCAGCACTGATAACACTGGCTGCGCTTACCGCATCGGCTGCCTTAGCGACCTTAGCTGAGGCAGCCGCGCTCCAGTTACGGATGGCGACGTCGTCAATAATGTCGTCTTTAATGGCGGAGATTATCTGGGTGGGCTGGTAGTCCACGCCGTCGTCGACAGGATTTTGGACGGCGCTCGGCTGGGGGGCGCTCGGCTGGGGGGCGCCCGGCTGGCCACCACTCCAGGCGGTGCCTGCGAAGCTTGAAGGGGCGCTGGCGGCCGAGGCAGCTGCGCTGAAAGTAGATGGAGCACTGGCGCCAGTAGCAGGGGCACCAAAAGCGGCTGGGGCGCTAGCTGCCGAGGCTGGCATAGCAAAGCTCGAAGGTGCGCTGGCCGTCGAAGCCGCCGTGCCACCAGCGAAGGGACTCGGACCAAAGCTGGCAGCAGTATTAAAGCTGGAGGGAGCACTGGGCGCAGAGGCAGCAGTGCCACTAGTAAACGAAGCTGCTGCACTAAAAGTCGCACTGGCGCCAGTAGCAGCGTTGAAATCAGCAGCCGGGGCACTAAAGGTTGACGGCCCGCTAAAGGTTGAAGGCGCACTAGCCGCAGAGGCCGGCGCACCAGAGCCATAGCCGCCGTTATA
>CAJZDJ010000100.1 GCA_915063485.1 uncultured Actinomyces sp.
GACTGTAGCCAAGGCGGCGTGGTCGAGCGTGGCTTAAGCCTAGAGCGGCGGGTCCTAGGCGACGTCGTGGCAGTAGAAGCAGCAGAACCAGCGGGCGCAACAGAGCCAGCGGCCGCAACAGAACCAGCCTCAGCAGGGGCAGGCACACTAGCAGAGGGCACACTGGGTGAAACCGCAGCTACAGCAGCTGTAGTGGGCGAACCAGCTGCAACAGAGCTAGCCACAACAGGCACACTAGCGGTGGCCGAGCTAGCTGCACTGAGAGAGGAGCTATCAACCACGGGCGTGGAGGCGCTACGCACACGCACCACTGGAGTGGCATCAGTCTTGTCGGGAAGCTTAGCCGGATGTACTGAATCGGGCAGATCCTTCTTAGCGGCAGGCTTCTTCTTAGGTTTCTTTGCAGGTTTTTTGGCAGACTTCTGCCCGGGCTCTTTAGTTTTGCGCATAAAGCCGGTGAACACGAAGGCCGCAATCAGGGATAGTCCCAGGGCCAAAATAGCCTGACGAGTCTCAATGAAGGCCCAAGCCGCCAGCGGGAAAACCACCGCCGCCGTCCACATATACATAACCAGCACCACGCGCCGGTGCGTCAAACCAGCCGAAAGCAAACGGTGGTGGATGTGCATACGATCCGGATGGAAGGGGCTCTTACCTGCGCTAACGCGGCGCACCACGGCCAGCATCATGTCCGTTAGCGGCAATAGCATCATGGCCAGGGGCAGCAGCACCGGCAAGAAGGCCGGCAGCGCGCGCCCATAGCTAATCGAAATCGGGTCAATCTGGCCGGTAACCACAATTGCCGTGGCCGCGCTCATTAGACCCAGCAGCATGGAGCCACAGTCGCCCATGAAAATTGTGGCCGGGTTGAAGTTGTGCGGCAAAAAGCCCAGGCAGATACCGATCAGGGCGGCACCTAATGTGGCCGCCAGTGAGGCGTAAGAGTCAGGCGACGTGTTACGGGTAAGCACATAGGTGTAGCCAAAAAACGCCATGGCGCCAATAGCTACAGTTCCCGCAGCCAAACCGTCCAAACCATCAACAAAGTTAACGGCGTTAATGGCGGTAAGTACCACGAAAATCGTCATGACCATGGAAAAACCGGAGGAACCAATAGTCACCCCCGCAATTGGGAAAGACACCAGTTGCACACCCTGCCAAGCCAAAATCGAGGCAGCCAGGGCTTGGCCGGCAAGCTTTGCCCACCATTCCAGGTCAAAGAGGTCATCAACCACGCCCAGCGCGCACAGCAGGCCGCCGGAAGTCACCACGCCCCAGGCGCTACCGCCTTCAAACACGCCCTCCAGGTAGGGAATATGGGAGGCCACCGCAATGGCAGCCACCATACCCACATACATGGCCACCCCGCCCAGACGCGGCACGGGCACCTTATGCACGTCACGCGAACGCACCGGGGTGAGCGTGTGAGTCACCAAAGCGATGTGGCGCACCACCGGCACACTCACATAGGTAATGGCCGCAGCCACCAACAAAATCAGTAGGTAAACCTTCACAGGCGACCCCTATCCGTTTACCTTGCCGATAACAGCTTCGATCTGCGCCACGCTGAGCACCCCTACACGCAGCACCTTAGGCTGGGGGGCTGCGAAAGAAACAATAGTGGAGGGTACCGGGCCAGGGGTGGCGCCGTCGTCGAGCAAGTAAATCTCGCCCGAGTCGATCTGAGGACCAAAGTAAGTGCGCGCCTGGGCGGCGTCGGTGGCGGGCGGCTGGCCGGTGAGATTGGCGCTGGTAACTGCCAGCGGGCCGGTTTGGCTCAGCAGCTGCAAAGTAAGCGGATAGTTGGGTTGGCGTACGGCTACGGTGCCGCCGGTTTCGCCCAGGTCCCAGCTTAGATCTGGGTGGGCGGGAAGAATCAGGGTGAGCGCCCCGGGCCAGTAGGCTTCCATGAGGGCGCGGGCTGGGGCTGGGATATTGGCGACGACGCCGTCTAGCTGAGAGATGTCGCTGACTAGTACCGGCGGGGGCATTTGCCGTCCCCGACCTTTGGCTGCCAACACCTGCGCCACGGCGTGAGCGTCACTTGCTAACGCGCCGATTCCATAGACGGTGTCGGTAGGGATAATCGCCACTTTGGCAGCCTGAAGATGGCTGACTGCGGCTTGCACGGGGATAGTCACTCTCCCATACTGCCACCCGTCAGGCCACCTATTCCACCCCGTTGGGACTTAAACCACTCGTTGACGTACCTCTCCCGCGCTTAAACTTACCTGTTTGAGGCCGCCCTCACTTTCATAAACAACCACCACGGTGCGATCAGTCCAGGCCACATCGCTGTAGCCAAAACTACCTGGCTCAAGCTCAACTAGGAGCTGATAGCGCACCGGCCCATACTCTTCTCCCTCTGTGTAACCATAGTCTGCGCCCGGGGGTAGCAGCACGGCTTCCAGCCAGCCATTACGGCGTTGGCGCGCATCAAAGGCGTTAGTGAGCAGTGCGAACCGGTCATCGGCATGCCTACCGCCGTAAACAGTGTTGTAAAGCTCAGATTGCATTAAAAATACATGCGGTTGGTCAGAAACAATCACTAACCCAAATTCACTGGCGCGCACGCTAACCATGCCCGCGTTACAGCCCGGATCGGCCACAGGATCGGGCGAAGCCTTAGACCAGCTAACTCCCCCGTTTACGCTGACTGCAGACAGGCGCTGGCCGCCATAGCCGGCGTCACGAGCAGAAAGCAGCAGGACGTCTGCGTTTACTTGGGCTATGCAAAATTCATCGACGCCGCTGGTGGCGGTGCCGCCGGCCAGGGAGCCGGTTTGTCCTTCCTGTGTTTGCTGACAAGGTTGGCCCAGGAACCAGCTTTGGCCGCCGTCGTCGCTAAGCAAACAGCAGGCCTGCAACTGCTGCGCCCCCTCACTGCTGCCCTCTACCCGCAGCACTAGGGGCTGTACCAGGCGGCCGCTATTTAGGCAGACGCCATGACCCGAGACACTAAAGCCGCAGGGAGCTACCTTGAAATTAGTGCGCCAACTACGTTTGCCGTTTGTCACGGCGGCGGCCATATCGATTTGGCGCCAGCTCCAGGTGTAACCATTATCCCGGCTGACCCCGTAGAGCAGGGCTAACTCCTCATCACCCTGCTTGGCTAGGGCGGCGGCGGGAGTTTCATGCCAACCCGGGGCTGGGGCTTGCAGGGCCGGCTTGGCCCCAAACAGGCCAGTTAGTCGTGAGGCTGTAATAAATAGGTGTAGCTTACTGCCATCCCAGATCAGGGAGGGGTCAGAGTAGCCGCAGCCGATACCGTCCAGGCTGTAACCGCGCGCTACCCCCTCAGCCAGGATCTGGGCGTCATCCCAGGTGGAGCCGTGGTTGTAGCTGTGGCGCACCACTACCGAGTTGGGGTTGGGCAGGTCGTCAGGCAGCGCGCCGCCGCTGGAGCGCCAGTGTTCACCTTTGGGACGCGGGCGTAGATCATGAACTAGCACCAGGTGGCCTGAACCCAGATGTACCAGCGCTGGCACTCGGGCACTAAAGTCGGCTTGGCCGCTAGGGTAAAGAATTTGTCTTTCCATGTTTGTTTCATACCAGGTTGCGGGCGTTTTGGCAGGCAGTTGGCAGGCGGGGTTAGACCAGGTTACGGGCGTTAGCCCAGCGGGTTAGCTCATAGCGGTTAGATAGTTGCAACTTGCGCAGCACTTTAGAGACGTGGGTTTCCACAGTTTTAATGGAGATGAACAGTTCACTGGCTACCTCTTTATAGGTGTAGCCGCGCGCAATTAGACGCATAACTTCGCGTTCACGGTTGGAAAGTAAGTCCAGTTCGCTGTCTTCTACCTGCGCTGGGGTGGAGCCAAACGCATCCAACACAAAACCGGCTAGGCGCGGAGAGAAAGCAGCGTCACCACTAGCTACCCGCTCAATGGCTGCCACCAGGTCAGACGGGGCAATGGCTTTAGTGACATACCCGCGAGCGCCGGCCCGGATAACGCTTACGACGTCGTCGGCGGCGTCAGAGACACTTAGGGCTAAAAAGCGGGTGGGGCTAACGTCTGCACACTCGCGCGCCACCTGGGCGCCACCGGAGCCGTTACCGCCGGGCAGGTGCACGTCTAGCAGCACCACATCTGGTTTTAGGGCGTGGACGGCGGCGATTGCTCCGGGCACATCCTCGGCCTCGCCCACTACGGTGATTCGCTGTGGCACGCGCTCTAGTTGGGCGCGCACCCCGGCGCGGATAAGGGCGTGATCGTCAACGAGCAGGACACTTAGAGGTTCAGCCATGTAGTTAATTGTATTGGCTTCCCTACACCCAAAATCATCCCTTCCCTATAAAAAATACATGGGGTTTTATAGGCAACGGACGAAATGTCAGTTTTTGTGCAGCCAGCGCAGCCAGCGCCGTCAGTGCAGCCAGCGCCTGCCACCCAACTCCTGCAGCCAGTGCAGCCAGCTACTGCACTCAGCTACTGCAAGGCCAGGCGCAAACACACCTCTGTACCCGGTTCGCGGGCGCGAATAGTGGCGCTGCCGCCGTGGCGCTGCATACGGCCGATGATGGAGTCGCGCACCCCGTGGCGGTCTGGGTTTATGGCTTCTAGCTCAAAGCCGGCGCCGTGATCGCGCACGTAGGCTTCCACTTCTTGGCCGCTGAACTCCACATATAGGCTGATTGGGGGTTTGCCGTGGCGCACCGCGTTGGCTAGGGCTTCACGCAGGGCCGAGGTGAGCACGCGGGTTTTGGCGGTGGCCGGGGTGTCTCCCACAATCACGCTATCTACGGGCACGCCGTAAAGCTGCTCAATTTCACGTGAAACGCTTTCTACCTCGCTGCGAAGGTTTTCGTTGGTGGGGTGGTTGTCCCCGTAAAGCCAGGCGCGCAGTTCACGTTCTTGGCTTAGCGCCAGGGCGGCCACACGCTGGGGATCGTCAGCTTGGGCGCGCAGCAGGGTGAGGGTTTGCAGTACCGAGTCGTGCAGGTGGGCAGCAATGTCGGCGCGTTCTGAGGCGCGCGCCTGGGCGGCTTGGGTCTGGGATAGTTGCCTGATTACTCCCAGCCACAGCGGGGCGAGTACTAGGGCCACCACGCTTAGCATCACTAGGGCCGCGAACGCCCCGATCAGCATGCCTGACATGTCGGTGTGGTCGCTAAGCCAAATCAGCACCCCTAAAACCGCTAGGGCCAGGCCGGCCGCTAAGCGTGCGATTGCCGCCATTGAACGCGGAGTGTGCATTACTTCTTCGGCTTGGCTCCAGGCCAGGGCAGCGCCGCAACCGATTATCAGCAGCGGCAGGTAGGCGTTGCTTTCCAGCCAGCCTCGACTCCAGGCCACCAGGATTGCGGCCAGGGCTAGCAGCACTACGCCGCTAAATATGGTGGTGGCCTGATCTCTGCCGTCTTTGCTCTGTAGCTGGTTTAGCTGCGCGGCCAGGCGGGTGGGGGCGGCTAGCTGTGAACTGGCTGGGTTGCCGGCTGGAATTAGGGCTATGGCCAGGGCATATGCCAGCGCGCCGACCCCGTTTAGGAAGAGCAGACCCACAAAAATAGCGCGCACTAGCCACACGTTTACGCCCAGGTG
>CAJZDJ010000101.1 GCA_915063485.1 uncultured Actinomyces sp.
GCACCTGTCCGATAAACAGCAGTTGCTGCGTGACTCGCTTTCTGGCGGCTTTGTGGCAATTAAAGACGGCGAGACCCTGCAGCAGCGCTTTACTGCCGCTGAAAACGGTTTAGACGGACTGCAAGGCCAATTCAAACTGGGCATTATGGACTCTAGCTGTCGCCTAGAGCTGCGGCTAAGTGAAGTCCACGCCCAGCCCGGCACCCAAGCCCTAGTTCCCCAGGAGCAGGCGGGCCAAGCTCAAGCAGGCCAAGCCCAAGCGACGTCGAGCCACGGCACGCCAGCCCAAAACGCCTCTGCCCAAAACGCCGCAGCCACCCCCAGCCCGACCATTACGCAAGTAGCCAGCCAAAGCCTGCCCTGCGCCCAAGCCATGGTCAATGAGTCAGGCACCAAAATTATGGGTTTTAAACCCATCGCCAACTCCAAAGGCAAAACCTACCAAGTGGCGCTCAGCGTTAAAGCTAACAAACCCACCGTGGTAGTAACCCGCTACTACTACTACAACTCGGTCTCAGCTACAGACCCCGACCGCCCCAACGAAAAACGCAAACTCCACGTAGACAACCAACCCAACTACCAGGTCAAAACTGGTGAACAGGTACTTAAAGCCGGTGGGGCTACCCTTAACAACCAGGAGCTGGCCGCGCGTGAAAAGAACCTGCGTGGCAGTGGGGAAGTAACCACTACCGCCCTGCTGCCCATCTATTCCGATGCCGGTTGGTGGGGTACCTTGCAGCGCGGCCTGCAACGCTCCCAAGGACTAGGCCCCTGGTGGGTCAGCACCCCCGCATTAGTGATTTGGTTTGCGGCTACCGCAGTCAGCGCTGTGGCAGCTGCTGTTTTGGCGGTGCGGCGCTCGCGCTGGACTATGGCCCTGGTGGGGGTTTTCGCCCTGTTCCAGGCGCTAGTGTGGGCGGCAGTTATCCCTATTTTCAACGGGATGGATGAGTACCAGCATGTGTCCTACATACAGTATTTAGCCACCCACAATGGCCCAGATAGCGGCCTAACTCAGGGCTCAGCTAACTACTCTCCACAGCTAGTGCACGCCTATAAAGCCTCCAACCTGTTCTATGCCTGGGGCACGGACCGCTTTGACTACAGCCAGATTTCCTCACTAAACGGACAGCTCAATCAGCTGCCTGACCGCGCCCTGGTACGTCCGCAAGTGACCCAGTATCCGCCCGGTTATTACCTGGCTGGGGCTCTGGTGTATAAGCTTTCGCCGCACACGGGCCTGAGCCAGTACTACGATGTGCGCCTACTATCAGTGGCTTTAGCGGTAGTGGGGGCGCTGGGTATGGCTTACTTTGCTCGCCAGCTGTTCCCGCGCCGGGCTTTGGTGGCCACGCTCGTGTCTTTGTCGGCGCTAGCTCACCCGATGATGGCCCACCAAAGCGCCATTATTAACAACGACATTTTGGTGATTAGCGCCAGTATCTGGGCCCTGGCTTTAGCTACCCGTGCCCTAAATGCGCAGCGCCCCCTGCGTTGGCTAGCTGGTGCAGGTGTGGCTACCGGTATTGCTATGGCTAAACCGCAAGGCATTTTGATTGCGGCCATGGTGGCTTTGGCGCTCATTGTGGTGGCGGTGCGTGCTCGTAGCTTCAAGCTAGCTCTTAAAGGCGGCTTGCTTAGCGGCGGCGGGTTCATTGCCGTGTATATCTGGTGGCCTATCTATCGCGTCATAGTGGGTTTTGGTTCAGTGATTGCTGCCCCGCGCCCACAGGTGAACCTGGTAAATACTGGGGGAGGCCTAGCCATGGGGCCGGTGCGTCAGCGTGGCTTGTGGGAGGAGTGGCAGCTGTTCTGGAATGACCAGAGCGCAGATGACTACACCCTGTTTAAAGCCCGCTGGATTAAGCAGTTCTTCGGTAACTTTGGCTGGTTGGATGTGTTTTACCCAACGCGCATCTATCACCTGCTGGCTCAGGCCATGGAGTTGTTTGCGATTATCTGCCTGATCTGGGTGGTCCAGCGCTGTGTGCGGCTGGCGCTTAACCTCTTGCGTCCTCTAGCTGCTGGTGCCGACGACGCCGCTGGGGTAAGTGGTGACCTTGCCGCCCCGCAGGCTGATGAGACTGCGCAAGACGGCGCCGTCGTCGCCAAAAAGCAGGCAGGCCAGACAGGCCGGCAGCTGGGGGCTAGACGCAACCAAACCGCCACCTGGATCTGGTGGTGCCTGGCGTTAACTGTAGGCTACCTGGTAGCTATTAACCTTCTGGGCTTTATCTACTACATCATGGCTGGACACGACGACCTGCTCCAAGGTCGCTATATCCTGCCGGCGGTGGCGGGGCTATACGCTCTGCCTGCCCTGTTAACCCAGGCAGCAGTGCAAAGCCTGCAAAATAATCCCTGGCGTCCAGTGCGTGGCGCGTGGCTAGATAAACTAGTGCCAGCCGTGGCGCTAGCGGTTTTCGCCGCAGTCATGGTGCTGAACTTAGCGGGGCTGGGGGTTATCTTCGAGCGCTTCTATGTGTAATATTTCTAGCTTTTTAAAGCATAAAGTCACGGTAGCGGCTAACCTATTATTAGGTCGCGTCAGTTTGAGAACGGAAAAGTAATGCCCGATCAGTTAACCGTTGAATCTACTCCTATCCCCGGATTCCTACGCCTGACTTTGCCTGTCCATGGAGACAACCGCGGTTGGTTCAAGGAAAACTGGCAGCGTGAAAAGATGGTGGCGCTGGGTCTGCCCGATTTTGGCCCGGTGCAAAACAACATCTCATTTAACGATGAGGTGGGTGTTACCCGTGGTATTCACGCCGAGCCCTGGGACAAGTACGTTTCGGTAGCCACCGGTAAGGTTTTTGGTGCTTGGGTGGACCTACGCGAAGGCCCTAGCTTCGGCCAGGTTTACACCACCATCATTGAGCCGGGCGTGGCCGTCTATGTGCCGCGCGGGGTGGGTAACTCCTACCAGACCCTAGAGCCCAACACAGCCTACACCTACCTGGTAAATGACCACTGGTCGCCGGACGCCGAATACACTTTCTTGAACCTAGCTGATGAAACTGTGGCTATTGACTGGCCCATCAGCCTGGACAAGGCCATCCTGTCTGCCAAAGACTTGGCTCACCCGCGCCTAGAGGCAGTGACCCCCTTCCCGCCGGCAGCTAAGCGTGCGCTGGTAACCGGCGCCCACGGCCAGCTGGGCCGCGAGCTGATGCGTCAGCTACCCCAGGCCGGCTACCAGGTCACGGGGGTGGATCTACCTGAGGTAGACATTTCTGACACTGAGGCCATGGAGGCTTTTGATTTCTCCGCCTACGACGTGGTGATTAACGCCGCCGCCTGGACTGACGTGGATGGCGCTGAAACTGCCCAGGGGCGCCCGCTGGCTTGGAAGGCCAACGCCACTGGCCCGGCTAACCTGGCCCGTGCCGCCGCCAAGCATGGCTTCACCCTGGTGCACATCTCCACCGAGTATGTTTTTGACGGCACTGCCCAGGCTCACACTGAAACTGAGCCGCCCAGCCCGCTAGGCGTATACGCCCAGTCCAAGGCTGGTGGTGACGCCGCCGTTAGCGCCGCCCCCAAGCACTACCTGGTACGCACCAGCTGGGTGGTGGGTGAGGGCAAGAACTTCATCCGCACTATGGCTGGTCTAGCTGAGCGCGACGTTAAGCCTGCCGTGGTTGATGACCAGGTGGGTCGCCTAACCTTCACCAGTGACTTGGCTAGCGGCATTATCTACCTGCTGGGTCAGCAGGCCCCCTACGGCACCTACAACCTCACCGGTGGTGGCGAGGTAGTGTCTTGGGCGCAGGTAGCTAAGCGTGTTTATGAGCTAACCGGCCATGACCCCGCTGACGTAACCCCCATCAGCACCGCCGAGTACTTTGCTGGTAAGCAAGTAGCTCCCCGCCCGCTGGTGTCCACCATGGATCTGAGCAAGATTGAGGCCATTGGCTTTAAGCCTTCTGATTCCATGCAGTTGCTAGAAACATACGTGCAAACCCTGCGTTCCTAAGCATGAACTAACCCTGGACCTGTTAGCTTAGGTCCAGGGTTAAGTTTATATATGAAAGGTGCAGCCTCGTGAAGCTACCGCGCGTACCCAGGACAGCATTGGTGGTGTTGGCTTTTTGCTTCGCTTTAGTCAGTGGCTTTAGCTGGGTTGTGGCCTCTGCGCCTGGCTCTAGCCCCGACGACGACTACCACCTGGTGTCCATGTGGTGTCCGCGTCCGGTTACTGAAAGCTGCGCTACTAAGGTGGTTGAGGGCCAGCTGCGGGTGGGTGTGCCCGCGGCTTTACCTGGTGCTACCTGTTCTTCTTTCCACGTCGATATTTCGCAGGCGATGTGTAATCGCTACTCCGATAAGCGCATCAGTTACTCGCTGCGTTACGACGACGGTAACTACCCTTACGGCTACTACCACTTCCACCATATGTTTAAGCCCCTGGGCGTGCAGGGCCTGGTGATAGCTTCACGCACTGCCAATATGGTTATAGCCCTGGCTTTGCTAGGGTCAATTGGTTTGCTGGCGCCGCCTAAACTGCGCGGGGCTTACCTGCTCCATGGGGGCTGCCTGGATGCCCATTGGCATCTATTTCATAACTTCTAATAACCCCTCTAGCTGGTCAATTACGGGTGTGGCCGGCTTTAGCGCGGGGCTGTTGGCCTCCCTTTATGCCAGTGGACGACGGCGCTGGTACCTGCTGGCTTTGGCTTGCGTGGGAGCGCTGCTGTGCTACACCTCACGGGCGGATGCTTCCTTCCACATCTTTGTGGTGGCCCTAGCTATCTGTGTGGCTTGCGCTAAGTGGCGCACTCACAAGGTACAGCTGGCGGTGGCCACCTTAGCCAGTGTAATTGGCGTGTATCTGATGCTTTCCTCAGGCTCTGCCACTATCGCTGAGGGGCATGCCGAAGCTGTGTCCATGGACAAAAAGATTGACGTCATGGAAAAGAACGTAACCCACTTGGCTAAGTTCTTCTCCGGTTTTTGGGGTCTGTGGGCTGGGGCCGGCTGGAAGGATATTCCTTCCGACGGTTACTCCGGCATGATCGCCATTTTGCTGGTGGGCTTCATTATCATGCTGGGCGCGGGGCGTATTGGTTGGCGCAAGGCTATGGGGGCGATTATCACCCTGGGGGCTATGGCTGGCATTTCAGTGCTGGTAGCTACCCCGCCGGCTTTCCCCAGTATGTTTGCCTACCAGCCGCGCTATGCTCAGCCGCTGCTGTTTGCCTGGCTGCTGCCCTGGTTGTTCCTGGGTATTAAACGCCCACTGCTGACGCGTTCACAGGCGGCGCTGTACTGGGCTGGTATGGTGACCGTCAATGCGGTGTTCATGCACAAACTGATTTTCCGCTACACCCACGGCCTGGTGGGGGGACGTCACTTCTTAAACCTTAACTTTGATGTGCACTGGTGGTGGCAAGATGCTTTGCTGACCCCCATGAGTACCTGGATTGAACTAGCCCCCGAAAGTTGGACTGGTTTAATTCTAGGTGGTTAGGGTCTCAAGGGTCTGATTCCGATATTGCATCGGGGTCAGGCCCTTGAAT
>CAJZDJ010000102.1 GCA_915063485.1 uncultured Actinomyces sp.
CCGTCGGCGCTATGCAGGTGCCCATACAGGCCCGGCCAGGGAATATTGATGTCGGTGGATTTAAGTAGCGCATCTAAATCCACCCCCCACTTCCATAGTTTGGTGGTGGCAATCAGGGTTACCACCAGTAGGTAGGGGGTGAGGGCCAGCACTACGCGGCTAATGCTTAGGCCCTCAACGGAAGCTTTAGAGTGCTGCTCGGGCGGCGTCGTCGGAGTCCAAAACAGCAAGAAAATATAGGTGGCTGCCAGGGTAAAAAGCGCCGTGGCCACGCCGGTAAGCTCAAAAGAAAGCAGCGGCATAAAAAGATGACCCAGTGCGGAAGTAACGCCGGTAACCAACGCTAGCGGCCACAGCTGACGCACACCCCGGCGCCCGTCAAGCATAAGTAGCAGTAAAAATGGGACCACCAGCGCCAAGGGGGCAATCAGGCGTCCCATAAGTAGAGAAATGTGGGCAGGATCCACGCCGCCCATACGGCCGGCGGTGAGCACCGGCGTGGCCATGGCGCCGTAAGCCAAATAAACCAGGTTACCCAGCAAACACAGCAGCACAGCTCTAATCTTGGGTAACCCCAGCGTGGCCAGCATGGCGCAGGTAATGGCTACCGGCGCCCCAAAACCAGCTAAACCCTCCAGCAAGTTACAAAATGTGTAGGCCACAATCAGGGCCTGGATGCGGATGTCAGCCTTACCGATACTGGAAAAAACCGCACGCAAATCTTGTGAGCGGTTAGAAAACTCGGTCAGGTTATACAGCCACACGGCCCCCACCACGATAAAAATCATGGGCATAACCGCAAACGCCAGCCCCTGTGAGGCCGACAGCAGCGTCATAGACACCGGCATTTTAAAGACCGTTATAGCCAGCACAACTGCCAGGGCTAAAGCCAGCAGAGCACAACGGTGAGTTTTAACTTTAAACCCACCCAGTAGCGCAAAAAAAGCAATCAGCGGGGAGGCTCCCACCAGGGCGGACAGGTACACGTTGCCAGCCACTGCAGTGGTTGAGGGGGTAAATGTAAGCGGCAGACTAGCGGCGACAGTGGCGTTTGTAGCCCCGTGCGCGGCTGCCAGTGCAGCGACACTAAACGGCATGAAGGACCCTGGCTAAGTACAACATTTTTCTTCAGTGATCATAACAAGTTTTAGACGGCTGCTTGCACACCTAGGCACTAATAGCGACGTCGAGTTGCCCCAGTAGGTGACAAAGGTGCTTTACCAGGCAGACATATGGGTATAAGGGCATACATAAGGGCGCCGCCCAAGTAAATAGGCGACGCCCTTAGTGAGTATTAGTTAACTCAGGTTTGGATTAGTTAACTTTAGACCTGGCCTAGGCCGTCCAGGTGAGCGGCTGCGGCGGCGTCCTCAGTCTCCTTCTCGGCCTGCGCCAGGGCGGTGCAGCGGCGAGCGTAGGCGGCGATCTCAGCGGCGACGTCGTCCTTGGACCAGCCCAGCAGCGGGGCGGCGATCTCAGCAATCTCGTCAGCAGCAGCCAGACCGTGGTCGCGGTGCTCCAGGTCTAGGCGCACGCGGTGAACGATGATGTCGTCCAGGTGCAGGGCGCCCTCGTGGGTGACGGCCCAAGCAACCTCAGCCTTCAAGAAGGCGGGGGCGGACTTTAGCGGCTGGCCGTATTCAGGCTTAGCGTCGATCAGCTCAAGCAGGTCCTGGGTCTCAGCGCCGTAGCGCGAAAGCAGGTGGTCAACGCGGGCCAGGGTCCAGCCGTGGGCGCGGGCAATCTCACCGGAGCGGGCGGTGACCTCGTCCAGGCCTGCAGCACCCACCAGAGCCAGGCGCTCGGTGCAGGTGGGGTGTACCTTGGTCTGCTCCACACCGAGGGCGAAGTCGACGGCGTCGGCAGCCATCACGCGGTAGGTGGTCAGCTTACCGCCGGCGATGGAGGTTAGGCCGGGGGCTACCTCGGTGACGGTGTGCTCACGCGAAACCTTGGTTGAGGCGGTCTCGCCGCTCTCGCCTTCCTTAACGCCCGGCTGCAGCAGCGGACGCAGGCCAGCGTAGACGCCAATGATGTCCTTACGGCTAATGGGCTTTTCTAGCACCGCGTTGGCGTGCTCCAACACATAGTCGATGTCGGCGCTGGTGGCCACCGGGTGGTCGATGTTCTCGTGCCAAGCGGTGTCGGTGGTGCCGATAACCCAGTAGCGCGGCCATGGGATGATGAACAGCACGGACTTCTCAGTGCGCAGGAAGATACCGGTCTCAGCCTCAATAGCCTCCTTGGGAACCACAATGTGGATACCCTTACTGGCCAGCACCTTTAAACCGTTGGTGACGCCAGCTAGCTCCTGAGTCTGCTCAGTCCACACACCGGTGGCGTTGATGACGCGACGCGAGTAGATGTCGCGTACAACCTTCTTGCCGGCCTTGGCGCTGGCCTCAAGGTCCTCCACTCGGGCACCGATAACGCGGCCATGGTCGTTCTTTAGGTACTCCACAACCTTGGTGCGGGTGGCAGCCAGGGCGCCGTTCTCGACGGCGGTACGCACCAGGGAGATGACCAGACGGGAGTCATCCACGCGAGCGTCGTAGAACTTGATAGCGCCAGCCAGGCCAGAGGTGTCTAGCGAGGGGGCTAGACGCTTGGTGCCCTTGGCGGTCAGGTGGTGCTGCACCGGCACAGTGGCCTTACCGCGTGCACCTAGCAGCGCCAAGGCGTCGTACATACCCACACCCACGGCCGAGTAGGCGCGCTCAACCTCGTGCTTTAGCGGCCATAGGAAAGGCTGGGCCTTAACTAGGTGCGGGGCGGTCTCAGTAAGTAGGCGGCCACGCTCTGCCAGAGCCTCAGCCACCAGCGGGAAGTCAAGCTGGTAAAGGTAGCGCAGACCACCGTGCACTAGCTTGGAAGACCAGGAGGAAGTACCTGCCGCCCAGTCACCCATTTCCACGATACCGGTGCGCAGCCCACGGCTGGCGGCATCCACAGCGATACCTGCACCAGTGACGCCACCGCCGACAACTAAGATGTCTAGACCTTCAGCGTCAGTCATTGCATCAAGTGCCGCCTGGCGCTTTTCGGCATTGAGAGCGCTAGATGGCAAAGAAGTGTTTGCGGACATCTCTATCCTCCAAAATTAAGGAACTGTTCAAACAGGTAACAGTTTGGTTCATGTAAGTGGGCCTGCCAATAGTCGTGAACGTGCGTGCAGTGAGCTAACAGACCCTCCAAAATATGCCCAGTTAAGCCAATAAATTGCGCTTTTATATGGCCATAAAACCCATTAAAGCGCTATAAACACATAAGGGCGGGTCCACATTAGACCCACCCTTATGTATTGTGTTTCTAACCGTAGGGGATGACGGTTAGAAAGCCCTAAATTAGCCTGGCTTATATGCGGCTAAGCCCGGCCTAAAAGGGACGAATCACTCCAGCTCAGCATCGACGTCGGCGTCGACCCAGTCCAGGGTCTTGGTTACGGCCTTCTTCCACAGACGGTACAGGCGATCGCGGTGCTCCTGCTCCATGGCGGGCTCCCAGCGGGCACCCTCAGCCCAGTTGTCCACCACGTCCTGCGTGCCGGACCAGAAGCCGACGGCGATACCGGCCGCGTAGGCAGCGCCTAGAGCGGTGGTCTCAATGACCTTGGGGCGAACTACGGGTACGCCGGCTACGTCAGCCTGGAACTGCATCAGCAGACGGTCGTTGGTCATGCCGCCGTCAACCTTGATTTCGGTTAGCGGCACGCCAGAGTCGGCGTTCATGGCCTGCAGCACGTCCAGGGTCTGGTAGGCGGTGGATTCCTCGACGGCGCGAGCAATGTGGGCCTTGTTGACGTAGCGGGTTAGACCCACCAGGGCGCCACGGGCGTCAGGACGCCAGTAGGGGGCGAACAGGCCGGAGAAGGCGGGCACGAAGTAGGCGCCACCGTTGTCCTCCACCGAAGCAGCCAGCTCCTCAATGTCGCGGGAGTTGGTAATCAGGCCCAAGTTGTCGCGCATCCACTGCACCAGCGAGCCGGCCACGGCAATGGAGCCTTCCAGGGCGTATACCGCCGGCTGGTCACCGATCTGGTAGCACACGGTGGTCAACAGGCCGTTCTTAGAGGGGACCGGGGTGGTGCCGGTGTTCATGAGCATGAAGCAGCCGGTGCCGTAGGTGTTCTTAGCCTGGCCCTTGTTGAAGCAGGCCTGACCGAAGGTGGCGGCTTGCTGGTCGCCGAGGATACCGGCGATGGGGGTGTCAACTAGTAGGCCGTTCTTGCGTCCGTAACCGAAGATGCCTGAGGAGGGCTTAATTTCGGGCAGCATAGACATGGGGATGCCCATGTCGGCGGCAATTTCCTCGTTCCAAGACAGGGTGTCCAGGTTCATCAGCATGGTGCGCGAGGCGTTGGTGACGTCAGTGGCGTGCACGCCGCCGTCGACGCCGCCGGTGATGTTCCACAGTACCCAGGTGTCGGTGTTACCAAAGAGCAGGTCACCAGCTTCAGCCTTCTCGCGGGCGCCGGGGACGTTTTCCAAAATCCAGGCGATCTTGGGGCCGGAGAAGTAGGTGGCTAGGGGTAGACCCACCTTGGCCTTGTAACGGTCAGTGCCTAGCTCGCTGCCGGCGGCTAGACGGTCGCAGATCTTCTGGGTACGGGTGTCCTGCCAGACGATGGCGTTGTAGATCGGCTTACCGGTGGTCTTGTCCCACACCACGGCGGTTTCACGCTGGTTGGTGATACCGATGGCGGCCACCTCGTGGCGGTTGGTTTCAGCCTCAGCTAGTACCCCGCCAACTACGGAGCGCACGTTGGCCCAGATTTCTTCGGGGTCGTGCTCAACCCAGCCGGGCTTGGGGGTGTAGTTGGTGTGCTCTAGCTGGTTCATGGCCACGATAGAGCCGTCGTGATCGAACAGGATTGCCCGTGAGGAAGTAGTGCCCTGGTCAATGGCGATTACATATTTCTTCTCGGTCATAATTCATCCCTTCCACTTCGTTGTGACGCACAAAGATTCTCCAAGGCGATTTGTTTGGCTTGGCGAACCCTGGCACTGTCGGACCTCTAAGTCCGATGCGTTAATGCTTGGACCTAACCTAACCTCCCAGCTAGGCCCACAGACCTCTTTTTCCCGAAAGCGGTAAAAGGGGCCAAGCAGTAGTGTAATGCGCGATACAATCGTTCAAGAATTTCCATGCACGGCCCGACGCGGCGCTAGCTTGGGGCAAACTTTACTAAACCGAAGAAGGCAGCTTAGATGGTTGAACGCGATGACATGGCCTTCCAGGCCGCAATGATGTATTACCTGCAGTCTGAAACTATGGATGGCGTTGCTCGTCACCTGGGGGTATCGCGTTCAACTGTTTCACGTCTGCTGTCGCACGCCCGTGAGGCGGGTTTGGTGCGTATTAGCCTCAATGAGCCTAGTCGCCCTGACGCGCTGGCGTCGCAGATGAAGAAGGCTTTTAAAGTGCATGCCCGTGTGGTGCCGGTGCGTGAGGGGGCCACGGAGATTAACCGTCTCTCCCAGGTGTCTGCGGTGGCTGC
>CAJZDJ010000103.1 GCA_915063485.1 uncultured Actinomyces sp.
GCCGCCGCCGTACGCTCCCAGCAGCCCCCGCTGATCATGATCGCCATCAACGACCAGTACGCTGACGGGCGTGACATGTCCTGGCTGTGGGACGTGGACTTCACCCCGCTTAAGCAGGCGGGCGTGAGTATCGTTACCGGCGTGCGGGCCACGGACATGGCGCTGCGACTGAGCTACGACGACGTCGCCGTCGGCAAGGTTGAAGCAGACCTCAGCCAGGCGCTAGCCCAGCTGGTCAAGCTTTCACGTGAGCAGCACCGGCCTATCCGCATTTTGAGCACCTATACCGCCATGTTGGAACTGCGTTCCCTGCTGGCAAGTTACACCGACGTGGAGGAGGTCCTATGAGCGCCATTAAAGTTTTGCAGCTCTACCCGCGCGACATGAGTATTTATGGCGATCGCGGCAACACCCTGACCCTAACCAAGCGTTTGGGCTGGCACGGCTATGAGGTGGAGCTACTTTCACACAACCCCGGAGATCAGCTACCTGAGCAGGTAGATATTTTGGTTGGCGGTGGCGGCCAGGATTCAGCGCAAGAGCGCATCCAGGACGACCTGCAAAAGGTTGCCCCGCAGCTGCGCGCCTGGGCCAGTGACGGCGTGCCCATGCTGGTGATCTGCGGTTTGTATCAGCTGTTTGGGCATGAGTTCCGCACTGTGGGCGGGGAGATTATCCCGGGTATTGGCGTACTTGACGCACATACCGTGGGTGGACCTAAGCGCCTGATCGGCAATCTTACTGTTGAAACTGATGACTTCGGCAAGGTGGTGGGCTACGAAAACCATTCGGGCCTGACCACTTTGGGTAGCCAGGCGCGTCCGCTGGGGCGCGTAAGTGGCGAGTGGGGTAATAACGGCACTGACGGCACCGAGGGCGCGCGCGCCCATAACGTGATCGGCACTTATCTGCACGGCAGTGTGCTGCCTAAGAACCCTCGCCTAGCTGATTGGCTGCTGGCCCGCGCGGTTGAACACGCAGGTCAGACCTGGCACCCGGCCGAGTTGGATGATTCACTAGCTATAGCTGCCGCCAAGGTGGCTATGAGCCGTCCCCGGTAGAGGTTTACAAATGCCAGTTCCCAATTTCATTACTGAGTTACGTTCCAGCGTGGGCCACCGTCCCCTGTGGCTGCCGGGCGTATGTGCGGTTATTTTCGACGACGCCGGCAGGGTGCTGCTGGGCCAGCGTGCAGACAATGGTTTGTGGGCTGAGATTCGTGGTATCCCTGACCCTGGTGAGCAGCCGGTGGCCGCGCTTAAGCGCGAGGCGCTGGAGGAGGCTGCCCTGGAGATCGAGGTTGATGAAGTGTTTTTGATTGATGCTTCTGACCTGGTCACCTATCCCAACGGGGATCAGGCCAGCTACATGAATCTGTGTTTCATTGCCCATGCGGTCAGCGCTGAGGCGGCGGCTGGAGCCCATATCAATGATGACGAATCAGTGGATATGGGTTGGTTTGAGGTTGATGATCTGCCTTCACCGCTAGCCCCTAGCGCTAGACAGCGTCTAGAGCTAGCTCGGCGTTACCTAGCCGATCCGCAGCGCCGCACCTTCCTGGGCGAATAGCGCACGCGGCGCGCTGCAAAAGCGGCGCGTAGGCCTGCGCGCTTTACCTGCCCCTGGCTAAGCCGGCGCCGACTCCCAAAGCGGCGCACAGGCCTGCACTATTTACGCGCCCCTGGCCAAACCGGCGCCGACTCCCAAAGCGGCGCACACCATAGAAATTAGCAAACGCTAACTAAGGTGGCCCCAAGGCTAATGCCTTGGGGCCACATCTTTATCTGGGCAGCACTGTTTACCTGGTATTTCGTTTTTAGTTCACACCCCATGTGGTCATATCACATATGACATTTACTTAGGTAAACATAAGTCTGCGTGCGCATAATTTTCCACTTTTTTCAAAGCTTATTTATCCCTGTGGTTAACTGCTTTAGCTGCGGTTTACTTGATCCTCATTATTTACAGAAAACACTCCCGTATTAGGTATAACTATGCACACTAATTTACCATTACGCTCACAGTGATCAGACCTATATGCATCCAGGCGGTTTTGTATCCTATTCGACAAGGCGCATGACTTTCGTAGAAGCCGCACAAAATTTATGGCTCCACCTTGGAGCATCTGGTGCGATTGCAGGCTCGGAACAAGCGGCTACCACCTTTGGTTGACTAATCATTTAGAGCGCCAAGACTGCTATAAGGCACGCACTTATTAGCTGTGCCTGGAATATGGGTAGGGATATCTTAAATAAATCCTGATTTCGTTCGGGAAATCCAGTAGATATTACCTCTTTACCCCCATATTTTCAGCCCCCCAAACCCTACTTGGCATAGATGTAGCTGTAAACAAGTACCGCAAGTGTCTCTACCGTCTGGAGCGAACATGAATAAGGGAGCAGAATCTCTAAGTTCAGGAAATCAGCCTGTTAGCAAGTCGCACCAACATAAGGTAAAAAAGGCGTGGCGACTACGCCAGCTGTGGCGCAAGCTAAATTCAGAAGATGCGTCACTAGTAAGCAGCAATCGCCTACTGGAGCTGCTACAGACCCAGCCCCAAGACGCTAGCATCTGCATCGATTGGAGCGGTAAGAGCGACGGAAGCGTCAATGTCATATTGGAAGCAGTGGGGGTTAACGACAGTTTTGACCGCGACCTAGAGTGGGCCTGTCGCGGCGCCCAAGTGTGGGAACCTATCGAGGTCTATCAACCTGCCTGCCCAGATCAGGTGTATGAGGTTTTCGGCGCACTACCTGGTCGCCTAGAAAACGTTGAAGACATCCTCAGCCCCACCAAGCCTGAGGTTATGCTGCCCGGGCGGCGTAAGCCCACCTGGCCCTTGCCTCGCAGCTCAAACTCGCAAATGCTTATGGAAACCCTCAGTGAAGTGGGTGGCCACCTACGTGTGCGGCTAGGTAAGGCCGAGGAAATTGAATGTGAGATGGCTGAAGAGGCCTTCACCAGCACCGAAAAGCTAATGGCGGGCGGCGACGTCGATTTTTACCTGGGCACCCCCATGCGCCTAAGGGTTTTTATGGGCACAAACAGCTCTAAAGGATTCCCCTCCCGGCTATGGATCGCGCTATCCAGCTGGGCAGCAGGCATTCGCTACGAACAAATCACCAACCGCGCCGAAGCTGAAAAACTGTGGTGCAGCCAGGAAGCACTTGCGGGAGCAGCTCAACCGGAGGGGCTAGTTAAGGTATTTGCACGCCTACCTGTAGCAGATATGCAAGCCAGGATCATTGGCGTACCTGCAGTGGAGCAGGACCCCGCCGTCGTACCCCTATCTGACCACACGCAGGTACGTGAGGAAGCAGGCGGGATGCGCCTGGGCACGGCCACCACCACTACCGGGGACACCGCTGACGTCTACCTGAACTCAGAAGGCGCCTTGCAGCACGTGCAGGTTGTGGGGGCTTCGGGTGCAGGCAAGTCCACTCTGGCTGCTGCCATGGTGCATTCACTGGTGGCCCAGGGGCGCGGGGGCATTGTGCTAGACCCGCACGGGCAGCTGGTGCAGCGTATTGCGGATGAACTGCCCGCCGAGGCTTTGGAACGCTGTCTGTTTATTGACTACGCGGATCTGAGCCACCCGGTACCTATCAACCTGTTTCACTGCGGCGACTTTGATATGGCATGTAGCAAAGTCGTTGAGATCATATATCTCACTTTTGACCCAACCAGGCAGGGTATTGTGGGCCCGCGTTTTGAGCGGATTATCCACCAGCTAGCCGAGCTTCTAAACCACATCTATGGCCCTGACTTGCCGCTTACCCTTATCCCCGAGCTGCTGCTAGATAAGAAGGCTCTGGAGAATCTGGCCAGGGCTGTCTCAAACATGAGCCCCGAGCTGACGCGCAGCGTTATGACTGAGATTGTCACTAACCGCTCCTCCGACTACGCGGAGCTTATCGCCTGGGCGAGCTCTAAGTTTGAGCGCATGCTAAACTCGCAGGCTTTGCGCGCCGCCCTGGAAACTGGCGCCGACGCGCTGGATTTAAACGAGGCTATGGCCTCCAACAAGATTGTGTTGGTGAACTTGGCCTCACCCAAGATTGGTCGCTTCGCCGCACAAATGCTGGGCATGTTGTGGCTGGCTAAGCTGGCCCTGGCAGTACCTAACCGCCAGGATGATTACCTGCCTTTCCATGTGGTGGTTGATGAAGCCCACCTTTTTCAAGAATCCCTGCTTAGCCAGATGCTGGCGGAGGGACGCAAGTTTGGGATTGCTTTGACGCTGCTGCACCAGCACATGGGGCAGCTGTCTATGAGCTTGCTTGAGGCTTTGCGCGGCAACGCCTCCTCAGTAATTGCGTTTAGGACCTCAGTTCGTGACGCCCCTGAGGTTGATGAGCGTTTGGGGGTGTGGCCGGGCGGTTCTTTGAGCCGGCTACCTAACTTGAGCGCTGCGGCAACGCTGGCTACCCGCTATGGCCAGACCCAGCCTTTCACTTTGAAGGTTGACCACAATGAGCAGGTACGCGCCGGGGTTATTAACGGCCACCCGGTGGTGCACGCTTTTGACCAGGTTTTGAGCCGCTCACACAGGCAGCTGGTGCAGCCGTTTAACTTTGTTGTCCCCAAGCAGATGAACAATGTTCGCGCCCTAACTGAGCAGCTGCAGGAGATCAACAAGAAGTCAGGCGTGCCGGAAGGTGAAGCTTACACTTCCACCAAGCCCACCCCCACCTTCATGGAAGAGTGGATCGCCAAGCGCAAGAAGCTGACCAACACGGACAGTGAGGACCCCGACTAGGTCCTATTCACGCAGCTCCCCTCACTGGGGGCTTGGCTATAGCGCCAGGCCCCCAGTTCAACCCGATGCAACCCGGTTCACTCTGGCGCAGCCCGGCGCAACCCGGCGCGGTCTGGTCCAGCCCGGCGCAATGACCCCGGCAGCACCTTGCCTGCATGTAAATGCAATAAGGCCTTGCATATAACTTATGTTTGGCATTAAGTTGCTTTTCGTAAGTGGTGCGCAACACTGCCACCACCCCTGAGTACGCAGCTCACGGGTGGTGTTTGCGCACCTACATCCTCAACATGGAAAAGCGCTTGGTAGCTGGTGAACGCTGCGCCGTTCATTGACAGCGTTTGTTTTTAAGTTGCTGTAGCTATTTTTGAAGCGCTTTTTAACTGGTGATAAGGCATGGAAGAACAAAAAAACTGCGCTTGGCCCTGGTTGGTGCGCTGGTAGTTATTTTGGTGTTGGTTGGAGCTTTAGTTTGGGCTTTAACTGACGACGACGCCGTTAAGGCTGCTTCTGGGGCTGCAACTCCCGGCACTAGTGGTTCTAGCCAGGCGGGACCTAACCAGGCGGGGCGCAGCGATGCTAGTTCTGGAAGTACTTCTTCAACTGCAGGCAGTCAGGCTTC
>CAJZDJ010000104.1 GCA_915063485.1 uncultured Actinomyces sp.
CGGCCTATGAAGAAGGTGACCCTATCCCTGATGGTTGGCGCAAGGTTGATGCTGACGAGCTGAAGAAGCTAGGGATTGACCCGTCTGAGCTAGACACTGCAAATGGTATGCAGGCCACTATCTACCAAAATGCTGACGGTAAGTATGTGCTGGCTTTCCGTGGCACTGAGCCTAGTCGACAAACAGTTTTAGATATTGGCAATGATATTGCGGGCGGTGTCGCTACATCGCCTCAGGTGTTGGATGCAATAAATGTGTCTACTAAATTGGCTAAAGCGGTAGGGCGTGAAAACGTTGACTTTACCGGTCACTCGCTGGGTGGCGAGCTGGCCTCAGCTGGCGCATTGGCCACCGGTGGGAAAGCGGTAACCTTCAATGCTGCGGGGCTCTCAGTTACCAGTGAAACGATCGCGCGAGCTAACTGCCTAAACAACTTTGGCTTTAATGCGCAGGCCCCCATGGACGGCTCTAATGTTAAAGCCTATTGCTATGCCTACGACCCACTTAATGGGGGGCAAGATATTGCCCACAGTAAAACCATTACTGACTTTATTGCTCCACGTGCATACGGTGAACGCCATATTATTCCTGCCAGTGAAGGCGCAAATCCTCTTGATTTTGGCTATAACCATGAGATGGCACGCCTGTATGGGGCTCTAGACGCTCAGTACGAAAACCCCAGCGCGAACCATATTGCCGCCTCCGGTAGGCCCACCACCACTGTAGCTATTGGAAATGCGAGCACGGGAATTGTTAACGGTATCGGCGAAGTAGGTAACGGTATCGCCAATGGTGTCAATGACATAGGCTCTGGCTTTAACGACGCCGGGCAGCACTTTAACTCTGGTCTTGACCGTGCTGGCCAAGCCTGGAACCGTGGCGACTATGTAGGTGCTGCCACGGAAACCGCTGCAGGTACTGCACAAGCTGTGGGTGACGTTGCGGTTGGTGCGGTTAAGGGCACCGGCGATGTACTAGTTGGTACGGTCAAGGGTACTGGGGAAGCTATACACGGACTCAAGAAAGCCATTTTCGGCGGCGAGTAGACTCAGAAAAGTTAACAACCCTACTTTCAAAGCGCTCTTGGCCTGGGGGACTAGTGGGGTTTTGTCCCCATAGGGCTACCTAACGCTAACAGGGTAATTTGAGGGCAGATGTAAGTGCGCTGTGACAACAGTGCATCGTGAATTTGTTTAGGAAGGGTTGCTCGTGGCTAGTGTTGGTGCTGATGTTGAGCAGTTACGTGCTTTAGCGCAGTTGTTTGGTGACAAGGCGACTTCACTTGAAGACGTTGTTAGTTCGATTAATGGGCAGCTACACAGCGCTGGCTGGGTAGGTGAAGACGCTGATGCGTTCAAGTCTGACTGGGATTCCAACTTAACTGTGTTGGTGCGTAATGTGGTGGACTCTCTGCGTGAGCGTAACACCAGTTTGAACCAGCAGGCTGATGAGCAGGAGAAAGCTTCTGCAGTTAATGGCTCAATTAGTGGTGCTAAAGGTGTAGGTTCGATAGCTAAAACTGGAAGTGGTGGCTCTGGCTCGGATCCTTACAATGGCAAGCCGCGTGAGGGTGAAGCTGGGCGTGATGCGGATTATGCGCGTCTGGCTCAGGCTGCCTATGAAACTGGCGATCCGATCCCTGATGGTTGGCGCAAGGTTGATGCTGAGGAGCTGAAGAAGCTAGGGATTGACCCGTCTGAGTTAAACACTGAGCATGGTATGCAGGCTAGTGTGTACCAGAATGCTGACGGTAAGTATGTGTTGGCTTTCCGTGGCACTGAGCCGGATCGGGAGCTTGGTAAGGATGTTGGCAATGATATTGCTGGTGGCGTATTTACGTCATTCCAAGTAAACGAAGCAATAAATGTGTCTACTAAATTGGCTAAAGCGGTGGGCCGTGAAAACGTTGACTTTACCGGTCACTCGCTGGGCGGTGAGCTGGCTTCAGCTGCTGCTCTGGCTACCGGAGGGGCTGCGGTAACCTTTAATGCTGCTGGTCTTTCAGATACTAGCCAGGCACTTGCGCGAGGTAAGTGTATAGATAACTTTGGTTATGATGCTCAAGCGCCTAAAGACGGATCAAATGTTAAGGCATATAGCTTTGTGCTGGATCCTCTGAACGGAGTCCAAGATTCCACCCCGCGTTTTGGTGGACCTGACGCAATCATGCCACGTGCGTATGGTGAACGACATGTTGTTTTCATGAACAGTGACACGAAGTTCTCTGCCAACCCTCTTGATTATCACCATATGGAATATCTCTATGGCCCATTGGACGCCCAGTATGAGAATCCCAAGGCCAACCATATTGCCGCTTTCGGGACCCCTACTGCTAGCGTAGGTGCAGCTTATCTGCAGCAGGGGGTTGATAATGGTATCGCGGCAGCGACTAATGGGTTTGAGAAAGGTGGCGCAGAGGTAACTTCTGGGGTTAACAACGCCACTCAACACCTTGCTGATAGTTCTGCGAGAGCGGATCAGGCCTGGAACCGTGGTGACTACGCGGGGTCGGTAACTGAAAGAGCTGCGGGTGCTGCGCAAGCCACTGGTGACTTTGTAGGTGGCGTAGCTAAAGGTACTGGCGAAGCTGTCGGAGGCATGGTCCAAGGTGGTGCAGAAATTCTGCATGGCATAGCGAGAGCAGGCTACGGCATCAAATAGGCTTAGCTGCCGGTTATTGAGGCTTTGACGTGCACTTAGGCGCGCAAAACATGGAGGATTACTCATGAAAGTTAGTTACATTGTCCCGGGCAACTGGGCTGATATTGATCTGAACGGCGATCTAGTTGAGCAGACCCGTCAGGTTGGTGACCGCTTCATGACCTACCTGGGGCAAAGCGGTAAGACGGAGCAGGTACGCGACCTAATCGACCGTCAATTCCGCTCCCAGGCCGAGGCCCTCAAGCAGGCGGGCGCCACCAACTTCCTGGTGGAAGTTGAGCCTACTGCCGGGGTACTCACCGGTGCCTCCATGTTCGTGGTGCCGCTACCACTGACCGACGACGTCGCCCCTATGGACGCCATGCTCGCCATCGGCCGCGACAACGGCCAAGCCGAGGTGATCGAGGACGGACACAGCGTCGTCATGCGCACCATGTCCCTACGTGACGGCGAGGACCTACTGCGCTCCACCGCTGAGGCCGTAAACCAGGAGCTCAACGTGCAGCTGCCCGAGGTGCCGCAGGTGGTATCGCGGCAGATCACCTACTTCCTGGCCAACCCCGACGTTACCGAAGCGATCGTGACTCTAACCGGTTACATCAACTTGCCCTCAAGCCCCGAGCACGACCAGCTGGCCGCCTCGCTGCTGCACCTGTACGACGCCGTCGCCCGCAGCCTGAGGATGCAACCATGAACTGGAGCGCCCAAACTGACGGCAACTGGGTTTATGTAGAGCCCGGCTGGGTGGACCAGCTCCAGGCCGCCCCCGTCTACGCCGACGCCGAGGTACAGCAGGCGTTTATGGAGATGGTGGCCCGTATTGACCGTTTGCCTGCAGATGAGGAGGCCTTCGCGCGCTTCCTGTACCTGCCCTCGCAGCTGCTGGCGCCGGCTTTGCTGGACCTGTACGCCTACCCGTCTAAAGGTGATGAAGCCCAGGCCTTGACTGAGCTGATCACCGTGGGGGAGGAGCAGCAGGGGCCAGTTCGGGCTGAGGAGCATAAACTGGCTAGCGGGAAGGTGGTTTACCGCTCGCTGGGGGCGTTTTCTGATGGCGACGACGTCGGTCACCACAGCCTGCGCCTAACTGGTTTCTACGCTTGGCGCCAGCACGGCAATGACCTGTGTGCGCGGGTGCTGTTTACTAGCTCAGCGCAGGTGGCCGAGGTGATGGGGGCACTGGAAGCTTTGGTGGATAACTTAGAGTTGGAAGTTTCTGAATTGGAGGCGGCGCAATCAATGTTTGCGGCCTTCCCCAGCCAGCTCGGGTAAAAAGCTTGCAAAAGCTATGCATAATTGTGCGGTTGCGGTAATTTAATTACGGCAACCGCATTTGCTTAGGTTTCTCAAATACAGGTAATGTCCATGAAATGCCAGGCAAATGCCTAGAAACTTTTCAGTGAACTGTAATAGAACCGTGATTGAATTTTCAGCCAATGGAGGCGTTTCTGAAGTAATATTGCTATACGCCGGTTTTAACTGGCAAGAATTAAATTTTTTAGAATTTAGCAAGCTTTAAACTCTGTATTACTGTTACGTTCCATAGTTGGTTTTATCTAATCCGCAGTAGTGTGTGCGTCAAGGTGCTGCCGTGATAGCGCTGCAATACTGCCTGGGTTATGTCGCGCTAGTATCGTATTGGCACGCAGTTTGGAGGGAAGCTGGTGGCTAATCTATATGTGCCATCTCGGCAATCTGAGCGCTATAGCATCGCTATCATTGGTGACTGCGAAGTATTACGTTTAGGTCTGTACGCGGCCTTAGCTAAAGTGGCGCAAACTAATCAGATTATTTATCTCAACGATATTGCGCAGCTAGGTTTAAATCAGCGTCGCATAAATGTGGCGGTCGTTGATTTAGATGCGCAGCGCGCCAATAAAGTTATTGAGCAAGTAGAACAGCTTGCAAAAGCTAAAGTACCAGTAGTGGCATATCAAAGCTCAGAACAGCCCTATTTGCTGCGTAGCGTATGTGAATTAGGCGTGCAGGCCGTGCTTACTCGGTGTGTGTCCGGATCTGAGCTGCGTCGCGCGGTACTGGAAGTGGCCACTGGCAGGCGCTTAAGCCCGGTTTCGTGGGTGCAGGTGCGCCCCTACATCGACTATGTCATCACCGATAACCTGCAGGGACGCCGCCGTGACGTGCTGCTTTCCTATGCGCAGGGACACACTGCCAAGGAAACTTCTAACGCACTGGGCCTGACCGTGGCCACAGTGAATAGGTATACATCGCTAGGGCGTCAAACCTGCGCCAACAACGGCATGGAAGAAACCAGCCGCCCGGCTCTGCTAACCCAGGCCCAGCGCGAAGGTCTACTGTGCTAAACACCTAAACATTAGGTAAACTACTAGCAAAGCAATAAAGAAGCTTTGGGTATGTAGTAAAGAAACCAAAGTGTAAGTGGGGGGTCGAAGCAAAGCTTCGACCCCCCACTTGTG
>CAJZDJ010000105.1 GCA_915063485.1 uncultured Actinomyces sp.
CTTAACTCAGGTGAAATTTTGACCTAGAACACGGTAAAGTAATACCCAGCACGCGCGGCGACCTGCGGCGCGTTCTCATAGCTACCAGCCAACGCTGGCAATAACTTCAGTCAAGGAGAATGTTTATGGCACAGGTAACCGCCACCATCGCCTCCAAGGTCGGCCTACACGCTCGTCCTGCCGCTGCTTTCGTCAAGGCCGTTGGCGAACAGGGCATCCCGGTCACCATTGCCAAGGAAGGCGGCAGCCCGGTAGACGCTTCCTCCATCCTCGGTGTCATGACCCTAGGTGCCACCTTCGGTGACGTCGTCACCCTGACCAGCGAGGCCGAGGGTGCCGAGGCCGGTCTGGAAGCCCTCAAGGCTCTGCTAGAGACCGACCTGGACGCCTGATACGTCTAAACTTAAGCCCCCGCCAGCGTTTTTACGCAGCGGGGGTTTTTGTTTGTCTTTAATATTGGGCTATGACGACTGTTGTTGCGGTAGATGGTTCTGCCTTGGGTAATCCCGGCCCAGCTGGTTGGGCTTGGTATGTGGATGAAAACTGCTGGGCGGCCGGAGGCTGGCCTAATAGCAGCAATAATCGTGGCGAGCTTACGGCGCTGTTGGAGCTACTGAAAGCCACGGCCCCCACCAATGAGGAATTGCATGTGCTGGCTGATTCACAGTACGTGATTAATTCGGTGACTAAATGGATGTCGGGTTGGAAAAAGCGCGGTTGGCGTAAGTCAGATAAAAGCCCGGTGCTTAACGCTGATTTAATGCAGGCTATTGATGAGGCTATTAGTGGCCGTAAGGTGAGTTTTGAATGGGTGCGTGGTCACAGCGGTCACCCTCTCAATGAGGCTGCCGATGATAAGGCTCGCGCCGCTGCCACGGCTTACCAGCATCACGGATCGGTGGAGAGTGGCCCGGGGTGGACTCGCGGGGAAAATAAGGGGACTACGACGACGGCGCCCGGCTCAGTTAAGACACCACCTCACGCTCCCTCGCGGGTTGGGGCTGTGGCCGCGACGGCGCAACCGCCGCAAAACGTTGCTGCTTTGCAGCAACAGATTGCGCAGGCACAACAAGAAATTGCTTTAGAGCAGCAAAAGATAGCTGACGCTCAACAAAGCATTGTGACGATTCAACAAAATATCACGGCAGCGCAACAAAAGATCGCCAAGATTCAACAAAAAATTGCTAGCGCACAGCAAAAAATTGTCTCAGCGCAGCAAGAAATTTTGTCTGCTAACCGCCACGGCGTACACAGTAAAGCAACTGACTCTAACCCCGACACCCTGTTTTAGGGGTAAGCCCAAGGTAACTGGTCCGCAATCGGAACCCTAGGCTGGCGACGTGTAGCCTATGGTGGCCGGCGAACAGGCCGGAGCTCGGCCTGATCCCTAGTTTTAGGGGCAGGCCGCACGTTTAACGTGAAACAAAAAGATGTGGGCCGGAATGTAAATTCCGGCCCACATTGCTTTTAACCCCGGTTAGCTTTGCGGCAACAACGCGGCGCCACTGGCGCCGGTGCTGTTGCCAGCGTGGCTAGGCTTTGCACATGGCTAGGTTTTGCGCGCTGCCAGGCGGCTAGCGCCCAGTGCCTGATTTGGTGGTGGCCAAGGCGCCGGCGCTGTTGCCAGCGCGGCTAATGGCTCAGACCAGGGTCATGGCCTGGCGGGCGATGGCCAGCTCCTCGTTGGTGGGTACTACCAGCACCTTCACCTTCGAGTCGGGGGTGGACACCACACGCGGCTCGGGGCTGCGCTGGTTGTTGGCCTGCTCATCTAGCTCAACCCCCAACCAACCCAGGCGAGCGCACAGCTCGGCGCGAATGGCGGCGTCGTTCTCACCAATACCAGCGGTGAAGGTGAGGGCATCTAGGCCACCCATGACAGCGGTGTAAGAACCCACGTACTTGAGTAGGCGGTGAATGTAGATGTCCATGGCTTCGCGGGCCTGGGTGTCGCCGGCGGCGATACGCTTCCACACTTCACGCATGTCGTTGTCGCCGCACAGGCCCTTCATACCGGACTCGCGGTTGAACAGATGGTCCAGCTCCTGGGCGTCCATCCCGGCCACGCGGGCCAGGTGGAATACCGCAGCCGGGTCGATGTCACCGGTGCGGGTACCCATAACCAGGCCCTCCAGTGGGGTTAGACCCATGGAGGTGTCTACTGCGCGCCCGCTCACAACAGCGGAGGCACTGGCGCCGTTACCCAGGTGCAGCACAATCTGCTTGAGGTCGTCACGACCCAGCAGATGGCTGACAGTAGAGGAAACGTACTGGTGGCTGGTGCCGTGGGCGCCGTAGCGGCGAATCTCGTACTTGTCGGCAACCTCGCGGTTCAGGGCGTAACGCGCGGAGGCTTCCGGCAGGCCCTGGAAGAACGCGGTGTCGAAAACAACCACGTGCGGCACATCGGGCAGCAGCTGGCGAGCCACGCGGATACCGGCTAGGGCCGGGCCGTTGTGTAGCGGGCCTAGCGGGATTAGCGCCTCAACCCGGTTTTCTACCGCCTCGTTCACCAGGGCGGGGCTGTCAAAGTAGCGTCCACCTTGCACTACGCGGTGACCGACGGCGGCAATGTTGGCTTCTGCCAGGGAGGGGCCTTCGCTTTCGAATAGCTCCAGCACCTTGGCTAGGCCGGCGCGGTGGTCAGGTACGGGAGCTTCGATCACAGTCTTAGCTTCGTCATGCTTGTGGGTGATCGCGCCCATTTCCTCACCGATACGCTCCACCAGACCCGAGGCAAGAGCCTGGCCAGAGTCGGGGTCTACCAGCTGGTACTTGATGGAGGAAGAACCGGAGTTGATCACCAAAACAGTGTGCAGTGCCATAAAAATCCCTTGCGTTACTTGCGTTGTTAGTGCTTGCTTTTAGCCCTGTGCCTGTACGGCAGTGATGGCCACGGTGTTAATGATGTCTTCCACCAGCGCACCGCGAGACAGGTCGTTTACCGGCTTGTTCAGGCCCTGCAGGATCGGGCCCACCGCCACCGCTCCAGAAGAACGCTGCACGGCCTTGTAACCGATGTTACCGCTGGAAAGGTCCGGGAAGATGAACACGTTGGCGCGTCCGGCAACAGCGCTACCAGGGGCCTTAGTGGCGGCCACGGAGGGGTCAATGGCGGCGTCGTACTGAATGGGGCCCTCAACAGCCAGCTCAGGGGCCTTTTGACGGACCAACTCAGTGGCGGTGCGAACCTTGTCCACATCCGCGCCCTTGCCGGAGGTGCCGGTGGAGAAGGACAGCATGGCCACACGCGGCTCCACCCCGAACTGGCGGGCAGTTTCAGCCGAGGAAATGGCAATGTCAGCCAGCTGCTCAGCGGTGGGTTCAGGGTTGACGGCGCAGTCACCGTAAACCAGTACGCGGTCTTCAAGCAGCATCAAGAACACTGAGGAAACAATGGAAGTGCCCGGCTTGGTCTTGATGATCTGGAAGGAAGGCACGATGGTGTGGGCGGTGGTGTGTACCGCACCCGAAACCATACCGTCGGCGTCGCCCATGTGCACCATCATGGTGCCAAAGTAGGACACGTCCTGGACCTTTTCGCGGGCCTGCTCTAGGGTGACACCCTTCTTGGCGCGCAGGCGAGCAAACTCGGTGGCGTACTTTTCCAGCAGCTGCTCGTCGTTTACGGACACGATGCGGGCGTCGGAAATGTTCAGGCCTAGCTCAGTGGCGCGGGCGTGTACAGCCTTTTCATCACCCAGCAGCACCACGTTGGCCACGTTGCGGCGCAGCACTGAGTCAGCGGCGCGCAACACACGGTCGTCTTCAGACTCGGGTAGCACAATGGTGCGGCGGTCGTTGCGGGCACGCTCGATCAGTTCGCTTTGGAACATCAGTGGGGTAACCACCTCGGAGCGGGCCACATCCAGGGCGTCCATAATGCCCTTAACGTCAGCTTCCTGCTCGAAAGTGGTGATCGCGACGTCGATCTTGTGCTTGGAGCCCTGGGCAATGTGAGCCTTAATGGAACCCGCAGCCAGACCTACCTTGAAGGTGTCCAGGTTGGTGGTGATGATAGGTAGCGAGGTGCTTAGGCCCTTAATCAGCTCGGCGGGCACGGTAGGCAGCGGGAAACCGCCGTTTAGTACCAAACCAGCCAGGGAAGGCATGGCGGTGGAGGCGTGTGCGGCAGCCAGGGCGATGATGATACCTACGCGGTCTGAGGGAACAACTACCAGCTGTCCGTCACGTAGACGCTCCATAGCGTGGGAGACATCCATGGCGCAGATGAGTAGGTCTTCAGCTTCACGCTCTAGCAGTGCCGGGTCGCCGGAAAGTAGCTGGCCGTCAATGGTGCGCATAACTTCGCCGACGCTGGGGGCGGCCAGTAGCGGCACTTCCGGGATGGAGGTGACAGTTAGCCCCTCCAGCTTGGACTTGAGTAGGTACTCGATAGCTTCACGCTCGCTGGGCTTGCAGCGGTTGGCTACCACGGCCACCACCCGGGCGTGCTCGGCGGCGATTTCCTTAATCGATACCTGGGCGCTGGCTAGTGCTTCGGAAGGGCCCTGGTTGCCGTTTACTACCAGCAGGGTGGGGGCGCCAATGTTGGCTGCTACCTGGGCGTTTAGGGTCAGTTCGGGGTTGCCGGCGACGCCGTCGTAGTCAGAGCCGTCAATGATGACCACGTCGTGCTCGCGGGCCACGTTACGGTAGGCCTCAATGATGGCGGCCATGCCGGCTTCGGGGTCGGCGCGGAATTCGTCCCAGGTGACGCCAATGGCCTGCTCAGCGCTTAGGTGTGAGCCTGAGTGCTCAAGTAGGAGCGGGGTGAATAGGTCATTTTCACGGTCAAATACGAAGGGGCGGAAAATGCCAACTTTGGCCACCACCTTGGTTAACGCTGAAGCTAGGGACAAAGCCACCATTGACTTGCCCGAGCCAGCGCTGGGGGAGCTGATATAAATGCTGTGTGCCACGCTACAACCTCGGATCTTCTATCAAATCGTTCGCGGGGCGGCCGAGGTGACCTCGGCGTCCCATGCTCTAAGTCTGCCTCATTGTCATGCTTAACTTTGCCAAGCTTGGCTGTAGGCAGGGGTGAAACATCTCTTATTTTGTGGGTTTTTGTTAGTTATGTCGGTTTCCGACG
>CAJZDJ010000106.1 GCA_915063485.1 uncultured Actinomyces sp.
CTACCACAACACCTGGGACTAACCCCTCAACCAACACGTTTTGTCCTATAACCCCGTAAAGGCTCCTCCCCCAGGTTTCAGATGCCCGGAGGCAAGCTAGAAGCCCACGAAAGCCCCCTAGAAGCGGCTTTACGTGAAGTACGTGAGGAAGTGGGCCTGGACCTTAAAAACGAGGCTGTACGGCCCTTAGGAGATTTCAGTGCGCCAGCCTCAAATGAGCCGGGCTTTACGGTGGTTTCCCACGTATTCATCGCCGCTGGGGTCTTTAGCCCCCAACAGGTGCGCCCACACGCCGAAATAGCAGAAGTGGACTGGTTTGACCCCAGCGCCCCCACCACACGACCCCAGGCGCCCTTACAGGCCAAAATATTTGCCGCAGTGGCCCAGCTATAAGCCCAGATCCACCCATAGCGAGGGTTATCCACAATTGCGGGGCAGATGCGTTAGTCACAGCTGGGGAAGCGTTATCCACAGTTGGTGGGTTTTGTGTAAATGGGGCTGTGGATCTGGTGGATAACCCGAAAACTACGCTTTAACAGGAGTTTTCCCCACCTGGGGATATCTATGTGGATAACTCACAGGCATGTAAGTCCACAGAGTTATCCACAACTGTGGAGTAAATACACGGGTGTTATTAGCGCACTACCCACACGTTTCCACCTTTTTAGTGGGGTTATCCACACTATTTATACACAGCCTGTGGATAACTGTGGATTGTGGTGGGTGCGTCGTCGTCCAACGCGGGCGCAGCTGCTCTGCGACGCGAGGGTGGCCACGGCTGCCAAAACGGGCCAAACCGGCGCCATAACATGGCGCATGCGTTGCCAGGGACGCGCAGCCTGGTCCAAATAAAAAGTGGGGGGTTAGGCGCTTAAAACGCCCAACCCCCCACGTAAGGAAGAGTTAACTTCGGTTATTACTCGACAATGTCGATGGAGTTGATAACCACGTCCTGTAGAGGACGGTCACGGCCATCGGTGGGAGCAGACTCAATAGCGTCCACAACCTTGCGTGAATCCTCATCCACTACCTTGCCGAAAATGGTGTGCTTACCCTGCAGCCAAGGGGTTGCCACAGTGGTGATGAAGAACTGTGAACCGTTGGTGCCATGACCCATGCGGGTACCAGCGTTGGCCATAGCCAGCAGGTAGGTGTCGGCGAAGGTCAGGGAGTTGTCGATCTCGTCGTCGAAGGTGTAGCCAGGGCCGCCGGTACCGTTACCTAGCGGGTCACCACCTTGAATCATGAAATCTTTAATTACGCGGTGGAAGGTGACGCCGTCGTAAAGAGGACGCTGGGTCTCTTCACCGGTGGCCGGGTCGATCCAGGCGCGCTTACCGGTGGCCAGCTCCACGAAGTTGGTGACGGTAATCGGAGCCTTGTCCTCAAACAGCTCCAGGCGGATATCGCCGAGATTAGTGTGCATAATTGCTTCCATAACCTCATACTCCCACAATTTGCTCAGTTGGCGGCGTGGCCTACCCCATGGAAAAGCCCATGAAAGTTGTTGAGATAGTTACGCTGTGACCTAATTTTTCTTGTGGCGCAGCTTTTCAGGCCGGTTCGAATGGAATGAGAGCCAAAACAGTGACATCATTGGATGTAACGTTACTTACTTCTTTGAGGGAGTCATCATGTCTTGCCACAAACACGAATCGATCAAGAGCTGCAGCTTCTTCAAGGGCCTAGGTGTGGCCTCCCTAGTGGCTGCCGCTGCCGGTGCTGCTTTTGTGCTGTACAAGCGCAGCCAGCCGGTTGAGGACCCCTGGGCGGAGGAGTACTGGTCTGAGGTTGAGGCTGAAGACGAGGACGAGGAAGCCCCGGCTGCTGAGTGAGTTTTCACTACACAAACAACGGTGTCGCCTAAAGCGGCGCCGTTTTTTGTTGCCATTTCACTATCCGTACAGTCTTTAACACACTGCACAAGCGGCATCTATGCTCAAGGCTATGACTCACTCATTGAGTAGTGTTAGAGATGGTTTGCGTGACAGTACCCCAATTTTCCTGGGATATATTCCGCTAGGTATCGCCTTTGGGATCGTATTAGTAACTGCCGGTATCCCCGGCTGGTGGGCACCTATTTTTGCCACGGTGGTTTATGCCGGTTCTATGGAATTTTTGCTGGTTTCGCTAATAACCGGCGGGGTGGGGCTAGTTACGGTGGCGCTTAGCGCCCTGTTTGTTAATGGCCGGCATCTGTTTTACGGCTTGAGTTTCCCGCGCAACGTGCCGCCAGGCAGATTGGCGCGCGCCTACTCCATCTACTCGCTTACCGATGAGGTGTATGCGGTTACTGCCGCTAAAGACCATTCGCGCATGACTTGGCGCTACCTGCTAACGGTGCAGCTGTGTTCGCACCTGTCTTGGGTGCTGGGGGCCTGCCTGGGGGCGCTCGCTGGCAGTAGCTTTGGGGGCTTTATTTCGCAGCATACGGATGTGGCCGACTTTGTGCTCACCGCCTTGTTCACGGTGCTGGCAATTGAGGCCTATAAAGCCAATCCTGACTTAGGCGCGCTAGTGGCGGCGTCGATCTCTGCCGTGGTGACGGTGGCCGTGGGTGGGCGCCTGGCCATGTTTTGTGGGCTGCTTACTTTAAGCCTGTGTTTAAGTGCCCTGTATTTACGACGACGGCGCTCGCTTAGCGTCACTGCGGCTGGTGGTGGCGGGGCTGATTTAAACCAGGCTGAGGCTAAATCGGGGAAGTTAAACCATGAACAGCGGGGTAGTGATGAGTGAAGCTGTGGTTAGGCAAGCAGTAAGTAACTGGCATGTTTTAGCGGTAGTGGCGGTAGCTGCGGCCGTCACCTTCGCTCTGCGCTACACCGGGGTTAAGGGGGCCGACCAGGTATCTCACCGGCCACTGATGCAGTTTTTGTCGCGCACTATGCCCCTGGGGGTAATGGTGGTGCTGGTGGCTTACACGCTAGGCGATTTAAGCGCAGATTTAGGCCGTAGCGCAGCCTTGGTAGGGGCAGTGGCTATAACTACTGGCTTGCACCTGTGGCGGGGCAATGTGGCCCTATCTTTGATAGTTGGTACTGCCTCCTATGCGCTGCTAACAGCGCTAGCGACATGAACAGCGCCTTAGCCCAAATGTTGGGCTAAGGCGCTAAGGCTGCTTGGTGTGGGCCAGAAAACAGTTTCAGGTTTTTATGCCTGACCCAGTGGTTTTACTTCCAGCGCAAGATTCCGATGAACCCGGCCAGCATGAGTACGAAACCAACGTATACGTTGCCGTTGGCTAGCCAGTCAGCCGGGTGGGCTTTAATGAACCACGGTACCGGGTATTCGCCGCCGGTCATGTAGGAAACTACCACCCAGGCTAGGCCCAGGCACATGATGGTGCACATGGTGGGGGCATACCAGGCGGGACTGGAGATGTTCTTAACCTTGTGTGGGGTACGTGAAGCCTTACGGCGCTCTAGTTCCTTCTTGGCAACCTTGGCTTTGAGTGAGTCAGAAGACTTAGAGTCCAGCTGTAGGGTCTTACGGTCAGCCTTGCGGGCCTTCTTAGTTAGGGCCTTTTCACGCTCAGCGTTCTTGGCTGACTTCTTCTTGCCCGCAGACTTCTTGGAGTCGTCAGAATCCTTAGCAGAGTCCTTAGTAGATTCCTTGGACTTCTTGGAGGATTTCTTAGCGGAGCGCTTCTTGTCAGAGCCCTTATCTGAGTCTTTTTCTAAGTCTTTGGTTGACTTCTTAGCGGAGTCCTTGGTGGCACTGGTAGTGGCGGACTCGTCCTTATCCTCGTCCTTGCGGGCTAGATCTTTGGAGCCATTTTTCGACACAGGATTCTCCGGTTCGTTTCTCATTTAGTGGAAGTAGAGTACTTTAGTGCTAGCTTACCGCTTAATCTAGGTGAGCAAGACCAGCTCAACAACCCAATGGAGTGCATACATGACCGCGCACGTTACAAGTCAAGCTCGGTCCCGAAAGGTACTGGATGTATTCCTGACTATTATTGGTGAGTTGCTGTTAACTGCCGGGTTGTTGATTGGTTTATTCCTGGTGTGGCAGTTGTGGTGGACGTCGATTGACGCCAACGCCAAAGCTGAACAGACCATGACCCAGATCCATAACACCTTGCCCACCTCACCTAAAAAGGCAGGTAATAAGCACACTGAGGCCCCACCTGTAGAGCCCACAGTGGCTTACGGGCAGCCTATGGGGGTGCTGATTGTGCCCAAGTGGTATGGCATCACCAATAACAATATGCCTATCTATCAGGGCACCGGCCAGGAGCTGCTGGATCAGGCGGCAGCTGGTCACTACCAAAACACCGCCTACCCGGGCGCTATTGGTAACTTCTCGGTGGCCGGTCACCGGCGCACTAACGGTAACTCCTTTAGGCGCATTGATTTACTTAAAGCTGGCGATGAGGTAATCGTTGAAACCGCTACTGCCTGGTATGTCTATAAAGTGACTGGGCACGAAATTGTGGATCCTTCACAGGTGGATGTGATCGCGCCTGTGCCCAACAACCCCAATGCGCAGCCCACCCAGCGTTTACTGACTATGACCACCTGCCACTCGGCCACACTAGGGGAGTGGGGTAACGATCAGCGCTGGATTGTGCACGCACAGCTGTCTTACTGGATTCCTCGCGGTGAGGGTCGCCCTGAATCTGTCCTATCCGATCCTGGCGTTAAGTGAGGCAACATGTACGGGTTTATTTTCCGCCACCTACCCGGCCCTAAGTGGCTGAAGGTAATTGAATCGCTAGTACTGATTTTGGCCGTAGTGTTTGTGTTGTTTGAATGGGTGTTCCCGCTGGTAAATACCTACATTGTGGGTAACACTGCAGAAGTTTCTAACGGTTAAAAGCCAGGCCTGGCGCCTAAATTGTTTGACGTCTAAACCGCCTTGTGGACGCCGGTAGGCGTCTGCTGCTATCAGTAAGCCAACAGCTCTAAATCGCGTCATTGCTGGGGCTATAGGCGATTGCCTGGCGTAAGTTTTGGGTTAAGGGTCAAAAAGTGTGTCCGGAATCGCGGATTTTCACGGATTGACCTGT
>CAJZDJ010000107.1 GCA_915063485.1 uncultured Actinomyces sp.
CCCCTTCAGCTTGGGACCAACCAGCTCCGGCCAGTTGGGATGAAGACTGGGAAGTAGTGCAAATCCCCAACTCGGGTAGTGCTGGGCCAGGCGGCGCTGAGGCGCCGGTAGACCAGGCCTCTAGTGACTCACGTGGTGGCGCTCCCACGGACGGCCCTGCTGGCGGCGTCCTTACCGGGGCTCAGGCTGGTGATCCTGCTAGCATCCCCGCTGGTGGCCCCACGGATGGTCCACAAACCATGGGCGGCCCGCAAACCGCTGGTTCCCCGCAGGTCGGTGGTCAGGACGATTGGGCTGGTGGCAGCCAGTTTGATCAGGCGCAAGACAGTGTCTACTTTGGTGGCCCGGCGCAGGGTGAAGGGCAAGCTAGAGGCCAGTTTGATGCCGTGACAGGCGGCACAAGCCCTGGCCTAGCAACAGTAACCGCAGGTAGCGCCGCAATTGCAGCCGCCAGTGCAGCTTCAGCCAGTTCCCACTTGGCGCCAGCTAGCCCAATAGCGCCAGCCACTCCTATGGCTTCAGCTGGTTCCAGCGCAGCCGCTGCGGCCCTGGCTGCCTCGCGCGCCAACCACCCCTCCAATGGCGCGGCTAGTGCAAACACCTGGAAAAGTACCTGGGAGGCCGCCCCGATTCCCACGCCAGACAACTACGCGCCAGTGGCGCCAGAGCCTGAACTAGCCACTGTCCACCGCCTGCACCCCCTGCCTGCGCTACCCAATGGGGGAGTACAGTCAGCCCCGGCGCCAGAGGCAGCTCACAGCTGGCAACCCGATCCAGGCGCCTCCAGTCGCATGGCCCAAGCCATCGCCGCTGCAAGAGCCGCAGCTAACGCGGGCGGCGGCGTCGACGACGAAGAAGACATGCCCTCCATGGACGACGCGGACGCAGACGAATCCGGCGCTGTGGGCATAGAAGTAGTCAAACGCCTGCTGGGTGCGAAAGTAATTGAAGAAGTAACCGTGCGGGCAGATGATCGCTAAAGACGTATCTGAGCGTTAAAGACGTGGCGTCGCTGCAATCCATGCCTGGCGCGAGTTGCTGGCGTAGCGCGGCCCCACACCCATTAGCTGCCAATAACAACCCAAGGAGACGTAAGTGCCCGCCATTTACGAAGGCGCAGTACAAGACCTGATTGATGAACTAGGCGCCTTGCCGGGGATCGGCCCCAAATCAGCCCAGCGCATCGCCTTCCACATCCTTGGCGCCGACGCCGCCGACGTAAACCGGCTGGCCCAAGCCCTAACCGCTGTAAAAGCCAAAGTACGTTTTTGTGAAACTTGCGGAAACGTTTCTGAGGAAGAACAGTGCAATATCTGCCGCGATCCGCGCCGCGACCAGGGGCTAATCTGCGTGGTGGAAGAGCCCAAAGACGTCGTCGCCGTTGAAAGAACCCGCGAATACCGGGGCCTTTACCACGTGCTAGGCGGTGCCATTGACCCCCTCAACGGCATCGGCCCAGATGAGCTGCGGGTGCGCCAACTATTGGCCCGGCTGACCCCACAAGTGCAAGAAGTAATCATTGCCACTGACCCAAATATCGAGGGGGAGGCCACAGCAACCTACCTGGCACGTATGCTGACCAGCATGAACGTGCCCGTCTCACGTCTGGCGTCCGGTCTGCCGGTGGGCGGCGATCTGGAATATGCTGATGAAATCACGCTCGGTCGCGCTTTTGAAGGTAGGCGCCGGGTTGAGTAACGCCAAAAAGACGCTACGCGCAGGCTAAAAACAGAAAGGACCTTTATGGCCCTGGTAGTGCAAAAATACGGAGGTTCATCCGTTGCGGATTTAGCGGCAATGCGCCGCGTAGCCGCACGGGTGATTGAACGCCACAACGCAGGCGACACGGTGGTAGTAGTGGTTTCCGCCATGGGCGACACTACAGATGAACTGTTGGATATGGCCGGGGAATTAACTGACAACCCACCCGCCCGCGAAATGGACCTGCTGCTCAGCGCCGGCGAACGTATTTCTATGAGTCTGCTGGCCCTGGCAATCAATGAGGCTGGCGTGCCCGCAACCGCTTTCACTGGTGCCCAGGCGGGCCTGCGTACCGACGGTAAATACGGTCAGGCATCCATTGTGGGTGTGGTGCCCGAGCGTGTGGCGCGCGCCGTGAGGGAAGGCAGCGTGGCGATCGTGGCCGGCTTCCAGGGCCTGGACTACGACACTGACAATGTCAACACGCTAGGTCGCGGCGGCTCAGACACCACTGCGGTGGCGCTGGCAGCCTCCCTGGGTGCGGACGTCTGCGAAATCTATACCGACGTCGACGGCCTCTTCACCGCCGACCCGCGCATTGTTCCCACCGCCCGGCGCATCACCTCCATCTCCAGTGAGGAGACTTTGGAACTGGCCGCGCACGGCGCCAAGATCTTGCACCTACGCGCCGTGGAGTTCGCGCGGCGCTACCACGTGCCCTTGCACGTACGCTCTTCCTTCTCAGATAAGGAAGGCACCTGGATTCACACCTCCAAACAGGAAGACACCGTGGAAGCCCCTATCATCTCCGGAATTGCGCATGACCGCAGCAACGACAAGCTAACCATTGTGGGTGTGCGTGACCAGCCTGGCTTCGCTGCCCGCATCTTCTCGCTTCTGGCTGGCGCCGGGGTGCAGATTGACACGATCGTGCAGGACGTGGCCACCAGTGGCAACGGCTTCACTAATATTTCGCTAACTATCCCTGAGGGTGACGCCGCCGCCGCGCAGGAAGTGCTAGCTGGCGCCAAGGAGGAGCTGGGGATCTCTGATCTGCAGTTCAACCCCAATGTGGGTACCTTGTCTTTGGTGGGTGCTGGTATGCGTTCGCACCCGTGGGTCAGTGCCAAGCTGTTTGATGCCCTGTTCCAGGCGGGTATTAACATTCACCTGATTTCTTCTTCTGAGATCCGTATTTCTGTGGTTGTCGACGACGACCGTCTAGATGACGCTGTGCGCGCTGTTCACACCGCTTTTGACTTGGATGCTGATCAGATTGAAGCCGTGGTATATGGAGGTACCGGTCGATGAGTGAGCTAAATCAGGGTTGCTGCGCGGGGCACGCTGACGGCACTGATAAGGGCGCCGGCGCGGGTCAGGTGGACGGCGCGGGTCAGGCTGCTGAGCACGGCTGCTGCTCGCATGAGGCTGCGGGTGCGGCTGGTGCGGGTGCGGCTAAGGCGGCTTTTGTGGCCGACGGCGTGAACGTTGCGGTAGTGGGCGCTACCGGCCAGGTGGGCCGGGTTATGTGCGCGATGCTGGATCAGCGTGATTTTCCGGTTAAGAGCCTGCGCCTGTTCTCTTCTGCGCGTAGCGCGGGCAGTGTGGTTACTTGGCGCGGCCAGGACATCACCGTGGAGGATGTGGCCAAGGCTGATCTGAGCGGCATTGATGTGGCGATTTTTAGCGCCGGTGCTACCGCTTCACGTGAGTACGCCCCCAAGTTTGCTGCCGCCGGGGCTGTGGTGGTGGATAACTCTTCGGCTTGGCGTAAAGACCCGCAGGTGCCGTTGGTGGTGGCCGAGGTTAACCCGCAGGCTCTAGCGCAGCGCCCCAAGGGTATTATCGCTAACCCTAACTGCACCACTATGGCCGCTATGCCTGCGCTTAAGGTGCTGCACGACGCCGCCGGGTTGCGTCGCCTGACGGTGTCTACTTACCAGGCGGTTTCGGGCTCTGGGCGTGCTGGCGTGAGCGAGCTGGCTGGCCAGGTGCGTGCAGTGGTGGGTCAGAACCTTGAGGGTCTGGCGCTAGATGGCCGTGCGGTGGAGTTTCCCCAGCCCCAGGTTTATGTGGCTCCGATTGCTTTTAATGCGGTGGCTTGGGCTGGCGGCGACGCCGGTGACGGCTCGGGTGAAACCGATGAGGAGCAGAAGCTACGCAACGAGTCACGTAAGATTTTGCAGATTCCGGACTTGGCGGCGTCGTGCACCTGTGTGCGTATCCCGGTTTTCAGTGGGCACGCGCTAGCTATTAACGCCGAGTTTGAGCATGAAATCAGTGTGGAGCAGGCCCGCCAGCTGTTGGAGAACGCGCCGGGCGTGACCTATGTGGAGGTGCCCACGCCGTTGGACGGCGCGGGTCGTGATGGCACTTTTGTGGGGCGTTTGCGTGCTGACCAGGCCGCCGCGCCGGGTAAGGGCCTGGCCTTCTTCGCGGTGGGCGACAACCTGCGCAAGGGTGCTGCCCTAAACGCCGTGCAGCTTGCTGAGCTAGTCGCAGCCGAGCTAACCGCCTAGCCAACCCAGCCCGCTGCGCGGTCCAAACCGGCTCAAACCGGCCAGCTGTGCGGCCGTGTGCTGGCTGGCCCGCAGCCATAACCCGGCTGGCCGCACGCAGCTGCGCTGAAACTGAACCAAACAAGCGTTGCCCGGGGCGATTTTCATCGCCCCGGGCAACCGTTGTCTTACCGGTGTGTATAAGTTATTAACAACTTGCCATGCGGTTTTCCCCGGAATACTGCGCTTACTTTTCTTCGGCTTCAATTCTGAGCAAAAACGCTGGTGAGAACACCCACCCTAGACGTGTTTGTGCTTGTAATATGCAGATATGGCTGATCCTCTGCTTCCGATGACGCTAGGCGTTGGTGCGTCTTTAGTTAAGGTACTTCTGCAAGCTAATGGCTACGCAACAGAAGCTAACTCTGTCGGGGTTGCAAAAGAAGTATACGGCATTCTGTCTTGGTGGAAGATCCGTGGCGGTGATGCCGATGACCAACTTGCTAAGCAGATTGCTGAAATTCTGGCAGATAAGACTCGCGGCATGTATGAGGAGTGTCGTGATAAGGGTATTGATGAGGAGCAGCTAGGGGGTGTTGTTACTGAGGTTGAGATTATTTTCAATAAAGTTGTTGGAAACGATGAGTTACTCTTTTTAGCTGTAAACGATCCTGACAGTTTCTCTGAGGTACTTCAGGGTGATATTGGGCAGCGGCGTAAAAATATTGAATCTCGACTTGAGCCCTATTTTGATAAACTTGTTGAGGCTGCGGTTGATGAGTATGTCAAGCTTGCGCCTTGGTC
>CAJZDJ010000108.1 GCA_915063485.1 uncultured Actinomyces sp.
ACCCGGCCCTGGTTTTGTTTAATAGCTGTTAGTTGGTGCCTAACAGCTAGGCTTAAGCAGTTATCCCTAATTGATTTATTTACTGAGTTTATAGAGCTAAAGGGTGGATAGTATGGCTAACGCGCGATCAATGTCGACTTGTGTGTGTGCTGTTTTGGGGTTAGTACTTGTACTGACTTGTTCGCTGTTTGCTGTGTCTGCACCGGCGCATGGCGAAGATAGCATGCGTACCTGGGTGCAAATAAATTTTGATAATAGTATGGCATATGTTGAGATAAAAACACATATAAACTCTAATGAATCAACCAAAAGCATATGCTCAAAAAGCTCTGATTACGTTAAGCGCTTAGAGGCTGATCTAGGTCGGGAAGTCTATAAGCTTGAGATGGGGCATTATGATGGTGTAGAAGTTTGCTCAGCTTATATTGTTGCGACCTCTAAAGAGGAGTTATCGCACGCACTCATATGTGGCGCTGAGATTATTGTTGAAGGTAATATCGTTAAAATAATAGGCGTAACAGATCCTGCTTACACTGGTGAGATTGAATATATTATTGAATTTCGAGATGTAGAGGCTTTTTCTTGTTTTGGGGGTGAGATGGAAAGGTATACATCCGTTTTTACTGCCAAAAATGAAGACTTTGAAGTAGTGGCTTCTGTGACTCCCTATGACCCTGACGCCATACCTGCCAGAGGGGATCTAACTTCCTCGACTCCAAGATTTTATCGCCTGTTACAGTCATTTTATCGCTTGTTATGGTCGATTGATCTTATGCAGGTGCTTACTACGGTGCTTACGTTTATACTGATTGTTGGTACGGTAGGGATTTTTGTGTGCGTTAAGGCCTGTTTTGCTAAGTCGGTAACTTCTAGTGAAGACCTCGGCTCTGCCACTATGTCTGCAGGCGCCAATTCCGATTTACCGCAGAAGGCGCCTTCGCCGTCGGAAAATGCAGGTAATGCGCCGCCAGAATGCAGATAGCGCGCCACCACCTGGCCGAAGAGCTCCGCAGTAGGGGAGTTATCCCCAGCTAAAATCCAGGTAAATCCCGGTTAAATGCCCCTAGGATAGGGCCGTGAGCAGGATGAATGCTATGAAAGTAGGGTTAGAGCGAGTGGGGGCTGTGGTAGGTACCCTACTGCTGGCTTTTGCACTGCTGCTGGTAAATTCGCCGGCCCGCGCCGCCAGTTACGTGGCTACTGACGCTAGCTCCACCACCAGTTCTGTTATCACTAGTGCCAGCGACTCTGACGCGGAGATGTCGGTTGGTAGCGCCGTGCTTTACGTGATTGTAGGGGCGACGGCGCTCACAGTAGTCATTGGGGTAGTGCTGCTTATAGTGGGGCCCTGTGGCCATAAACACCGGCCTGCTAGGTCACGCAAAATCAGGAAATAGTTGGGCGCCGGGGTTTAATCCCCAAGGCATTGGGATGCCTGGCCTACTAAAAAGGGCTAAGGTATGAAATATGAACGCTGTTGCTTTGAAGCCGCACTCGTTTGTGGCGCGCCTAGGGGCCATCTTGGCTGCCTTTGTGCTGGCATTTTCGCTGGTAAGTCTTACCGTCCCAGCGCGTGCTGATGACGCTCAAACTATGAAAGTGTGGACCGAATTTAAATTCGCCGGGGACACTGTAACAGTCTCTATGAAGGAACACAGCACTGTCCAAGGTGCTGACCACAAGACTATGTGCAGTAAGTACAGCACTGGCGGTACTAGCCCGTTTGGTGGCACCGTTAACAAATCTGAAATTACCCAGTATGAGGGTGTAGAAGTTTGTGCCGTCGAAGTTACTGTGCCGCTTGAGACACTAATCAACTCTACCACATCCGACTCTGGCGTAAGCGGTATTGGTTTCAATGTTGAGCGCGATGGTAGCAATGTACGTGTTGAAGGCGATCTAACCGGTCTTTCTAGTATCAGTAGCTATGGCGATAGCTCGATCAACTATCGTTTAACCTTTGCTGGCGGCATTGTTTCCGCTGAAGGCGCTGAAGTTAGCGGCAACACCGCCAAGCTCAAGCTGGGTGGAAAGTACAAGGTAGTAGGTAACCCTGGTAGTGGCTCCTCTGACAATGGGGGCTCTTCTGATAACAAGGGTGGTGCCTCGAACAATGGGGACGGTAGCGCCAAGGGTTCAGGTAGTTCCTCCAGCTCTTCCAGCTCTTCAAGCTCAGATGACAACACCGTGCTCTACATAATCATTGGTGTAGCAGTAGTGCTGCTGGTTGGTGTGGGTGCGTTCTTCGCGGTGCGCTCTGGCAAGAAGAAGCCGCCTAGCGCGATGGGTGGCCAGTTTGGTTACGCCCCGCAGCAGGGCTACCCCCAGCAAGGTGGCTACCCCCAGGGTGGTTACCAGCAGGGCGGCCAGTATCCTCAACAGGGCGGCTACCCTCAACAGGGCCAGTACCCTCAGCAGGGTCAATACCCCCAGCAGGGCTACCGACAGGGCGGCTATCCGCAGCAGTAAGCCGGTATTTGTTAGCTGTTTAAAGCTAAAACGACGATATAGCCTGGCTATATCGTCGTTTTGGTTTATATGTTACCCACTTAGGTAACAAGTCGGACACGTCCCAGCAAGTATCAAGTTTGAGCCCATACAATTGCCGAGGATTCTGCTTATCCCCAAACCGGGCAGAAAGAAAGGTAGATAATGTCTATTTTTAAGCGTATTCGCACCAAGGCGCTTTCCCTAGGAGCAGCTGCGGCTCTGGCTGTTGGCGGCGCGCTAGTAGCTTCTCCGGCCCAGGCTGCTATGGCCTTCACCATCCACGCAAGCGTCAACATCGAGTCCATGACCAACACGGTGTACCAGGTTGACATCGCTGTTGACGGCGATAACGGCACTATTATCACCCAGGTGTGCCCCAACATTAAGGCTGCTATTCCGGCCACTGCGGGCACCACTACCGATGCTACGGTTGTTGATGGCACTGACGGCGGTAAGGTCTGCCGCCTGGTGGTGAAGGGCGACACCGCCACCATCCTGGGTGGTAAGGAAGAAAAGGGCGAGTTCACCTTTGATGCTTCCACGCTAACTGGATCCTTATCCAGCCTGCAGGCTGTTGGTACCTACAAGATGGACATGAAGGTAACCTACCCCGGCGACGTAACCTCCGCTAAGGGCGGCACCATCTCCGGTAACACCGTAACCTTCGCTGATGGCACCACTGCTAGCACTATTACCGGTAAGGTCAGCGCCGAGAAGAAGGCTGAGCCTACCGCTAAGGCCACCGCCACTGCTAAGGCCGCCGCTGCTGAGAAGTCCTCTGACTCTGGCCTGTCCACCGGCCTGATCATCGGTGGCGTGGCTGCGGTTTTGGTGATCGCGATTGTGGTTGTTGCCGTAGTGGTCAGCTCCAAGCGCAAGCAGAAGATCGCCCAGGCTCGCTGAGCCCCGCGAACGCTTAAATAAATCGCCCCGGTTACCGTCAGGTTTCCGGGGCGATTTATTGGTTTTTTGGTGTCGTGGTGCTGTTTTAGCTGCCTGGGGCCGACGGCGCTGCTGGGGCTGACGACGTCGCCCTAGCTGCCGGCACGGCGTCGTCGCCAAAAACCAAATACCGTCAGTGCAAAGACCGAGCCGACAATCAGCCAAGCCCACGGACGTGAGGCCGAATACCAGGGCATGCCACCATCACCAATCGCATAACCTGAGGCGCTAACCCCAGTAGCTAGGATCTGCGGGCCGCTCCAAGTGACTTTGTGTCCCTGCACCTTGCCGCCGCCAGCGTCAATAACTGCGCCGGGGAAAGTTACCGTCAGTTTGGTGTCGATCAGCGACTTGTATTTTTCAACCACATCATCGCTGCCGCCGGATTTGCTAGAGCCGCCAGAGCCGTTCGAACCAGCTGAGTTTCCTGAGCCGCCAGAACTGCCAGAGCCAGCTGAGGTGCCCGCGCTAGGGGAGGCGCCGGCGGCCTCAGAGTCTCCGCCAGTGTTTACTCCGGGAATACGCACAAAAACCTTGTTGCCCTGGCGCCACACTAGTGCGTTAGTGGCGCCGGTGGGGCTCGTCGAGGCATTCGCGTTAGCTGAGGCATTGGCGGCGCTAGCGGCGCTGGCATTGGGGGCCGGCTTAGTGGCGGCGGTGGCTACCGGAATGGATTTAAAGGTGAATTCGCAGCCAATACCCTCGTCGCCCTTGATGGACTTGACCTTAATTTCACTGCCCTTATTAGTGGCAATCGAGCTGCGCAGGGAACTAGCCAGCTGCTTGCACTGTGAAGTGCTGGTGATCTGCGAGGACGTGTTATCCACCATGCGGATGACGGCGTCGTAGGTGCCCTCTTCATGCACGGTTAGATCCATGTGGGCCTGACAGGCGCCAAGGGTAGGGGCTAGGGCTAGGCAGGTTAGTGCCGCAAAACGCCTTCGGTTGGCTGATGCTCGCATAAAGCTATTTTCGCATGTTTAAACGTTGGCAGTTGTAGCGCCGGGCTTAAGGGTGAGTCACGTTATGGTAATCGAGCGTCTCAACTTAGCTGAAACTGCTTGAGCGCAGGCCAGATAAAGGTTAGGCTGACCTTTCGGAAGTGAGTCTAGCCTAATAAAAGTAAGAGCATGTCCCTATTCTTTGCGAACTTTATTATCGCCCTACGCGAGGGTCTAGAAGCCGCCCTGGTGGTAGGCGTGATTGCCGCCTACCTGGCCAAAATTGGTCGTCGAGACCTGTTTGGCAAGCTGACTTTAGGGGTGCTGGCCGCTGCGCTGGTGCCGCTAGCCATTGGCGCCATCTTGACCTGGGGTCCACAAACCCTAACCTTCCAGGCCCAAGAAATCATTGGTGGTTCACTATCGCTGGTGGCCGTGGCCATGGTTACCTGGATGATTTTCTGGATGGGCAAAAACTCGCGCCAAATGAGCCAAGGCCTGCGCGACAGCCTATCGGC
>CAJZDJ010000109.1 GCA_915063485.1 uncultured Actinomyces sp.
TGACAGAAGCGCCCGCTAGCGGCGTCATGAAACCGCACAGCGCCACAGTGGTCAGCGCGGCCATACGCCGCAGCCAGGGGTCATTAAGACGCTGCGGGGTGGAGCCAGAAAAACGTCCGTTACCAGCAGCTACACGCATGGCAGAGGGGGAAGAGTTGGTAGCGCCCTGGGTGGGAGCCAAGGAAGGCCCAGCGGCCTGCAACCACGCAAACATGGCAGTCTTTCTAGTTGATATTGATTATCATTACCTGCCAAGTGTAGCGACTCTTTTTAGTCCTCACAAACGCGCAGCTCCACAGCAAAGCGCGAGGACCACTAGCGCAACCCCAGGAACCACTAACAAAACCGTCGGGGACCGCTAACGCATTTGTTAAGCGGCCCCCGGCGGGGTGGGGCGCCTAGTTTTGAGAGGGAAATCAGACGCCCCTATTGAGTTGTGTATTCAATTGTGCCGATATTCAGTTGTAGATCCCGTCAGTCCTGACGCTTGCGGCGCAGCAACATGCCGCCACCGCCCAATGCCAGGGCACTTAGAGCCAACATTCCGCTGGCCACACCGGTACGGGCCAAACCGCCGGGCTTTTCCGGCTTAGCCGGGGCTGCGCCGTGGCTGGGCTTACTAGGCTTACCGGGGCGACCCGGAAGCGGGGCGGAGCTGGCCGAACGGCTGGGCTGAGCCGTGGGGGCTGCACTACCAGTGGGGGCCGCACTGCCGGTCGGAGCCGGGGAGCCAGTGGGAGCCACCGTGGGGGCAGCGCTACCGGTAGGTGCCGGGCTGGGCTGAGCCGTGGGGGCTGCACTACCAGTCGGAGCCGGGGAGCCAGTGGGAGCCACAGTCGGCTCAGGGCTGGCGGTAGGTTCCTGAGTGGGAGCCACAGTAGGCGAAACCGGAGCGGTGGGCTGCGGCGTCGGAGTGGGCGTCACAGTCTCAGCGCTTACTGCCGTGGTTACCCCAATGCGGTCGTTAGCACGCTTGGTGGTGCACACCTCGGGGGTGGGAGTGGCCAGGCAGTCCACACCGATCAGGTCATTGCTGGTGGGGCGCACGATCTTGACCATGCGCAGGTTGTCTACCTGCACCAGGCCCTCGCCGTCGCCGGCAGCAACCGTGAACTTAACCTTGGTGCCATCCTTAGCCACATTGAAGGTGACCGGAACGCGCTGGAAATAGCTGGCAGAAGCGTTAGTAGTGTGCTTCTGGTCAGCAGCCATCCAGTTCAGAGCCCAAGTGTGGTTAATAACCGTGGAGGGGTTCTTAACTGGGTTGGTGTCATTGACAGTCTTAACATCCAGGTAGTTCTGGCCCACCAGGCCTTCAGCGTTGGTGTTTACGGTAATCTCCGGCTCAGACTTAGCGGCCCCAGCGGCAGCCTTGTCGGTGGAGCTGGCCTTACCCTCAGCTGCAGCCTTAGCGCCGCCCTGAGGCTGGGTGCCAGCCTGGCTCTGAGCGCTAGCCTGGCTTTGGCCGGCCGCATTACCGCTTGCGTCACCATCGGGAACCAGGACCCCTAGTTCAGCGATAGAGAGCAGGTAATCGGGCTGGTCAGCCTTGGTCTTGTAGTTAGACAGCACGCGCAGGCGAATCAGCTTGGCCTTAACCGGGCTGTTAAAGACAATCTGCTGCACCTGGCCGGTGTTTTGCAAAGTGCCTTCAGCTACCTTCTGGTTGATGTTGGCAGCATCCTGACCCACATAGACCTCGTAGCGTTCGGGACGCCCGTTGGCCTGGTCAACGCGGCTATTGATCTTCAGACCAGCCACGCTTACCGCAGAGGCGGCGGTGGGGTCATCGCCCTGGTACAGGGCCAGGTCAATGTCGCTGGGGTGAGCTACCGGGTGCTGCCAGTCCTTGTCGTAGAAGGTGGAAGCGTTGCCGTCAAACATGTTGGAGGCCGGGTTGCTGGCGTAAGCAGCCGGGGCGGATACCAGCTGCTGGTCGCCGCTGTAGTCCTTAACCGGGTTGCCAGGTGCCGGGGCGGGAGTATCGCCGTCGGTGGCGTTACCACACAGAACGCGAGCGTCAGCCCAGTTAGCGTGGTCATTGCCGTTACCGTTGCCGCCGTCGCCCACAATCAAGCGAATCAGCTTCATGCCGGTGACGTCGCCGGAAACCTCCTGAGGAGTGTTGCTACCGGTGATCACGCCGGTCTGCGGTACCACATCAACCCAGTTAGTGCCGTCGGTGGTGCCCACCACACGGAAGGTAACCGAGCCTCTCTGACCATCTTGCACACCCACGGTGGCCTTGAAAGCCTTGCACTTGCCGCTGAGCTCGAAGCCCACATCGGCAGGAGAGTGGGTACCTAGACCCTTGGTGTACTGCTTGCCGCCCATCACGATTGGGCCGCCGTCACCCTTTTGGTTTTCACCAACCTCACTGTCACGCTCAACCGGACCCCAACCGTTGGAGTTGTACTTGGGGCTGAAAGGCAGGTCAGAGAGGTAGTTGACAGCGTCAGGTTTCACCGAGCCCAAAACCGCCACGTTCGTGTCACCACTAGCGCTGCGGGCGCTACCAGCGATCTTGTAGGTGGCCGTGTGTACCACGTTAGCGGTGGAGCCGCCCGCACCCTGGGGAACCTTGACGGTCCAGGTGGTGGTGAAAGTGGCGCCCTTGGCTAGCTTGGCGGTGGTGGCCGGGGTGTCAGCAGTGGCGCTCCAGCCGCTAGGCAGGGTCAGCTTGCTGGTCACATCGGTGATTTCGCTGGGTTCGTTGTTCACCAGGGAGCTGGTCATGTGGAAGGTGGAGCCTTCAATGGCCGTCTCGTTGGTGTCAATTGAGGCAGCGGCACACGCGGGCATATCCGTGGTGGCACCCAGGTCCTCTACGCGGAAGTTGTCGAGCGTAAAGTCGTTGCCGTCCTGGCCGCCCTGGGTGTTGTACAGACCCACCCAGTAGGAGCCACAGCCACCCACGTTAAGTTCCTGTACATAGTGAGTGGGGCTGGTGGCCACCGGCATCACCGTGGAGTACAGGTAGTTAGCGTTTAGTCCGTTGGTGCCCTGGGCGTCATAGGCGGTAACCCAGTAGTAGGAGCCGCTGAGCGCGTTTTCGTAGTCATACGAAATGCGGTAGCGGTGTCCGGCCTTGAAGTTTACGGTCTGGGGCACGGTGCGGTAGACCAGTCCCCCATTTTCTTCGTGGCTCTTTAGGGACCAGTGTCCGGCGACGGCGTCGTCGGTGGCCTTCTTAGAACCGTCCGGTAGGGTGCCGCCCTTTTGGGTATAGGGGCCGTTGAGGGAGGCCAGTACCGTACGCGGGTCGGTGATTTCGCCGGCGTCGCCCTTAACGAAGGGGCCCCAACCTTCGGGGACATTTTCAAAGTCCTCAAAGGCGATGGTGACCGGCTTGTCGCGGGTGGCGCCCAGATCATCGTTGCGCTGCTGGCTGGCGGCGCTGGTGACGCCTTCACCTGAAGCAGACACGCTAACCTGGCGGGTATTGCCGTCCTTGACCTGTACCCAAGCGCTGCCCTGGTAGGTGCCGGCATTGAGGGTCATTTCCTGGCTAATGGAGGAGTTGCCCTTACCCAGCTGGGCGATCGGGTCGCCGTGAGCGTCGTGGGGGGCGGTTACCTGGCCGGTGGTCTGGTAGCCCTTGAAGCTACCGGAGTTGAAGCCGGGGTCCACAAACACAGTTCCAGCGCCCCACTTGGGGGTGGCGGCGGCTGCGGGGGCCTTGGCGGGAGCCAGTACAAAGGCGGTGTGGTCGCGTTCAGCGGCCGGCACGGTTGCATACACGGACTCAGGGATGGTTACCTTGCCGCCCTCTACCTTTACGTCAGTTACCTTTACACGGCCCTTGTCGGTGAGGCGGTAGACGCTCAAAGAGCCCACGTTCTGGTAGGACTTGGTTAGGGTCCAGGTGGTGGCGGTGCCAGCGGGGTTGTAGTAGTACAGACGCGGTGCGCCGCCCTTAGCGCCATTGTCGATCCAGGGCAGCAGGTAGCTGTCACCCTTAAGCACGGTGGCGCCGTCGTAAACAAACTGGCGGCTAGCGGACATGTCAGCCTTGATGGCCCCGGCAACCTGAGTGGCCGGAGTCTGGTTGGTCACTGCCGTAGCACCCGAGGCCACAGTGCCGTTAGCGAAGGTGTAGGTGTAGACGGTCTTGCCGTTTTCACCTTTAGCGCTTTCCTGACGCATAATGCGCGAGTTCTGTAGGAACTTAACCGGCAGGTTGTTGGCCCAAATGTTGCGGTAGAAGGCGCTCTGGTCTTGGTGGCCAGTCCAGCCCTCGAACTCCACAATCTGGGGGTAGCCCAAAACTACGTTGGGGTTCCAGTTGTCCTTGTTGGAGTTGTCTACAAAGCGGATCACGTCAGAGTTCAAACCCTTGTTGGTGGCGCCGCCGTAGTTTTCATCATTGGACCAGTGTGACCAGGTGGAGTAACGCTCAAAGCGGTCAGCCCACTCTGAACCCATCTCCCAGCCCATCTTGTTTAGCTCGCGACCCAGGCGCTCAGCTTGCCAGCCCGAACCGTAGTAAACGTCAATGTAGATCCAGCGGAAGTTGGGGTAGGTGGCCAGCGGGAACTGGTTACGCAGATCCTGGAAACGCTTAATTACCGCGCCGCTACCTAGATCAGCGCGCTGATCAACGTAGTAGGACTGGTTTAGCCAGTTCCAGCCGCGCCCGCCGGTGAAGGGTAGGGAACCGAAGGAGTTGGCTTCAGGGTAGGCCTCAGTGGTGTTGACGTGGACGCCGTAAATCGCGTTGGAGTTGGCGGTGGTGTTAAACAGGGTGGCAAAGTCCTTGTCCCCACCGGCGCGGGTGTTGATGTTGCCCGCGTAGTCCATGTGTCCAGAGTCGTGGCCTTCAGAGGCGTAACCCTTGAGCATCACGCGCTGACCTAGGCC
>CAJZDJ010000110.1 GCA_915063485.1 uncultured Actinomyces sp.
GCCAGCGGGTGGCGGTTTTGGGGGCAGTGTTGGGGCTGCCTGCGCGGCGCGAGCTGGGCTGCTTCAGGCGCAATTGGGTTTTAAACACGCGGTTACCTCGGCATTAGGGAGTTCCAGGAGTTGTGTTATGAAGTGTAAAAGCGCAAGCTGAAAATTTCCCGAGTTGATCCACAGGTGGATAACTTTTTTACCCCATGCTTTTTATTCACAGCCTGGCGGCGCCCTGGGGCTGGCTGGGGGCATGGTGTTGCGCATGGTTTTAAGTGTCGAGTTAAGCGCGCCGGCCCCTAGAGCCCCTGACATTGGTAACAGCGGCGCTGGCGGTGGCGTTGAGGCAACAAGTGCTTATCAGTCCAGCCCACCCGGCGCTGGCGGGACTGTAGGCCCCTTGGTGTTGGGGTTTGGTTCCCTTGAGTATTTAGAGCAGCTGCGCTGCCACCTGCAGATCGCTGCCGTGGATGCTTTCATCCAGGTACCCATGCAAGCTGCGGGCCAGGGTAGCGGCGGGGTTAATGGGGTTGATGCGCTGCATATGGCCGGCCAGTTCGCCTACCTTAGCCAAAACTGCTTACAAAGCTGCCTGGGAGTGTGCCAGCCGGGTTTAGCCGGCCGGGCCCGGGGCCTACTGGATCAGTTGGAGGGGCGTGCCGACGGCGTCGAGCTAGTAGAACTGAACCTACCCATGCAGGTGGAGCGGCTATACCGACTGCTGCTAAGTAAACAGGCTAGCCAGCTTGGCCAGGTGGTGTTTGTGTGTGGGGCGGTGGGTGGTATTGGGGCCACCTATAGCGCCGCGCTACTGGCGTGGGCGGGGAGAGAGCTAATCCGTGGTGGTGAGGCGTCGCCGCTAGCTCGGCGTCGAGACCAAGACACATATTCGCAGCCGCAGGGGCCAGGCTTTGGGGCGCTGGCCCCACAGGCCCCAGCGAGCGCGGCCCTGGTGGACGCCAACCCCTACGGTGGCCTGGACCTATATCTGGGGAGCGGCTACTGTCAGGGCGCTAGCTGGGGTCAGCTACCCAAAAATCAGTCGCCGCTATGGCCACAAAGACTAGTGCGGGGGCTGGGGAAATATCACGGCGTGAAGGTGCTAGCTGGCAGTGGCGGCCAAGGCGGGCCTAAAAACTGGCTGCAAATGAGTCAAGCTATCTACGCCCTACGCACCACCTGCCAGTTAACGGTGGTGGATCTGCCGGCGCTGCAACTGGCGCACCTGCCCTGGGATGAGCTCGAAGCTGTGCGCGTGCTGCTGGTAAGTGACCTGACCCGCCGCGCCGCCCTAGCTGCACACGGCTGGCTGCAAGAAGTACGCCCAGGCTTAGGCGCCCTAGCCCTACGAGAGCAAGGAGCAGACCTGACTAGCCAGGAAATAGCCCGGCTGGTGGGCGCCCCGGTGGTGTGTACCCTGCCTAATCGGCGTGAGTTAACCCAGCGCCTACAGCTGGGTTTAGACCCGCTACGGCTAAAGCGGGCAGAGAAAAAAGTAGGGGCGCGCCTCGCTAACTGGGCGCTCAACCCCAACTTTTGGGCACAAAAAGGGAAAAAATGACTAACGTCGACGTTTTCAACGAAAACCCCTGCCAGGGGAACCCCCCGAGCAAGAACAGCCCCACCCCAAAGCCTCCCCAAAGCAGCCTGCCTGGCCGATACCTTCCCCACGAAAACGCCCCTAGCTGGGAAAACTGGGGTGGGCGGCTACGGCGCGCCATTGCCAGCGGCCAAGGCTGGGCCCAAGCCATGGCCGCTAGCCCAGTGGCAGACACCCAAACCATGGCGGATATGGCCATTGGGGTTTATGAGGACATCGCTGGGGCTGGCCCCTTACAGCGTTACCTAGACGACGACGTCGTCACTGACGTGCTGCTTAACGGCTGCCAACTGTGGGTAGATAGGGGGAAAGGGCTACTACGCGCCCCACTACCGCTAGGCTGGAGCGAGGCAGACACCCGCGCTTTAGCGGTGCGCCTGGCCGCCAGCTGCGCTAAACGCCTAGACCAAGCCAGCCCAGTAGTGGACGGCACCTTGGGCGACGGCAGTCGACTACACGCAGTGCTGGAACCAGTCAGCGCCTGTGGCACTCTGATTTCCCTGCGTGCCTTCCGCTCCAAAGCCTTCACTATTGAGCAGCTGCGTCAGGCGGGCATGTTTAACTTGCAGATGCAAAAAGTGCTGGAACTACTGGTCAAAAAACGGGCAAACTGCCTGATCAGCGGAGCTACCGGAACCGGCAAAACCACTCTGCTAGCCACCCTAGTGGCCCTAGTTGAGCCCCAACAGCGCCTGCTGTGCATTGAAGAAAGCCGCGAGCTGCGTATCAACCACCCACACGTGGTTTACCTGCAAGAGCGCCGCCCCAATGTGGAGGGCGCCGGCGGGGTGAATATGAGTGAACTGGTGCGAATCGCCTTAAGAATGCGGCCAGACAGGCTCATTTTGGGCGAATGTCGCGGCGGGGAAGTAGCCGACGTGCTCACCGCCCTCAACACCGGCCATGAGGGAGGTTGGGCCACGCTCCACGCCAACAGTGCAGTGGATGTGCCCGCCAGGCTAGCCGCCCTGGGAGCCTTGGCCGGTTTAACCCCCCAAGCCTTAAACCTGCAGGCAGCCAGCGCCCTAGACGCAGTAATACATCTAGAACGCCAGCAAGGTACGCGGCGAGTACGCAGCCTAGCGGTGCTATGGCGCCAAGATGGAGAACTAATCTGCCAAGATGCCCTGACCTGGGCTGATGACGGTCAGCTAGGGTCAGGTGCCGGCCTAGAACTACTGCGACGGCGCCTTGGGCCAGCGCTAGATAAGGCCCTAGGTAGCTAACCATGGCCTGGCAGCTACTAGAAACACTAGCCAAACTAGGCGCCGCCAGCTGTAAAGCCATCGACGCCCTGCTTGCCTTGGCCGCGAGCGCCCTAGAAACCGCCCTTACAGTAGCGTTTAGCGCCATCGCAGCAGTAATCCAAACCCACCCGCTTTTACTAGCCAGCTTGCTGGCCCTAGTGGCCTGGTGCTGGTGGGCACCCCTACGCCGGCCTCACCTCATGCAACTGCCGGCCCTACCTAAACGTAAACCGCCAGTGGCACTAAATATGCTGCTAGTGCAGGTGTCGGTGCGACTTACCGGCGGACAGATGCCCACCCAAGCCTGGAGCCAAGCCCTAGCCGAGGCCGGGGCGCCCAGCCAACTCAACCAGGCGGGCGAAAGCCTTTACCTGCACAGCTTGATTGCGGCCAAAACCCCCTGGTGGATGGGGCAAAGTAGACGCCAACAGGCGGGGGTCAATGCGCTCGCGGCTAGATCGGCTCTGGCGGGGCAGCGTTTGGCTCAGCGCCTGGGCTCGCCCCTGGCGCAGGTGTTAGGGCAGGTGGCCGGTATGATCACGCAGGCCACGCGCGGCGCGCAGCAACGTTATGCGGCTTTGGCGGCGCCGGTGGCCACGGCCCGCATGTTGGCTGCTTTGCCGCTGGTGGGGGTGGGTTTAGGGGCGCTTTTAGGGGTGCGGGTGTGGCAGTTTTGGCTCGACGGCGCCCTGGGCACCATTACGGCCCTGGGTGGGCTAGGGTTTTTGTGTGTGGGGCGCCTGGTTACTTCCCGCATGGTGGGGCGTGCTCAGGAGGAAGTTAACCAGTTCGACGACGCATTACTGCTGGATCTGTGCGGCGCGGCGCTGCATAGTGGCGCCAGTATCCCCAGGTGCCTGGAGGCGCTGGGGTTTGCCTGCGAAATCGAGGATTTTGGATTTGTGGCGCGGGCGCTGGAAATTGGGGCGAGTTGGGATGAAGCTTGGAGCCTGGCTGCGCCAAATCGGGCTGGCTATAAGGCGCTTAGTCAATGTTTAGCGCCGGCCTGGCTGGTTGGGGCTAACCCGCTACCGATGCTTGAAGCTTGGGCGCAAACCCTTCGTGATCAGCGTGAAAGCCAGGCTAGCGCGGATGCTAACCGGTTGGCGGTGCGACTGGTGTTGCCGCTGGGGCTGTGTCATTTGCCGGCCTTTATTTTGTTGGCGATTGTGCCGGCCGTGGTTTATTTGGGCCGCAGCGTGCTTGCCGGCGCCTAATGCTGCGTTCTGCCTAAATTTTGGGGCGACGGCGCTCAGCTTGCTGCCTGCTGGCCAAGATTGGCGCGCCGGCTAAAACTGCCGTGCCTCCGGCCGCTGACGCCCGGGCCCACAGCCCCGAATCTGCGTGAATCTTGCCGCTGTGGCTTTTGATCCGCAGCCCGCCTGCTCTCTTTTGCCTGTTCTCTTTGCAGCTGCCGCTGTGCCTACAAGTGACGCTGCCAGCTGCTGATGCCTCTGCTGGCGGCGTCATCGCTGATGCCTTTTTGAGCACAGGTGGGGAACAAATTTCCTCCTGCAGCCCCTATCCACAGGGTGCAAGCAGGCGTTAGACAAGGCGCCACAAACTGTTTACGGGCTGGCCAACCAGGCCACCCATCCAGCCAAAACTGCCCCAAATTAGGGCAAAAGGAGGAAACCATGGAGCAGGCACATGAGCAGCCGCCTGCGTCTCCAACGCCTGGCAGCCAGCCAGTCAAGGAGACCAGTCAGGTAAAGGAGGCTACGGAGACCCAGTGCGTTAAGCCTGAAGATGGCGTCCAGGGCGATAAGCGCCTAGATCTTGAAGCCGGTATGGCCACAGCCGAGTACGCCATTGGCACTGTGGCAGCTGCAGCCTTTGCGGGGCTGCTACTGGCGATTATTCGCTCTGGTGGGCTACGCCCAATGATCGAGTCGCTACTATCTAGCGCGCTGAGCGTGTCCTGATGGGCCTGGGCGGATTAAACGGCCGCCTACAGCTTATGCCAAGGTGGCGGCGCAAGCCCTTAAATACTTGCGCCGCCACCACTCCCCAGGGTTTAGGT
>CAJZDJ010000111.1 GCA_915063485.1 uncultured Actinomyces sp.
ATCCCGCAGATTGTGCGTGATGAAATCTCCTCAATCGGCTACAACTCTTCAGATGTTTGCTTCGACGCGCGCTCTTGCGGTGTGTCTGTCTCAATCGGTCAGCAGTCCCCGGATATTGCCGCTGGTGTAGACCGCGCCCTAGAGGTGCGAGAGAGTGCCGGCGACGTTGACCCTCTAGACCTACAGGGCGCTGGCGACCAGGGCTTCATGTTTGGTTACGCCAGTGACGAGACCGTAGAACTAATGCCCCTGCCCATTCACCTAGCGCACCGTCTAGCTGAGCGCCTGGCTCAGGTGCGTCACGAGGGAATCGTGGCCGGCCTGCGTCCTGACGGCAAGACCCAGGTAACCATTGGTTACGACGGCGACCGTGCGGTAAGCCTAGAAACTATCGTGGTATCCACCCAGCACGACGCCGACAAATCCCAGGCTTGGCTACGTGAAGCTATCGGCCGGGAAGTAATCACCCCGGTGCTTGAAGCTGAAGCCGCTAAGGGCATTGAGCTAATCACCTCCCACGCAGACCTGCTGGTTAACCCCTCCGGCCAGTTCATTGTGGGCGGCCCGGCCGGTGACGCAGGCCTAACTGGGCGCAAGATTATTGTTGACACCTACGGCGGTATGGCTCGTCACGGCGGCGGCGCCTTCTCCGGTAAGGACCCCTCGAAGGTAGACCGCTCCGCCTCCTACGCTATGCGTTGGGTAGCTAAGAACGTAGTGGCCGCCGGCCTGGCTAAACGCTGCGAAGTGCAGGTAGGTTACGCCATTGGCCGCGCCCACCCGGTAGGGCTGTATGTAGAAACCTTCGGCACCGAAACCGTCCCGGTGGATGCCATTACTAAGGCCATTAACGAGGTCTTTGACCTGCGCCCGGCTGCGATTGTGCGAGACCTAGACCTACTGCGCCCCATCTACAAGGCCACCAGCGCTTACGGACACTTTGGTCGCCCCGGATTTAGCTGGGAACAGACCAACCGTGCTCAGGCATTGGCAGCTGCGGCAGGCTTGTAATAACCTGCCGGCATGAGTGTATCGCTGCCGTTATTCGCTACCGGTAGCGTACAAGGTGAGCTGCTTGCTATACCTGAAAGCGAAGAACTACCGGTTGCGGGCCAGTGCGCGCAGCCGGTAGCGCGCATAGTGCTGGAGCAAAGCAACTCCCACCTGGATCATTTTTTCGACTACCTAGTTCCGCCTGAGCTAGATCAGCAAGCTCAACCCGGGGTAGTGGTGGAGGTGCCCTTTGGGCCTCAACGTCTGCAGGGCTGGATCTGGGAAAGGTCGCAAACTTCCTCACTGAAACTAAGTAAACTGCGCCCAATTAGGCGGGTAATTAGTGATTTAGAGCTAGTGCCGGCCACTAGTCGCACCCTAATAGATCGCTTGTCTCAGCGCCTGGGCTGCGATAGGGCCTCGCTGCTACGCCTGGCTATGCCCGCGCGTAACGGCAAGGTTGAAAAAGAAGTAAAAGCTCAGCAAGTAGATTTTGAGGTTTGGCAGCGTTACGACGACGCCGCCTGGAACAGCTATGAGCTAGGCCAGTCACTGCTACTAGCTTTAGCCCAAGGTAAAGGCCCCCGCTGTAGCTGGCAGCCCCTGCCCGGGCAGTTAAATACCGGTGTACTGGCAGCTGTGCAGGCCGTACTGACAGCTGAACGCGCCGCCATGATTGTGGCTCCAAACGCTCGTAAAGCTAATGAGCTAGCCAAATTTTTAAGCCAAGCCCTGGGTAAAGAACCGGTACTGACGCTTACTAGCGAAATGAAGCCCTCTGCGCGCTACCGGGTATTTGTCAAAGCCTTACTGGGCCAAACCCGCGTAGTGGTGGGCACCCGCGCCGCCGCCTGGCTACCCCTTAAAAATCTGGGCCTGGCAGTTTTAGTCGATGATGAAGACAGTTCTTTAATAGAGCCGCATCACCCCTATGTTCATGCCCGCACAGTTTTAGCTACTCGGGCCATGAGTGAAAGCATTGGCCTGATTGTTGCCAGCTACTCCTGCTCGGTGCAAAGCGCCTCCTGGGTTCACCAAGGTTGGATGCAGCGGGTAGCCGCGCCGCGAGCTGTTTTACGTGCGCAGGTGGCGCAGGTAAATGTGCAAGATCTACTAGATGTTGAGCGTGAAGGCGACAGCGGTCGCAGCCGTATTCCCTCCCTAGCACATCGTTTTGTGCGCACCGCCCTGGCCCAAGGGCCGGTATTGGTGCAGGTGGCCAGGGGAGGATATGCCCCCATGTTGGCCTGCCAAGATTGTCGCGAGGTGGCCCGCTGTCCGCACTGCAATGGTCCACTGCAACTAGGCCAGGGCGCCAGGCTCAGTTGCCGTTACTGTGGGCGCCCTCAAAGCGCTTTTGGGTGCACTAACTGTGGCAGTGGCCGGCTACGTATGGTCAAAGTGGGCTCTATCCGCACCGCAGAGGAACTGGGTCGCTCCCTACCGGGGGTGAACGTACTGATTTCTGGGGCCAGCGCCAGTCATGGGGTTATCGACAGTGTGGATGAAAGCCCCCGCTTGGTGGTGGCCACGCCCGGCGCTGAGCCGGTGGCACGCGGCGGCTATAGCGGCGTATTGCTGTTAGATGGGGCAGCTACCAGTCAACGTGCAGAACTAGGTAGCGGCGCTAAAGCTTTACGCCACTGGTCTAATGCGGTGGCGCTGGTGCGTCCAGGGGGCAGGGCCATGCTAGTGGGGGACCCTGAGCCGGTTTCAGCTCAAGCCCTTTTACGCTGGGACCAGTTTGGCTATGCCATGCGTGACCTGCAAGAGCGCCAGCAGCTACACCTACCCCCAGCTTGGCGCTGCGTGCGTTTTGATGGGCTGCGCACAGATGTGGGCCAGTGTTTAGAGCAAACCGCCGGAATCTTACTGGATTTAGGTCAGGCTGAGTGCCTGGGGCCAGTTTCGATAGAAACTGAGCAGCCTGGCCTAGGCCCCTACTGTGGCTTACTACGGGTGCCCTTAAACCTGGGTGGGCAGTTAGCCCAGGCCGTGCGCCAGGTGCGAGTGGAGCGCTCAGCTAAAGGGATGCGCAATGTGCGGGTACAGTTCGACCCGCCGCAACTGTGGTAGTTGGGCCCATGGCTTTAGCCCCGTAAACTTGTTGCTATGCGTGTGCTTTTTGCTGGTACCCCCGAGGTTGCTGTACCTACATTGCAAGCTTTACTAGATAGCGAACATGAGGTGGTGGGCGTACTAAGTCGCGCCGATGCCCGGCAAGGGCGCGGACGTAAATTAGTGCCTTCTCCGGTGGCCGCCTTGGCCCGCGAGCACAACCTAAACGTTTTTACCCCCGCCTCGCTGCGCAATGAGGAAGCTAGCCAATGGGTGCACGCGTGCCAGGCTGATGTGGCGGTAGTGGTGGCCTATGGGCGTATTGTGCCCCCGGATTTGCTGGCTGTACCCACCCACGGTTGGCTCAACCTACACTTCTCACTGCTGCCGGCCTGGCGTGGGGCGGCCCCGGTACAGCGCGCCATTATTAATGGCGATCAGGTCACCGGCGCGGCAGTTTTTGCGCTAGAGGAGGGGCTAGATACCGGCCCGATTTACGCCCAGCTAGAGCATCCCATTGACCCGCGTGACACTTCTGGCTCCCTACTGTCTGCTTTAGCCCACGACGGCGCCCCGCTGGTTTTGCAGGTACTGCAGGCTTTAGCTAGTGGCCAGGCAGTAGCTACACCGCAGGCCAGTGAAGGTATCAGTGAAGCCCCCATGCTGGCAGTAAGCGACGCTAAGGTTGACTGGAACACCAGCGCCGTCGTTATTGACCGCCTAATCAGGGGCGTAACCCCGGCACCTGGCGCCTGGACCACCCTGGCCGGCGTCCGCCTGCGCCTGGGGCCAGTTGAACTAGTGGACGCCCCCCAACTAGAGCCCGGTGAGGTATTAGCTTCTAAACGTCAGGTGCTGGTAGGCACCGCAGATGGGGTAGTGGCTCTAGGGCAAGTAGCTCCCGCTGGTAAAAAGTGGATGGACGCAGCTGCCTGGGCGCGCGGGGCTCGCTTGGCTGAGCACACGGTGCTAGGCCAGGAAGTAGAGGCCAACTGATGGGGGGTCGAGGTAGTTTTGGGAGTTCTAACTCTGGCAACCAGCGTCGGGGTCAAGGTCGTGAGCGCGGTCGCGCTAACGCCGGCGGTAAGCACAACCCTACTAAAGCAGCTCCCGCTAAAAATGCTCAGTCAGCTCCGGTAAATGCGCGGCGAGTCGCTTTTGACTGCCTACGTGCGGTGCGTGAAAACGACGCCTACGCCAACTTGGTGCTACCTAAACTTATCCGCCGCGCGCGTCTAGATAAGCGTGACGGCGCCTTGGCCACAGAACTGGTTTATGCCACCTGCCGAATGCAGGGGCGCTATGACGCGATCATTAGTCACTGCACTAACCGGCCGGTAGAGCAGATTGATGGCGATGTTCTAGATGTTTTGCGCCTTGGGGCCCACCAAATTTTGGATATGCGGATTCCTTCCCATGCGGCTGTGTCCTCAGCGGTGGATTTAGGCCGTGAGGTGGCCGGCGGCGGAGCTGCTAAGTTCATTAACGCAGTTTTGCGTCGGGTAAGTGAACGCAGTGGCCAGCAGTGGCTTCAGGTACTAGCCCAGGATGCTGGTATTGATCTGGGCACCACCCCTTTGGAACAGATCAGTGACGTAGATGCGCTGGCGGTGCGTTACTCTCATCCGCGTTGGATTGTTAAGGCGCTGCGCCAGTCCTTGATTGTTAATGGGCGCAGTGAAAGTGACCTTATCAGCTTGTTGGAGGCAGATAATCAGCCGCCTGCGGTTAGTGCCTGCGCGCGCCCAGGCTGCATCAG
>CAJZDJ010000112.1 GCA_915063485.1 uncultured Actinomyces sp.
GCAACCGCCGCCAGTTCTTCAACGAGCTTGACGAGAAGAACAAGCAGGTAGTTGCTAAGAAGGAGGCGCTGATCAAGCGCGCCGAAGAGCTATCTACCACCACTGATTGGGAGCGCGGTTCACGTGGTTTCCGCGACCTGATGAGTGAGTGGAAGCAGGCTGGCCGCACTGCCCGCCGCCAGGATGACGCCCTGTGGGAGCGTTTCCACGCCGCCCAGCAGGTGTTCTTCAAGGCTCGCCAGGAGAAGGACGCTAAGGAAAACGCTGAGCTGACCGCCAACCTTAAGGTTAAGGAAGAGCTGGCCGCCCAGGCTGAAGCCCTACTGCCGATTAAGGACATCAAGGCCGCTAAGCGCGCTCTGCGTCCGATCCAGGACCGCTGGGAGGCGGTAGGTTACGTTCCGCGTAACGCTATGCGTCGTATCGAGGGCCGTATGCGCGCCGTCGAGGAAGCTATCCGCGAGGCTGAGCGTAACGAGTGGCGCCGCACTGACCCTGAAACCAAGGCTCGCGCCGAGGGTCTAGCCGGACAGCTTGAGGCATCTATCGCCGACCTAGAAGCTAAGCTTGAAAAGGCTAAGGCTGAGGGTAAGGCCAAGGCTATTGCTGAGCACGAAGCTGCCCTAAACGCCCGCCGCGCTTGGCTGGACCAGGTACGTCGCTCTGCTAAGGCCTGATAGCTACATATAGCAGCACTAAAGCCGGTGGGTTGTAGTGACCCACCGGCTTTAGTTATCCACAAACATAGTTAAAGACTATTTTCGATAAGCAGCTAGTATGACAATCGGGTTATGGAATATATTGCCTACGGCCCACCCGACCTGGAAGCTAATGTAACTGCATTAAATGCAGCAGAGACACAGGTTTTACGTTGCAACACACTAGACAGTGTCTGTTTCACTAGCGTACTGGGTAAACGGGTACCTAATTATCTGCTTAGTACCTGCGCGCAGCGTGCTTTACTGCTCTCCCCCAAGCTACCTAAGTACACCTATATTTTTGGCGCTAGCGCCTGGTGGGTGCATACCGGAGAAAATCCACCGCAGCGTTTACAGGTCTGTGCCAACCTAGTGCGCTCAAGTTGGCGCAGCGTAGATATGGTGCGCCGCCAGCTACCCGCTAGCCAGTATGTGCAAATTGCTGGGGTGCCCTGCATTTGTTTAGAACATGCGGCATTGGAAATGGCCCTGCACGCTGGACGCGCACAGGGCCACGAAGTTATCCTCACCGCCTGCCGCTATGGGGCTAGTCGCAGCGGGTTGTTAACTGCTTTTAACTATCTACGCGGCCATAGCCGCAACAGTTGGTTAGAGCAGTTAATTAACGAACTACTCCCCGCCGTCATTTCCGATAGAGCGCTTAGAACTGGTGGCGCGGCGGGCGGAATAGACGCCGTCAATCTTACGTACGATCGTAAGCACATGGTCTAGGTGTACAGCTTCAGCCAACTCCACCACAAACCAGAACTTAACCACGCGATCATGCTGCTTAGAGCCCATAACCGCTTCTAACAAGTTGATGTGTGCATCTGCCATGGCTCGTGAAACATCAGCTAGCAAACCGATACGGTCTAAAGCCTCAACCTCTACCTGCACGTTGTAAGTAGCGTGAACATTTTGCGCCCACGAAACCCCAATCATGCGCTCTGGTTCAGACTCAAAGTTAGACACGTTTACGCAGTTAGCCGTGTGTACGCTAATGCCGTTACCGCGAGTAATAAAACCAACAATTGGGTCTCCAGGCATAGGCGTACAGCAGCGAGCCAGCTTTACGTAAACATCGCCTTCCTGCATACCATCCACAACCACACCAGTGTCACCAGGGCGGATAACCTTAGCTTCATTGGGGGCAGCGCGCGAAGGCAGCACAGCTTCTGCCAGAGACTCTTCTGTACCAGCTTCTCCACCCAAAGTGGACACCAGGTTTTCCACCACGTGTTGGGCGGAAATGTGGGAGTCGCCAACGGCTGCGTAAAGACCGTCAATATCACCCTTATTTAGGTTCTGCGCTACCGCCATCAGTGAATCATGGGTCATGATCCGCTGTAGAGGCAGGTTCTGCTTACGCATAGCCTTGGCGATCTGGTCTTTACCACGTTCAATGGCTTCTTCACGGCGTTCTTTAGAGAACCAAGCCTTAATCTTGGCCCTAGCTCGCGGCGAAGCCACAAAAGTCATCCAGTCACGTGAAGGCCCGGCGTTTTGCGCCTTAGAAGTCAAGATTTCTACAGTGTCACCGGTTTCCAAGATGGTGTTAAGCGGCACCAGGCGACCATTAACCTTTGCGCCAACGGTGCGGTAACCAACCTCAGTGTGTACTGAGAAAGCGAAGTCGACCGGGGTGGCTTTAGCCGGCAGGGCCTGCACATCACCATTAGGGGTGAATACATAAACCTGGTTGCCGGAAATTTCGAAACGTAAAGAATCCAGGAAGTCCGCCGGATCCTGAGTGTCACGTTGCCAGTCAATGAGCTGACGCAGCCAATCCATTTCAGAGCTGGCAGAGGTGAAGTTAACTTCAAACTCGTTGCCCTTAGAGCCCTTAGTAGCGTTGGGGTTTTGCTTGTAACGCCAGTGCGCGGCCACGCCATACTCAGCCATGCGGTGCATTTCGTGGGTACGGATCTGTATCTCAACCGGTTTACCACTGGGGCCAATCACGGTGGTGTGCAGTGAGCGGTAGAAGTTAAACTTGGGCGAGGCAATGTAATCCTTGAAACGCCCAGGCATAGGTGTCCAGCGTCCGTGCACAATACCCAGCACCCCGTAGCAGTCAGCTTCAGTATCTACAATTACGCGCACTGCTACTAGGTCATAGATGTCGTCAAACTCTTTGCCGCGCACAATCATCTTTTGATAGATGGAGTAGAAGTGCTTGGGACGGCCGGTGACTACACCCTTAATGTTGTTTTCCTTCAGGTCAGCGTTGATCATGTCAATGACCTGAGCTAAATATTCTTCACGGGCCGGGGCACGCTCGGCCACCATGTGCTCAATCTCGTCATAGACCTCGGGATAGAGCACCTTAAAGGAGCGGTCTTCAAGTTCCCACTTGATGGTGTTCATACCCAGGCGGTGTGCCAGAGGGGCATAAATCTCTAGAGTTTCGCGGGCCTTACCGGCTGCATTTTGGGCGGGAACGTATTTCCAGGTACGGGCGTTGTGTAGGCGGTCGGCTAGCTTAATGAACAGAACACGGATGTCCTTGCTCATAGCTACGATCATCTTGCGTACGGTTTCCGACTTGGCTGCTTCACCGTATTGCAGCTTGTCTAGCTTGGTGACCCCATCTACTAGTAGGGCAATCTCGTCACCGAACTGGGCGCGTAGATCATCTAGGGTTAGGTCTGTGTCCTCAACTGTGTCATGCAGTAAAGCTGCAGCTAGGGTTTTGGGGAGCATTCCCAGCTCAGCCAGAATTGTGGCCACCGCAATTGGGTGGGTGATGTAAGGCTCCCCGCTTTTACGCGTCTGTCCCTCATGGCAGCGCCTAGCTACCTCATAGGCACGTAAAATGAGGGTGAAATCCATCTTTGGATTATTAGTTTTAAAGGCCGTGATAACTGGCTCAATAGCTGGTGGCACCGAATGAGCACGCGTCCCAAAGCGGGCCAGCGCACTACGCACGCGCGAGCCAGGAACTACACTTTCCCCAACACTGTTGTTCGACGTCTCTCCCATAAACACAGTCTAGTGTGTAATAGCCCATATGGCACGCTTACCACGCAACCAAATTACCTGAATATTTACTAAGCTGTTACTTAGTTATAAGGACTAGTCTAAGGCTACATATTTAAGGAGTTGACTTATGACGCAGCCAAATCTGCCTGGAGGTAACCAGGGTTATCAACAATTTCAAGGTGGCGGCCAGTTTCAGGGCGATAGCCAATTTCAGCAGGCCAACCAGTTCCAAACCACCGATGGTGGTGGCCTAGGGGCTGGCCAGTCTCAAGCCGCAGCTCAGTTTACGGGTAACGCGCCGCAGCCAGCTACGACGGCGCCGGTAGGGGCTTTCAAATATGAGCTGGGCCAGCCCTTTGCTATCCCGCTGAGCGAAGATTACATTGAGGTTCCCCGCGCCATGTCGCGGGTTTGGATTTCTCTGGGTTTGGGCGTATTTTTCCTAATCCCCGTCATTAGCTCAGCGGCTAAATTAGTGGGCGGCAAGGCCACCACCACCGACACGGTAGTGCTGGTGATTTGTTTAATCCTTAGCCTCTTTTTGCTATTTGCAGCTTTTGTGTTGGCAAACACTAAGCTCACTATTAACGCCACCGGCTTCCACATCTCTACCGGCACTGCGCGTCAGCATGTGCCCTGGCCTCACTCACGCACGGCTTTCTACGCTTCCGTCTCTGGACGCGAGATTAACCCGGTTAAAGAAGCCACTATGCCACGCACTTGCAACTGTTTGCTGGTAGATGGCAGCGGCGCTCACCTACTTCCTGGTTTGGTGTCTTCAGGCGCCGGTACCAATGCGGCTGAGTCCAAGCTAGTAGCCGAAATTAACCGGATCTGGGCTTGGGGCCTAGCTAAGGGATATACGCAGGTGGCTCCCGAGTACTTCCCGCTAAGCGGCGTACACGCACTGAAAGAAAAGCAGCGTCAGGTACAAATCGCGCGCTATCAGCTGCAAGATTTCTAGTCCCGCAGTAATGCGCATAAATGCACTAAAGAGTGCGCATAGATAAAGTGCCGGCAAGCTTTTAGCTTG
>CAJZDJ010000113.1 GCA_915063485.1 uncultured Actinomyces sp.
TTGACCGTATTAACCGTCCCGAGCAGCTGATCCCGTCCCTGCTCAGTGCCATGCGTGTGCTGACCGACCCGGCTGAGACCGGCGCCGTCACCATCTCCATGCCCCAGGACGTACAGGCTGAGGCCTTCGACTGGCCGCTGGAGTTTTTCCGCAAGCGCGTATGGCACGTGCGTCGTCCCGCCGTCGAGAAGGCCGCCCTGGAGCGCGCCGTCGCCAAGATCCGCGCCGCCAAGCGTCCGCTGATCATCTCTGGTGGTGGCACCATCTACTCCGAGGCTTCTGAGCAGCTGCGCGAGTTCGCCTCCGCTACCGGTATTCCGGTGGCTGACACCCAGGCCGGTAAGGGCGCCATCAACTACGACCACCCCTGCTCCGTGGGTGGCGTGGGTTCCACCGGTGGTGACAGCGGTAACCACCTAGCTGACAAGGCTGACCTGATCATTGGTATCGGTACCCGCTACTCTGACTTCACTACCGCTTCCAAGACCCAGTTCAAGAACCCCAACGTACAGTTCGTGAACATTAACGTAGCTGCTTTCGACGCCGCCAAGCAGAGCGCCGAAATGGTTGTAGCTGACGCTCGCGAGGCCCTGGTAGCCCTTACGGAAGCCTTGGCTGACTATCACGTTGACGCCGCCTACAGTGAGGAAATCGCCGCTGAGCGCGAGGCTTGGGCTGCCAAGGTAGACAAGTGCTACCACCTGGGTCACGGCCCGCTGCCGGCCCAGACCGAGGTATTTGGTGCCCTTAACGAGCTGCTAGGCGAGGAGGACATCGTCATCAACGCTGCCGGCTCCATGCCCGGTGACCTGCAGGCTCTATGGCAGGCCAAGACCCCGGTGCAGTACCACGTTGAGTACGCCTTCTCCTGCATGGGCTACGAGATTCCCGCTGCCCTGGGTGCCAAGCTGGCCCGCCCGCAGTCTGAGGTAGTTTCCATCGTTGGTGACGGTACCTACCAGATGCTGCCCATGGAGCTAGCCACTGTGGCTCAGGAAGGCATCAAGGTTATCTACGTGCTGCTGCAGAACTATGGTTTTGCCTCCATTGGCGCCCTGTCTGAGTCTCGTGGCTCCCAGCGCTTTGGTACCAAGTACCGCAAGCGTGGCGCCGGTTCCCACCTGGAAGACGAGCAGAACATTCCCGGTGTAGACATCGCCGCCAACGCCGCCAGCTGGGGCATTGACGTAATCAAGGTCTCCACCATCGAAGAGTTCAAGGACGCTTACCGCAAGGCTGAGGCCAGCGACAAGGCCACCATGATCCACATCGAGACCGACCTCTACGGCCCCAACCCGCCCGGCTCCAGCTGGTGGGACGTGGCAGTCTCTGGAGTTTCTCGCCTAGAGTCCACCCAGAAGGCTTACGAGGACTACGTGCGCGAGCGCAAGCCGCAGCGTCACTATCTGTGATGACTCTTTAGTGAGCTTCGGCTTACTTAGCGACGACGCCACGTGAGTGGCTAGTAGTGGGCCGGTACCCAAAAATGGGTGCTGGCCCACTGTTGTACGATAAATGTCTTTAAGTTCTGTGCTGATGCGCTAAACTAGGGCTTAAGGCTCAGAGACTGAGCGAAAGTTAGTGACTAGCCGACGCAAAGCGTGCTATATTTGTTCTAACAAAGTTAACCGGCTGTTCGTTGAAGAACAGTAGAAAGAGGAGATCATGGCGATTTCACATTGGGTGGACGGTAAGCCCTACACCGGTACTTCAACCAAGACCATTCCCGTTGAGAACCCGGCTACCGGCAAGGTTGTTGACGAACTACTCATGGCCAGCAAAGAAGACTTGGACCATGTAGTTGAGGTAGCCAAGGCTGCCCAGGCCAAGTGGGCCCGCGTTTCCCTGGCTAAGCGCGTAGACATCATGTTCAAGTTCCGTCAGCTCATGATCGAGCACGCTGACGAGCTGGCCGACATTATCGTGCGTGAAGGCGGCAAGACCCACGGTGACGCCCTGGGTGAGATTGCCCGTGGTCGCGAAACTGTGGACTTTGTGTGCGGTATTAACACTGCCCTCAAGGGTGAATTTACTGACCAGGCCTCCAGCGGCGTAGACGTACACACTATGCGTCAGCCCGTCGGCGTCGTCGCTGGCATTTGCCCCTTTAACTTCCCGGCTATGGTGCCGCTGTGGATGCACCCGGTAGCCCTGGCCACCGGTAACGCCTTCATCCTCAAGGTAGCCTCCCCGGTTCCCAGCGCCTCGCACTTCGTAGCTCGCCTCTACCAGGAGGCCGGCCTGCCCGACGGTCTGTTCAACGTAATTGCTGGTGACCGCAACCTGGTGGGCGACATCCTCACCCACCCGGGCATTGACGCCATCAGCTTTGTGGGTTCCTCCCCGGTGGCTCACATTGTGCAGGATACCGGTGTGGCTCACGGTAAGCGCGTGCAGGCTCTGGGTGGCGCTAACAACCACGCCATTGTCATGCCCGACGCCGACATTGAGTTTGCAGCTCAGCACATCAGCGCCGGTGCCTTCGGGGCTGCCGGTCAGCGCTGCATGGCCCTGCCGGTAATCGTTGCTGTGGGCGGCATTGCGGAAAAGCTGGTCCCGGCCATCAAGGCTCGCGCCGAAAAGATTGTGGTTGGCCCCGGCACTGACCCGGCCTGCGAAATGGGCCCGGTTATCACCCGCTCTAGCCAGCAGCGCATCACCAAGTGGATCAATGAAGCTGAAGCTAATGGCGCTAGCGTGGTGCTCGACGGTCGCGGCTACAAGCCCGAGGGCGAAGAGTACGCTGACGGTTTCTGGCTGGGCCCAACCATTTTGGACAACGTGGACCGCAAGCTGGACATCTACTGCGAGGAAGTTTTTGGCCCGGTACTGGTAGTGGTGCACGCCGACACCTACGAAGAGGCTATCGAGATCGTTAACTCTTCGCCTTACGGTAACGGATCTGCCATCTTCACCTCAGACGGCGACACTGCCCGCCACTTTGTGGTTGAGGTTGAGGCTGGCATGGTGGGCGTCAACGTGCCGATTCCTGTGCCCGTGGCCTACTACTCCTTCGGTGGCTGGAAGGAGTCGCTACTGGGCGACACCCACATCCACGGTCCCGAGGGCGTGCGCTTCTACACCAAGGCTAAGGTTGTCACCACTCGCTGGCCCAAACGCGGAGAGAAGGTTGGCTACGTCGGCATGAACTTCCCGACCAACGGCTGATTTCAAAGCGCCAATACCTTAAGTTAGCTTAGGCTACGAAAGGGTATAAGGTCCCATAAAAAGTAACAAAACCTATCTTGAGCTGCCTAAAAAGTGGTTCAGGATAGGTTTTGTGTGTTACGGGTATTTTCGGGTAAAAACGACGACGTCGCCGGCGAAATCAACGAGATGCTGGAAGTCCAGTGCGCTGAAGCCAACCAGGAAAAGTGGGTGGAGCTGGTACCTACGGTATCTTCGCGGCCATTAACTTCCTGTCGTTCCTGTTCTACTGGAAGTTTGTGCCCGAAACTAAGTTCCACTCTCTAGAGGAGCTGGAGCTGAAGTTCCAGAAGGACTACGCCTGAAAGGACTGCTCCGCAAAGGGATATTTCATGAAGGACTAGTTCTAAAAGGACTACTCCTGATTTAATTGCAACGGTTTAGGTGGCTGCGACTATAGCCACCTGAACCGTTGTTTTGTGCGAGGAAAACCCTCACGCTATATTTGTCAGTACAACCGACAGCCGCAACGTCGCCTGCTTGCCAGTGTCTTGCCAGGGTTGCTTGCGTGCTAGCGCCAAAGGAGGATGGCCTTGAAACTAGCCCATATTGGACCGGTTTACTTGCGCGTATATGCCTGGCTAACCGGGCTGGTGCTGGGAGCTGTCGACGCCGTCGCCGCAGTTTACGTGCTAGCCCACCCGCAGTGGCTGGGGCATATGGTGGCCTGTCTGTGCCTAAGCGGAATCTTGGCGGTGCTGGTGACGCCTCGCCTAGCGGTAGTTACTGGCAGGCGCCCAATTAACTTTGCAGCTTCCCTGTTTATGCTGGCCGGAGCCTGTATCAGCATGGTTGATGCGCACGTGGCCCGCCTAATTGCCTTCGCACTGATGGGCTTGGGTTACGGAATGAGTTGGGCTAACTTCCCCTTTAGTGTGCACGAGCTGTCGTTGCGTGGCCATAGGCGCCTAACTCCGCAGGTAACCGCCATTATTGGGATCGGTGCTGGGCTGGGGATCGCGGTGGCCTGGGCGGGCTGGCTGTTTAACGGCAGTTATTCACCTACTTTCGCGCTGGTGGTGCTGGCGGTGCTAAGCGCCGGATTGTTGCTGCTGGTGGCCACTTTGCCGGAGTCGCCGGTGTGGTATGCCCTCAAGGGGTGCGACGAGCAGGCCTTTGCGGCGTTAAAGGCGCTGCACGGGCCGCTGGAGGCCGCCGTCGAACTTGACTGGGTGCGCATGGACTCCCAGATGTTGGCCGAGCAGCAGCCCCTGCGCTGGGCGGATCTGAAACTGTCCCAGGTGCGCTCCTCGCTGGTAACTGCCATGATTTTGCTGCTGGCTCAGGAAAGCCCGGGCGCGGTGGCGCTGGTAGTGCTAACTCCGTTGGCACTGGTGAGCGCGGGCGCCGCTAGCTGGGCGGTGGGCGTGTTTGCGCTGGGGTTGGCCCTGATTTCGGCGGTGGCCTGGGTGATAGTGACTCGCTCATGGGGCCAGCGCTATCTGCGAGTGCTTTTTGGTTGCATTATTTTGGTTTTAGCCT
>CAJZDJ010000114.1 GCA_915063485.1 uncultured Actinomyces sp.
CTAGCCAGCTGCGGGTGTAGCTTGAGCTCAGCGCTAGAAACCACCCTCACGCCGCTGGAACGCGTCAGCAGCTCAGCAATATAGGCCTCGTGAATGATGCACACCAGAGGGTGGGGCCAGCCACCTTTAGCGAATGGGCAAGAGCGCAGCACTAGCTTGTTTTTGGCTAGTTCCGGCGAAAAACCCATAACCGTGAAGATGGGCCTGAGCTGGTCAATGGCGTTTTCTAGGCGCTGGTTAGCCTCAGCTAGCCCGTTGGCGTCGTCCGCCGTGTCAGCACCTGCCTCGCTTAAGTTGCTAGCCTCGCTGGTGCTGGCATGGTTAGCTGCTACGGCTGCACTTGCTGCTTCTGCGCTGCTAACGGCGCTGGGGGCGACGGCGCCACTGGGGCCTTGGAAGCCGGTTTGGGCGGGTTGCGGACAGGTTAAGCCAGCCCAGTTTTTACCTACCGCAATAGCCTGGGCTACGCCGTCGCTACCTTCAGCTAAAGAAATCGCGGTAGCAGTAATAACATCCAGGTAGGTGCTTAAAATCTGGTTGGGATCCAGGGTGGTGACGCTGTAAAGCAAGGTCGGACGTCCGCGCTTACCCGTGCGCAGCGGCAGCGTGGTAACCAAGCCAGCGTTTAACAGTGCATCAAGATGCTCACGGGCCGTGTTGGGGTGCAGCTTTAAGGTTTTAGCCACCTCAGCACTGGAAATAGGCTGGCCCGCGCCCTCAACTACTTCTAAAACTCGCCTTTGCGCCGGCAACAGGCTGATTTGCGAGCGAATATCATTCAGTGATGAACGCACACTAGTTGGGTATGGAAGCGGTGAATGGGTCATGCGATGCCTCGCCAGATTGCTGGGTGGTTGGACCTTAGGCCTAGTCTACGTTACAGGTGTTTTTAAGCTTTAGTTGGATCTTGAGCATCCAAGGAGGCTGTCAGCAGGCGCCTAAAAGAATCTACCCGCCCGCAGCGAGTTTCGCGCGTGGATGCATCTTGTGCTTTAGCCGCCCACTGGTCAAGTGCACAGTCAATCACTCCAGGCTCGTGGCTGCAGCCACGTGGGCACTCTTGGGCTACCTGAGCCAAATCAGCAAAGCCGCGCAAAACGTCGTCGGCGGCCACATGCGCTACCCCAAAGGAACGCACCCCGGGGGTGTCAATTACCCAGCCGCCATCGGGATTAACCACAGCCTGCAAGTTAGTGGAGGTGTGGCGGCCGCGCCCAGTAACCTCATTGACATGCCCAGTTACTCGGTTAGCAGCCGGCACTAGGGCGTTAATCAGGGTGGATTTACCCACCCCAGAGTGGCCTACCAGCACCGAAACCTTACCGGCCAGGGCTTGACGCACCACCTCAATGCCGCTAATGCCACTTTCAGTGATAGTGGTTGCTAAACAACGCACCCCCAGGGGCTGATACAGGCTCAGCAGCTCGGTGGGGTCAGCTAGGTCAGATTTAGTCAACACCAGCAGCGGCTCCATGCCGGCGTCGTAGGCGGCCACCAAATAGCGGTCAATCATGCGTGGACGCGGGGGCGGGTCAGCTAAAGCCGTGACCACCACCAACAAATCAGTGTTAGCCACCACAGGTTTTTGCGAACCGGCGCTGTCTCCATCCTCAGCGCTACGTAGCAGCAGGGTGCGCCGGGGCTCAATACGCACCATACGAGCCAGAGTATCTTTACGCCCCGACACGTCACCAACCACCGCCACTTGGTCGCCCACAACCACTTTGCCTCGGCCCAGCTCGCGGGCCTTCATGGCGGTAATATCGCCGCTACCATCCTCAGTTAGGGATGGGTCATCTAGGTGAATACGGTAATGGCCGCGATCAATACGGGTAACCATGCCGGTGACGGCATCAGCATGAGCCGGGCGCACCTTAGTGCGTGGACGCGAACCTTTACCGGGACGCACCCGCACGCGCGGATCATCGGTACCAATATCGCGTCTAGCCAATAGCCTCTCCTGCACTCTTAAGCATGTCGGCCCAAAGCTGGGTGAATGTGGGCATGGTTTTGGCGGTGGCACCCACATCATCCAGGCTAATTCCGGGCAAATTTAGACCCATAATAGCCGCGAAAGTTGCCATGCGGTGATCGGCGTAAGCCTCCAAGCTGGCTGGGTGCAAATCACAGGGATGGAAAATTAAATAATCCTGGCCCTCATCCACGTTCCCCCCAAGTTTGCGGGCCTGGGTGGCAATGGCCGCTAAACGATCAGTTTCGTGACCGCGCAGGTGCCCAATACCCCAAATCTTGCTGGGCTGGCCCTGGCTGGCAGCCACTAAAGCTAGCGCCGCCATGGTGGGCACCAGCTCGCCTTCCGCGCTGGCATCACGTTCAATGCCGCGCAGGGCGCCGCTGGAGCTAACTTGCAGCGTGCCCTGATCCAGCTGCACCTGGGCGCCGAAAAGCTTAAGGAGTTCCAGCCAGTTAGCCCCCACCTGGGTGGTGTGGGTGGGCCAATGTAAAATCCGCACCTGCCCGCCTGTAGCGGACACCAGCGGCGCGGCAATAAAAGGCCCCGCATTGGAAAGATCAGGTTCAATCACGCTGCGGCCCCCGCGCGGGCGCCCACTAACGCACCAGCTCAGCTGCTGGGCGCGGTAATCCTCGGGAGCCTGCACTTGCACGCCGCATTGGCGCAAGCTGGCCACACTCATCTGCAAATGCGGAACAGATACCAAAGGCTGCTTAGCGCTGACAGTTAAGCTTTGCGCCTTGGCCCCCAGGGGCAAAGCTGCCCCCAGATACAGCAGGGCAGAGACAAACTGGCTCGATTTAGAGCCATCCACCTGCACCTGTAGCTGCTCTTGGGGTTTTAGGCCAGCGCCATGGATAGTGAAAGGCAAACGCCCGCGCTGCCCATGCCACTCAAATCTGGCCCCCAACGCCTCTAGGGCGTCAGTTAGCGGCTCCATAGGCCGAGCCAAAGCCGCCTGATCAGCGGTGAAAGTCAAACTAGTGCCCAGGGCCAGGGCCAGGGGCGGTACAAAACGCATCACGGTGCCCGCCAGCCCACAGTCAATAACCGGGGTGGAGTTGTCAGGCGGCAGGCCTGCCGGTTTTTGTACCCGGTTTGCTTCTGGAGCGGCTGAGTCTGTCTTGGGCGAGGCTGGGTCTGCCGGTTTTTGATCAGCAACCAGCGGAGTTACCTGCAGCAGGCCACCATGCCAGGTAAAGCGAGCCCCCAAAGTCTCCAGCGCCGCACGCATCAAGGCCGTGTCGCGGCTTTCAAGCAGACCCTCAATTTGGCTAGGGGCATCAGCCAGCGCCGCCGCCAGCAGGGCGCGCGCACTTAAAGACTTAGAGCCCGGCAGTGAAACAGTGGCGTCAATCGGTTCACTTGGGGTAGGGCAGGGCCAAGCTTGCATCAGCCCTGCTCTTTGCGCCGACGGCGGCAGCAACGGCCCAGGCCGTGGCCATGTCCCTGAATCCCATGTGCGTGCCCGTGAGGCTGCTTGCCGTGCTTGTGGCACTGGCCCGGCTGACCATGATTGTGCTTGTGGCAGTGAGCGTGACCGGGGTGAGAGCCATGTGCCTTGCCGTTACAGCCCTGGCCAGCGGCGCCGTCGTCGTTGGCAGCAACCCGCTTAAGCTTGCGACGCTGGCAAGCGGCCACCCCCAAAGCCAACAAGCCCGCGCTAAGCGCAGCCCCACGCAGCGCCGGAGTCAGCGACACCACCAGCTGCCGGCCATTGAAATAAGTGGAATTAATCAACGTAACCGGCACATTCAAAGCCGCCAACGTATAGGCACTAGCCGCAGGGGCAATCGACAAACTCAAAGCCGCCCCCGCCACCACGCTAAGCGCCCCAGTAGCCGTGGCTGCCTTTTCAACCAGTGCCACCGGCGGCGTGGTTAAACCATAAGAACCTGCATATTCCAGCAAACCTTGAGCACGCTGGGCATGTTCATCACTATTAACCACAGCATCCAAACCATCAATGATGAAAGGCACAGCCGCTAAAGGACGCAAGAAAGGCAAAAGCACGCTCATAAACCCCATTGTCTCAAATAGGCCAGCATTGCTGATAGAGAAACCCTAAACAGACGGGAATCACCGCCGCCTCCAGCGCGTTTAAGTCGGCATGAAATCACGATCCACCCGGCGCGTCACGCCCGTAACCGCTAGGCTGGTAAGTGATGAGTGAACAAACAACCGAAACGGACGCGCAGCGCTCAGCACGCTTCCAGGCGGACGCTCTGCCCTACCTCGACCAGCTTTACGGGGCTGCCCTACGCATGACCCGCAACAGCTCTGACGCCGAGGACCTGGTTCAAGACACCTACATGAAAGCCTTCGCAGCTTTCAACCAGTACCAGGACGGCACCAACCTGAAAGCCTGGCTGTACCGGATTTTGACCAATACCTTCATCAACTCCTACCGCAAAAAGCAACGCCAGCCCATGCAGGCAGATTCAGACTCTGTTGAGGACTGGCAGCTGCATCGGGCCGCCAGCCACGACTCGGTAGGACTACCCAGCGCGGAAGACTTCGCCCTGGACTCCCTGCCCGACAGCGAAATCAAGTCTGCCCTGCAAGAGCTCAGCGAAGACCGCCGCCTGGCCGTGTACCTAGCGGATGTTGAAGGTTTCTCCTACAAAGAGATCGCCGAAATCATGGATACCCCGCTAGGCACGGTTATGTCGCGTTTGCACCGAGGACGCGCCCAGCT
>CAJZDJ010000115.1 GCA_915063485.1 uncultured Actinomyces sp.
ATTTGCGCTAGCCGCCATCGTAGCTGCCACCGGAGCCGCAACTGGTCCCTCTGCTGAAGCCCCCGCCGGAGCCGCACCCGGAGTCGGCGCCGGCGCTGTGAGTGAAACTCCCGCCTTAGCCCCTGCTGGCCTGGCGAAATAGGCGCCCTCAGCTCCGGCACGCACCACAACGGGGCGTCCCAGCAAGCTGGCTACCAAGCCGGCCTCACGTGCCTGGCCGCGCCGCTCCCGGTACTGCCCCTGGCACTGATCCAAGCCGCGCTTTGCGCTTATAATCTGCTGAGCTTCCCTATGGTTCATCGAAACAATTACGTCACGAGCGGGCAGGCCCTGCGGGATGCCGATAACAGGCGAGACATCCAAAATGACCTGCACGCCCTCAGGTAAAGCCTCCAGCGCCGCCTGCGCTGCCTGACGGTTAGCCGGGTGGTCCATAAGGTAGCCGTCAATGTAAAGCACATCCCCCGGGCGCATCGTTGCGGTGAAGTCCGCCCAAGCGTTTGCTGGCGCCCTCGTCTCAGCGCCCCGCGTGGAGATAAAGGTGCGCTCCCCGGATTGGTCAGTGAACGCAATACAAAAACCGTTGTCGACGCCGTCAATGTGGGGCCCGGCGTCCGTAATTTCCTCGCGTTGCAGGGCCTGCTGGATGAGTAAAGAATAGGGTCCTTGGCCAATTGGGCTGAGCGAGACGGCTTGGGCGCCCATACGCCGCGCGGCTACCAGCGCGTTAAAGCCCCCACCCACGTGCATTCCTTCATCGCTGGCCCATACGTCACCGCCAGGGGCCGGTAGTGCCTCGCCACGCACAGCCAGGTCTACAAGGATCTGGCCCATCAGCACCACGCGGCCAGCCGGGGCACCTTTTTGTGGGGACGCGGCTGGGGTTTTGGCGAGGGCGGGTTTTTCTGGGTTGGGCGACGTCGTAGCTGCTGCGGGGGCAGCGCCGCCGCCCTCCCTATCACGCAGAGCCAGCAAATCTGTAGCGACGCTAGGCAGATCAAGCTGCGAAACCTGCTCCACCTGAGCCAGGCCGTAAGCGTCAAAAACCTCAACACCCAAGCTTGCACCCAAAATTGCGCCCGCTATCGCACCAATTGTGTCAGTGTCACCACCCAAATTGGCGGCCTGCAGCAGGGCGCGTGGGGAGGGATCACGTGCCAGCAGCGCGAAAGCCATGGGGATTGCCTGCGCTGAGGCCACAGCCGTGCCTATCTGCCCGGCCAGCCACTCTAGGGACGACGACGGCTGGGCAGCCAGTTTTAATGCCCGGTGCGTGGCTGCCACAACATCCGGCTCTGGGCTCCAGGCGCCGCGCTCAGGTAGTGAGCGCACAAAAGCCACAGCCTTCCACAGCAGGTCTGTCACATCCGCCGTGCCGGCGTCGATCCCGAGTGACACGGCGGCTGCCACTAGCGCCGCTGACTGAAAGCCCTGACGGGTGGCGTGCGTGACCTGGCATGAGGACCATACGGCGTCGGCGAAAAGCTGCCGGTCCGACGTCGACGCCGCAATCCCGATCGGTGTCACCCGCATTGCCGCCCCATTAGTGGTGCCCTCACCGCCCACACGCAATGGGTTCTCGCCTGCGCGTACACGCTCAAGTGCCGCCTTCGTGGAGGGCCCCAGCAGATCCAGCGAGCCACGCTCAATCATGGAATCCTCCCAAGCCAGCAGGGCGTGGGAGAACTCGCTCGCATCTAAGTTCAGCCCAGAGCCGTGGCCTTTAAGCAGCAGGGAAGCGATCAATAATGCTTGCTCGGTGTCGTCAGTGACCGACCCAGCCGCCATACCCGGCGCATAGGGTTGGCTTTTATCCCCATCCACTAGACCCGTGACATGGCCATAAACCGCTTGAATCTGCTGTGGAGACATTGCTTGCGTTGGCATACCCAGCGCATCACCCAACGCCAACCCAGCCAACGCGCCATATGCGCGCGAAAAACGAGGATCCATGAGCTTTTCCTCCCTATGCAGGCCGTGAGCACATGCGGGCCAACCGGGACTCAGGCAATGCCAGCCAGCACGCGCCTACACCAATATAGGCGACCCCTCATCGAGTCAGAAAAGAAAGCTCCTTTAAAACTGCCCCACTTCACCTTTTTACGACGAAAGCCCTATAGACTGAGGTGGCAGGGATTTTTAGACAACCGCACCTTTTAGTGAGTTTATCGCGGCAATCCTGACAGAAAGCAACCCCACCCTGACGGCAATCAACACCGTGCGCCGTCGGCCACCTACTCAGATCAAAGAAAGAGCCTCCTATGAGCGACACCAGCAAGCAGTCCGAGCAGAACGAAAACACTGAAGCGGACAGCACCCCCAACACTCCTTTGCACACCTCCCATGGCGTAACCACCATCGACGAGAACGTCATCGCCAAGATCGCCGGCATGGCCACGCGCGAGGTGCCCGGCGTCTACAGCATGGGTAACGCCATGCGCCGCGCCTTCACCGCAATGACCGAGCGCATCCCCACCGCCCAGACCAACGTCACCGGCGGCATTAACGTACAGAAGGGCGAAACCCAGACCTCCATTGAGGTCACCGTGGTGGTTGACTACGGTGCCCCCATCATTGAGGTCACCGAGGCGATCCGTAACAACATCATTGAGCAGATCGAGACCAGCACCGGTCTGGAAGTGGTTGAGGTCAACATCCACGTCACCGACGTGCACCTGCCCGGCGACGAGTCTGAGACCAACAACCTCAAGTAATTTACGCCTTGATCTGAGGAGATCTGATGAAGACAACGCACCTGTCCCTCCTAGTAGGCCTGTTCCTTGGAACCGTTCTGGCTTTTGGCTCCTTCGCTGACTTTGTGCTGGTGTCACTGTGTGGCCTGGTCGGGTTAGGAGTGGGCCTGTACCTGGAGGGCCGGGTCGATGTCCGCAGCTTCCTTGAGCGGCTAAGGAAGTGACGATGGCGCCCCTCGCCTCACCTGCAGCCGCCCAGTCCTCAGGTCTCCAGCCCACAACCGGGCAGGCCAGGCAACCGGGCACCACCCAAGCCGCTGGCACCGACGCGGGCACCACCCAACGCGGCACCACCACCATTCCGGCTAAAGTCGTGGCCAAGATTGCCGCCGAAGCCGCCTACGAGACCGGCAATGTTGGCTCCAACGCCGGCGGGGTTTTAGGCATCGGCGCCCGCCGCAACTTTTCCTCCCGCCCCGAAGCCCAATGTGAGCTCTACGGGCAGGTAGCCGTCTTACACATGAACCTAGGCCTGGTTTTTCCCACGCCACTGGCGGCCACAATCGAGGCCGTGCGCGCACATGTACGCAGCCGGGTGGAGCACCTGACCGGGCTGAGCGTCGGCAAGATCAATATTGAGATCTCCTGGCTTAACCCCGACGGTCCAGGCAGGAAGAACCTGAAATGAGAAAAGTTCCAAAACTCATTCGCCGCCCCTCACGCAGCGGCTCCAGCGTGGTTCTAGCCCTGCTGCTGCTTGCTGGTGGAAGCCTGGGGGCTTGGCTGACCGGCCAGCGGCTCATAACCGGCTACTGGCCACGCCGCGCCCTGCACGCACTTGAAGCCATCAAATCCACTTCGCTTAGCTCCACTGCGGCGCTTATTGCCGCCGGGGTTGTGGCGGCCTGTGGCCTAATCATGATTATTGCGGCGCTATGGCCCGGGCGGCCTGAGCGCGTCGAAATTCTCCCCGACGACATTCCTGGCCAGACCGCAGTTAGACGCCGTGACCTGGCCAAACTGGTGAGGCTACAGGTTGAGCAGCTGGGCGGTGCTAACTCCGTTTCGGCCACTGCCCGCCGCTCGCGGGTTAACGTCGTCGTCCACAGCGTCCTAGATGAGCTAGAGCCCGTGCAGCAGGCCGCCCAAAAGCAGACTGACCAGGCCCTACAAATGCTCGCCCCGGTGGGCATTAAAGGCAGCCGCGTGCGCGTCAAGCACGCGAGCTAAGGAGGCACGATTATGCGTTCAGTTTCCACCCCGCTAAACCGGTGCGTCCTGGCTATCTGTGGCTTTGTTTTGTTGGTAGCCTCCGCTTGGCTGCTGGCTTCAGGCCTGGGTTTGGCTCGTTTTTGGCCCGACGCCGCCCCCTACCTGGCTAGCAGGCAAGGCCGGGTGGGCGCCGTCGCCAGCCAAGCAAACTGGCTGTTACCCGTGCTTGCGCTGGCCTCAGTGCTTGCCATCATTGGTGGCCTGACGCTGCTGGTAATGCAGGTGCCGCGCCGGGTAGCGGCCTCACCTATGCGCCTGAGCGACTCTGAGGGGCTTTTGCTCACCACCTTGGATCCAGAGGTTTTGTCGCAGGCCCTATCTGAGCGAGCGCAGGGCGTGAGCGGGGTGGAGCGCTGCACGGTGTGGGTTAGCGGCACCTTGAGCCACCTGCAGATTCAGGCTGATGCCAGCGTGTCTCAAGAGTGCGAGATTGACTGGACTGTGTCTACGCTACGCAGCCGCCTTCAGCAGGACGTGAGCATCTCGCTGGGCTATGAACCTAAGCAGATTGACCTCTTGGTGCGCCTAGAGCGCCCCACCAGCTCTAAGGTTTTACGCACCACTTCGGGCCAAGGCTCCCCCAAGCCCGCTAAAGACACCGACGCCGCCTAAGGGCCGC
>CAJZDJ010000116.1 GCA_915063485.1 uncultured Actinomyces sp.
CGGGGGAGAAGTCCGGACGCAGCGAGAATAGACGCCAGGCGCCGTCGTCCTCGAATCCCACACGCAGCATGTTGACCTTGATGACCTCGCCATCTAGGCGCAAGGAGTTGGCGTGACGGCCGTTAACCAGACCCACAGTGAAGTGGCTGCGCCAGTCGCTACCCCAAGCTGGCTGGTAGTAACGCTTAACGGTGTAAACCAGTTCCTTAACGTGGTCCGGGATAGTGGACAGGAAGTGGTTGTAGTCAGGCGAGTAGGCCGGTGAGGTGGTCAGCAGCTTGATAACCGAACCCAGCGAACGCTTTTCGCTCAGGATCGAGCGGTGGTCAACCCCGTTTGACTTGGGGTCAGCGAAACGGCCTGAGTAGTCGCGGTCGAGTAGTACCTGCACCATGTCCAGGTCCTTTTCGACGTCGCCCACGTAAGCCTCACCGAACACGAAGGCGTCCAGTAGAGCCTTAGAGATCTCAGACTTACCACCACCGGAAACGGTAGCGGGCTTGTGCATCTGAGTGGTCCACGGGGCGGTTCCTACCAGGTGCCACTGACGCTCGTCACCGCTGCGGTGCTTGGTGTGTAGGCGGTAACCCGAGGGGGTGTAGTAGGTCTTGCCGGCCAGTAGCGGAATGGACACGCGGGTGCCGTTGTGGTCCCATTCCACGGTTTGGGTGCGCATCGAGAAGTGCGAGCCAGCGGGAACTACCAGTAGGTTCTTGTCGTTGATGGCGACGGCGTGACCGTCGTCGCACATCTGGAAGTAGCTGGGGTTGGCGTCAACTACACTCTGCACGGTTAGGTGTGCAGGGGTGTACTTGTCGGTGTAGTCCTGGCCCAGGTTGTAACGCGGGAAGGCGCGCGCGCCACCGGCGTGCTCTTCTTCCACGTTGCCCAGCAGGTTGGCGCTGTAGCCAATCTGGGTCTTAACTTCCTTCTTGCAGTAACCGAAGTAGTTGTCGGCCACTACGGTGATGATTACGCCGCGCTCGTCACGGGCGCAGCACTTGAAGGCCTTGCCGTCGTTGTAGAGGTCGCCCTCTTCCTTCCAGCACATGCCGTCGCGACGCTGACGCTCGGTGGCCTGGTCCCAGTGGGGCAGGCCTAGTTCCTTCTTGGTCAGCTTGGTCAGGTGCGGGGCCAGGATGACGCAACCGGTGTGACCAGTCCAGCTGGTGGGGTCGAGGGAGGCGTCATTTTCGGGCAGGTAGGGGTCGCCGCCATTGCCGAAAATGGACTCTACGAAGTCCAGGTTGGAAACCAGGCCACCGGGAGCGATGAAACGGATTTCCATGGTGCGCTGGTTGTTTACACCAGGCACTGCGGGCACGACGATGGGGCGCAGTAGGAGGGATACGAAGGCTTTTGCCGGGGAGTCCGAATGAGCGGCCCAAGGAATCTGCATGAGTTCATCGGGAACGTCATTGATTGCGTGCTCTAGCAGGCGGCCAAAGACTTCACGCGGCACAGCGCGCTTGTCGTCAGGGATCGGTAGGCCACCTTCAGCTACGTGGAACACGCCGGCAGTGGTACGTCGGTCATTCTTCGGGTTGTGGACCACACCGTTGAGTACCTTGTAGCTGGTTACGTATTCAGAAACAAAGTGGTCTTCGCCTTCGGGGAGGGCTAGGGCGCGCGAGAGACCAGGCTGATCTAGTACGAAAGTTGCTCCAGGTAGTCGAGGTGCGACGTCGGTACCTTCGAAATAACTGTCTAGGAAGTTCTGAATGCGAGTGTCAGACGCACACAGACGGTTGGATAGTCGCCGCGACATTTCACGAGTACGGGCCAACAGCGGAGCCGTAAGCGAGTCAGTGGCAGAGTCTAGGTTGCCCTGTGACACGGGGATGCCTAGCAGTGCTAAACGTAAGCTAATCGCGGAGTTTGTGCTTTCAGGTGAAGTTTTCTCCATAAGTCATAAGCATAGTGGGTAGGTAGTAGTGTTGTCGTGACGCATGTCCTATACCTGAGAAAGCATTTCTTTCATACTGGAAGGAATCGTTGTGTGGCCGGTTCTCTACCGGACGCTAAGAATATTAAGCAGAAACGGGGACTATAGGTGTCGTTACCACCGCAAATCCCGCCGCGCGCTAACTCGGGCGCGAAGGCAAGTGCTAAACAGAGTTCATCGCCTGCAGCGTCTTTAGGTGGAGCTGGCAGGGCTAATCAGCGGCCTACTGGTCAAAGGCCTGTGGGCAAGGGAGCCCCGGCGCGTAAGGCGCCAAGTAAAAATTCAACGCGACCGGCAAACCGTGGCGGTTCCAAAGGCCCCAAATCAAAGCGGAAGCTGTGGAATTATCCGCGTGCCGGCAAAGGCAAGATTAGGCGTTGGCTGCCCAGCTGGCAGTTTGTGCTTTGTTCGATCCTATTCGTGCTGACTATGGGTATTGGCACGCTGATGCTGGCCTATGCCACTACGGATGTGCCCGCGCCTAATGACTTCGCTAAGGCTCAGACCACTGTGGTCTACTACGACGACAGTAAGACTGAGATGGGGCGTTTTACGGATATTAACCGTACCGTCATTGACACCACCAAGCTTCCATCCTATGTGGGTAACGCAGTGGTAGCCAGTGAGGACTCCAGCTTCTACTCCAACAACGGCATTGACCCTAAGGGTATTGTCCGTGCGTTGTTCAACAACTTAACCGGTGGGCCGATTCAGGGTGCCTCAACCCTGACCCAGCAGTACGTGAAGAACTACTACGTAGACACCACCGATTCTTACGTGGGTAAGCTCAAGCAGGCTTTCTTGGCGGTCAAGATTGACCAGTCTCAGTCCAAGCAGAAGATCTTGGGTAACTACCTCAACACCATTTACTACGGCCGTGGTGCATACGGTGTAGAGGAAGCCTCCAAGGCCTACTTTGGTCACAGTGCCGACAAGTTGACGCTGTCTGAAGCTGCACTACTTAGCGCCGTCATTCCGGCCCCCTCAGGCTGGGACCCGGCGGTGGACGCCAAGACCAGTCAGGCCAAGTGGACCCGTGTAGCTGACCTGATGCTTAAGCAGAACTTCATTACCTCCGCCCAGCGTGCAGAAATGAAGTTCCCCAAGACTATTGAGCCCACCACCAAGCAGGTTTATGCAGGTACCAAGGGTTACCTGCTGCAAATGGTGCGTACTGAGCTTAAAGCCAAGATGAAGCTGACTGATGAGCAGATCGATACCGGTGGTTTCAAGGTCACTACCACCATCAACCAGAAGAACCAGGAAGCTGCCGTCAACGCAGTACACACCCTGCCCTCTGACAAGCCTGCCGGCTTGGGTGTGGCCTTAACCAGTATTGATCCGCGCACCGGCGCAATTGTGGCGCTCTATGGTGGCGAGGACTATCTCAAGAGTCAGGTCAACTCTGCTACTCAGGCAGTAGCCCAGGCGGGTTCTACCTATAAGCCTTTCGCACTGGTCACTGCCCTCAATGACGGCATGACCTTATCTGATGGCTATATGGGCACCTCACCCATGACCATTGAGGGGCACGAGTTCCAAAACTTCCAGGATGTCTCCTATGGCTGGGTGAACCTGGTTAAAGCCACGGCTTTCTCCATTAACACCCCCTACCTGCAATTGAATAAAGATATTGGCCCGGAAAACACCAATAAGACAGCTATTGCCGCTGGTTACCCAGCCAACACGCTGGGCTTCGACGACACCACGCAGGGTGTACTGGGGTCGGTTTCGCCCCACAACATCGATATTGCTCGTGCCTACGCCACCTTTGCGGCTCAGGGCCAGCGCCACGACATCCACATTGTGGGTAAGGTGTCCAGCTCTACCAACACGGTGGTTTACACCGCTAACACCACTGGTCAGCAGGTCTTCAAGAAGGAAGTAATGGCTGACGTAACCTATGCGCTGACTCAGGTAGTGCAGCTGGGTTCAGGTGAAACCGCGAAGAGCCTGAACCGTCCGGTGGCTGCTAAGACCGGTTCGTCCTCGGACAACAAGTCTGCGCAGTTCGTTGGTTACACTCCCCAGTTGGTTACTGCGGTGACCTTGTTCCAGCAGGGTGCCGATGGTTCTGAACAGTCCATTACCCCCTTCGGTAACTACAGTGAAATCACCGGTAGCACCTACCCGGCAGATATCTTCACTAACTACATGGGCGCGGCTCTTGACGGCCAGGAAGTGCTTGACTTCCCTGAGCGTTCGGACGAGTCCTACAGCTCTAGCAGCCGTGGTGGTTCTAGCAGTGGCGGCGGCAGCAGTAACGGCGGCGGCAACTCTGACCAGAACAACAACGGTGGCAGCAACGGTGGCAGCAATGGTGGCGGTGAAGCTACTCAGCCAGCCCAGTCTGCCAGCCCTGTACCCAGCGGCGATTCCAACGGAGGCAACGGCTCCGGTAATGGAAACGGCAATGGCAATGGCAACGGCAATGGCAACGGAGATAACGGAAACGGTAACGGCGGCGGTAACGGCGGCGGCTCCGGTGGAGACAACGGCGGTGGAAACGGCGGCGGCAATGGCGGCGGTAACGGCGGCGGCTCCGGTGGAGACAACGGCGGTGGAAACGGCGGCG
>CAJZDJ010000117.1 GCA_915063485.1 uncultured Actinomyces sp.
AGGTAATCGGGGTCGTTGAGCAGTTCCTCGTTGTCGGTGCCGACGTCGAGGTTGACCGCGATGACGCGCGAGGGGTCAATACCGGCTGCGGCCGTGTATACGGCGAGCTTGCCGACGGAGATGTCGGTGCCGTTCACACCCCAGTCGCCGATGCCGAGGATCTGTTCGGCGTCGGAGACGACCAGGAGGTCGACGTCATCGGGGCCAAGGCCGAGGCCTTCAAACGTGGGCCGCACGTCCTCGACTCGATCTACGGACAGGTAGATGGCGCGCGAGCTGCGGTAGTCTGCGGACCACTTCTTGATGGCCTCGCCGATGGTCGGATCGTAGATGACGGGCAAGAGTTCGGCGATGTGGTCGATGATGACCTTGTAGTACAGCGTCTCATTGCGGTCGTGCAACTGTTCGAGGTAGATGTACTTGTCGAGGTCGTCGCCGAGTCGGCACACCTGCTTGTAGGCGCGTGCGGCCTGTTGTTCGAGCGTTTCGACAGCTGCGGGAAGACGACCCATCAGCCCGAAGCGCTTGCGCTCTTCGACAGTGAAGGCGGTCCCACGGTTAGTCTGGGGGTCGGCGATGATTTGGGGTTTTGCTGGCATCAGCGACTCCTTTCTGGTTGTTGTGCCCTTTGGCGTGCGTATTGGTTGGGTGCGAGCCATCCCAGCACGCTGTAGGGGTGTTCTTTGTTGTAATGCTGGGATCAGGCGATGAATCCAGGCCCGTTAGGGGCGCCCTGCCTTGTTCGCCTAGGCTGCTTACTCCATGCCAGGACGACGGCGGCCAGCTTTGAGCTCGGAGCGTTTCTTTTTGTCTGCCAGGCGGCGCATTTTAGCTGCGCGGCTGGGCTTGGTGGGACGGCGCAGTCGGGGCGGGGCTAGTGAGGCGCGCAGGACTGCCGCTAGTCTTTCGCGCGCAGCCACGCGGTTGCGACGCTGGGAGCGGTATTCGGCGGCAGCAACGGTTAGGACACTGCCGTTGAGGCGTTCTCCCAGGTGAGTCAGAGCTCGCTGACGCTGGACATCGTCTAGGGCGGTGGTTGTGGCCAGGTCAAGACTGAGCTGCACGCGCGAATCTGCGGTGTTGACTCCCTGACCACCGGGGCCTGAAGCGTGAGAGAAACGCTCCACTAGCTCACCGGCGGGAACAACCAACCCATGCGGGCAGCCCGGGCCGGGCGCAATACGTAGATCATCCATGGGAGCAGTTTGCCACCATTCAGATTAACCCTACTTCACCCACCAGCAGCTTACGTTTGGGTTGTTGCAGATAGCACGACGTCGTCAGCCACCCCCACTCCCCCTCACTAAACGCCCCCTCGCCAATCACCCCCCTCACTAAGCCTCTAAAGCAACTCCCCCACGCGCGCCTTGAGCTGCGGCAATACTTCTTCGTTGAACCAGGGGTTTTTCTTCATCCAGATCTGGTTACGCGGCGAGGGGTGCACCAGCGGAAAATACGTGGGCAGATAATCGCGGAAGCTACGCACCACCTGGGTTAACGAGGTGGATGACTTCAGATGCAGGTAACGCTTGGTGGCATAGCTTCCCACCAAGATGGTTAGTTCCAGGTCAGGCATGAGCTTCAGCAGGCGCGGGTGCCATTTTTCAGCAAACCCTTTGCGCGGCGGCAGATCCCCGCTTTTACCGGTGCCAGGGAAGTAGAAATCCATGGGGACAATAGCTAGTTTGCCGGAGTTATAGAAGGTTTCCCGGTCAATTCCCATCCATTCGCGCAGGCGGTCGCCACTGCGGTCATTCCAGACGATGCCGCTTTCTTCTGCGACGCGTCCGGGCGCCTGCCCCACGATCATGATTTTGCATTGGGGCCCGGCGTAGAACAGCGGCTCCACCCCACGTTTGGTGTAGTCGGCATTGGCCGGGTCTGCTGCAATGGCATTGGCGATTGCTTGGAACTGAGGGTCGGTAATCTCGGGAGTCATATTTCCAGCCTAGACCCGTTTTAATTCGCGCACACCAGTACACAGCGACACAGGCCAACACGCAGCGACACGCATCGCGCTACCTTGCGCCGTTAACTGCCCACATTGCATTCCCGCCCCGATACACTGTGGTTATTAAGGACGACGACGCCCGCCCCGGTCCAGCGTCGTCTCTGGGTGCCGCATTGGCGACGTCACCCGGGCGCAGCGTTGCTCAGGCTTAGCGTTACCGGCGTCGCCCCCCCCACCACCTGCGCATCCCAGCGACACACCCGCGAAAACTAGCGAAACCAGCAAGGAGAAGCCATGCAAGCTGACAAGATCGAAGATGTCATGTCTGAATTTTTGGGTGAGGGCTACCGGATCGTTGGCGACGACGGCGCCCTGTCCCCCGCAATTGAGTGGGTGGATTGGGTGTGCGGCTCTGACGACAACGACGACGGCGATGGCGACGAGGACGAAAAGGTTGAGGTTACCTTCCAAGATGGCTCTACCCGCACCTTCAATAAGGGCGTGGCCATGCGCCAAATCTGGCATGAATACGCGGACTAGTCTCTAGCACAAAACAACACAAACCGCCCTGCTCTAGCCTCCCACTGGGAGGCTAGAGCAGGGCTTTTTCTTCTGCAAAGCCCCCTGATTTTGTTCTGTAAAACCCTCTTGCAACCTTAAGTTAACACTGTTAACCTACTTCCTGGCGCCAAAGTTAACAGTGTTAACCAAGTGGAGGAAACAGTGAACACCACACCGCCAGCCTTGCTGGCCCAGAACATTCACAAAACTTACGGATCCAACCAGGTCTTGCGCGGGGTTAGCCTGCGCGTCGAGCCGGGCCAAATCTTGGGATTGCTAGGCCGCAACGGCGCCGGAAAATCAACCTTGATCACCATCGCATGTTCGTTGCGTCGTGCCGATTCGGGAAGCGTGGCCATCTGCGGCGTCGACCCCACCCAAAACAACGTTGGCGAGCTAATCGGCTACGCCCCGCAAGAACTGGGCATTTACCCAGATTTAACCGTCGCCCAAAACCTGGGATATTTCGGCCGTCTGCACGGGCTGGGCCGCCGCGCCGCTAAGGCGCGCAGCGAAGAAGTTATGGAAATGCTGGGCCTGAAAGAAAAAGCCGGTCAAAGCGCTAAGCACCTGTCAGGCGGCCAGCAGCGTCGCCTACACGCGGGCATGGCCATAATGCACCGCCCAAAACTGATTTTTATGGATGAGCCAACTGTTGGTGCTGACGTAGAAGCCCGCAGCCAGATTCTAGACACTGTCAGGCACTTAGCGGCAGAAGGCGCCGCCGTCGTCTATACCTCGCACTACCTGGCCGAATTTGAGGAGCTGGGGGCCGACGTCGCCGTTTTAAACCAGGGCCGTCTGGCAGCCCAGGGCTCACTTGAGCAGATCGTGGCCACCTACGGGCACATTCCCGTGCAGGTGCACACGCCTCAAGCTGACCTGCACAGCGCCTACCTGCAGATCCTCAAGGAGAGCGACGTAAAGGAGAACGAAAATGAAGCCGCTTAAGCAACTCAAACAACTAAGCGCCGTTGCCGGCCTTAACCTGCGCCTGCAGCTGCGCGATCCGGCCCCCACACTGGTTTTGACGGTGATTCCGCTGGTGCTGATCCCGTTCATGATGCCAGCTTTTAAGGCGATGCTGCTAAGTGATGGCTACCGGGGCGTTTCCGGAGCCGAGCAGGCGGTGCCGTCAATCGCGGTGCTATTTTCGTTCCTGGCTGTGCAAAACATTATTGACTCGTTTTTTAATGAGCGCAGTTGGGGCACCTGGCAGCGTCTGGAGGCTTCGCCGCTGTCGCGCCCCACGGTGCTGACGGGCAAGGCGCTGATGGCTTACATAATTCAAAGTGCGCAGATACTGGTGGTTTTGTCCCTGGGAGCAATTATTTTCGGCTTTGACCCCAAGGGTTCGCTGCTGGCGTTGGTGGCAACTTTGCTCAGTTTTTCGGCGGTATTGGCGGCGTTGGGCGTATCCATTGCGCTGTGGACACAAAGCCGAGACACGGCCTTGTCACTGTCTAATATTGTGGGGATGCTGGCGGCTGGTATTGGCGGGGCGTTTTGCACGGTTTCGTCTTTTCCCGATTGGGCTCAGCACGCCGCCCGCGTTTCGCCGGCTTACTGGGCGATCGACGCGATCCACAAGGTAAGTTTGGATGGGCAGGGTTTTGCCGATATTTGGCCCAGCTTGGCGGTTTTGTGGGGATTTTTCGCGGCAATTGCGGCCCTCGCCTTGGTACAGTTTCGTTATAGGCAGGAGTAACCACAGCTGAGCGGAGAGTCTATGGCGTCGTCGAAATCTCGTGCGCTTACACGCGACATTATTTTGTCAGCCGCGCTGGAGTTGGTTGACGACGCCGGACTTTCTGCCCTGTCGCTGCGGAGCCTAGGCAAGCGCTTGGGGGTTTCGCAGGCCGCGTTTTACCGCCATTTTCCTGATAAGGCGGCCCTGCTGGAGGGTATTTGCGAGCAGCTTTGGCGGCTAACTTACGAGCGTTTTTTGGCTCTGGTTCAAGGGGACGACGGCGTTCACGACGACGCCGCACC
>CAJZDJ010000118.1 GCA_915063485.1 uncultured Actinomyces sp.
GCGCCCAGGTGAATCTACCCATGCTTGAGGCTTGCCTAAATCCGCAGGTGGTTGCACAGGCAACGCTCCAGCCGGTACGCCGTCACGGGGTGGATGCGGCTATTTTCTTCTCAGACATCATGGTGCCGTTGCGCCTGGCCGGGGTGGATGTGGAGATTAAACCGCAGGTGGGGCCGGTTTTGTCGACTCCAATCCGCACGCGCGACGACGTTGAGCGCCTGCTTGCGTGCGGTTTTGGTCAGGGCACTTGGATCGGTCACGACGGCGCCGCTCACCAGGGCGCTGAGGGTGTGGCAGCCCTGCGCGAGGCTATTGCCCTGATTTTGACCGAGCTGGGCACGCCCGCGCAGGCACCGCAGCCAGGGGCGCTGCAGCAAGGGACGTCACAGCCGCTAGCCGAAGCGCAACCGGTGAGCCCAGCACAGGCCGAACCGGCAGCCGCAGCGCAACCAACAGCGGTGGCGCAAGCGACACCTGCAACCCAGCCGACACCCGAGGCGCAACCGGCGAGCCCGACGCAATCAGCAGACCCGGCCCAGGCACAAGCGGCTACTTGGACTCCGCTGATTGGCTTTGGAGGCGCGCCTTTCACCCTGGCCGCGTACCTGGTTGAGGGTAAACCCAGCCGTGATCACCTAGCCGCGCGCTCCCTAATGCACGCCGACCCACCCACTTGGGACCTGCTAATGCGCTGGTGCGCGCAGGTCACGGGCGATTTCATAGCATTGCAAATTAGCTGTGGCGCCTCGGCGGCACAGCTGTTTGACTCCTGGGCTGGTTCACTTAGCCCCACCGACTACCGCGAGCGCGTGGCCCCATACTCGGCGCTAGCTATTGCGCGGGCGCGCGAGGCGATCAGCCCAACTACTGGCAAGGCGGTGCCACTGATTCACTTTGCTACTGGTAGCGCGCGCCTGTTGCCGCAGATGCTGGCGGCGGGGGCGCAGGCTGCGGGGGTTGATGACCGCACTGAGCTGGATTGGGCCATTGACCAGCTTGGGGGTAGCTGCCCGGTGCAGGGTAATTTGAACCCGGCTTTGCTGACGGCGCCGTGGCCGGTGATTGAGCAGGCCATTGTTGAGTGTTTACGCGCGGGGCGCCAGGCGCCAGGGCATGTGTTTAACCTGGGGCACGGGGTACCGCCAACTACTGACCCAGCCGTGTTAACGCGAATCGTCGAATTTGTTCATAAGGAAAGCTTATGAATCTGGATGCTAGAAACAGTTCCACCTCTACTGGCCGCCAGTCCTCTGCTAAGTGCAAGAGCGCTGCCGCCCCGGTCGCCCCAGTAGCTCCGGCCGCCTCGGCAGCTTCGGCCACTCCGACAGCTTCGGCCGACCCAGCCGCCCCGGCCACTCCGGTCACTTCTCACCCCAACCCGCTTAGTGACCTGCCCGATGAGGTAGATGCCCTGGTGATTGGTGGCGGGATCGCCGGCCTGTCTGCCGCCTGGCAGCTAACCCAGGATGGGTTCAAGCCACTGCTGGTGGAGGCGCGCGGCTATCTGGGCGGACTGATTGCCCCCGGTTACATTGGCCCGGTTCAGGTGGATTTGGGCGCTGAGACTTTCGTTCCGCGCGGGGTGGAAACCGCCCAGATGGTGGCCGCTTTGGGGCTGGAGGCACTGGCCCCTAGCGGCGACGGCGCACGCCTGTTTTTACCCCCCAACCGCGCCAATGGTGAAAGTCGCTGGCGTCTGTGGCGGTTCTTGCGTGACGCCTACCTGGGCATTCCCGCCGATCCGGGCGCGGACGACGTCGTCGCCATTTTGGGCGCTAAGGCTGCGCAACGTGCCGCCCAAGACCGCCACCTAGGCAGTGAGGTGGGCCAGGGCGCTGAGGGCGAGACTTTGGCAGGGTTTGTGGCCGCGCGCATGGGGCAGGCGGTGGTTGATCGTCTGGTGCGCCCGATAGTTGCCGGCATTTACACGTGCGATCCGGCCGATCTGGCCACTGACACGGTTACGCCGGGGCTGCGTCAGGCTACTCGTGAGCATGGCTGCCTGGCTGATGCGGTGGCTTTCCTGTTGGCGCGTTCGCGTAAAGCTACTGGTGGACGCAGCGTTGATAAGTGCGTGCGCGGCGGCATGTTCCACCTGACTGCGGCGCTGAGCCAGGCCATCACGACGGCGGGCGGCGCTGTGCTTACTCGCGTTGGGGCCCAGCAGCTTATTGCTCCGGGCACCAGCAGCAACGCTGGCACTGGAAGCGGCGCCAACGCTAGTGACACCGTTTCCCACAGCACCAGCGGCGGCGCTAGTGGCGCCAGCAACGCGGCTTCCCACGACGCCAACAACAGCGTCGGCTACTGGCAGGTGGTACTGGCCCCCACCAAGCCGGGCCCGACTCCTTCGAGCGAACCGGTCCCTGCCGGTGCGCCGCGTACTTTGCGCACTAAGCGCCTGGTGGTGGCTTGTTCGGCGCGCCCAGCCTTGCGGCTGCTGGCCAGTGCAAACTTGGCAGCCTTAGACACTGACATCACTATCCCGGTGGGCGCGCCCATTGCGCGCTACTCACTGCTGGTTGATAGCCCTGAGCTGGACGCCGCCCCGGTGGGTCAGGGTCTGCTGGTGGCCCCGGCGTCGCCCGCAAGCTGCGCCGACACCCAGGCCAAGCCGGACCAGTCCACCCCCGACACCCAGCCCGCCTCAGAATCATGCGACGACATTCAGCCCGGCGCCGTCGAGCCCAGCAACCAGGGAAGCCCAACCCAGCCCCGCGCCGTCGAGAGCCCCGTGGGAGCCAAGGCCCTGTCGCATTTAAACGTTAAGTGGCCCTGGATCGCCCACGCTTTGGCGCCACATCAGCATTTATTGCGCCTGTCGTACGGGCGTTTAGGGCAAAGCGAGCCGCAGGTAAGCCTGGAGCAGGCCCTAAGTGACGTGCGGGTTTTGACAGGCGTCACTATCCACCCCGAGCAGGTAAGCGAGCACAAGCTGGTGCGTTGGAATGGCACTTTGCCGCCACTGCCGCCCAGCTACCGCGCGCGCATTGCGGCTTTTATGAGCCAGGTTGAAAGCATTGAGGGTTTGGCGGTTACTGGCGCCTGGGTTGGTGGGACGGGTGTAAATGCGGTGGTCGCTCACGCGCGCACGAACGCCAGGCGCCTACAGCGCTCATAACGCCACAGTCCGCATAGCACTACAAATATATAGGAACTTCTTATGAGTGAAAAGGTTGTGCGTCTGGGGACGCGCGGGTCGGCTTTGGCTTTAGCCCAGTCGGGCATGGTGGCGCGCATGTTGGAAACTGCCGCCGCCGCCCAGGGTCTGGATTGGCGCGTGGAGCTGGTTACCGTGCGAACTCAGGGCGACACTTCGCGCGCAGCACTAAGCCAGCTTGGGGGCGTTGGGGTGTTTGCTGCCCAGCTGCGCACTCACCTGCTTGAGGGGCAGGTGGATTTGGCGGTGCACTCGTTTAAGGATCTACCCACCGCCCCGGTTGCAGGGCTGCGCATTGCTGCCACCCCGCGCCGCGCCGATCCACGTGACGCCCTAGTGGCCTCGAACGGCATGAGCCTGGCGCAGCTGCCTAGTGGGGCGAGTGTAGGTACCGGCTCGCCTCGGCGTGTAGCCCAGCTAAAGGCTTTACGCCCCGACATTAAGACCGTGGATTTGCGGGGTAACGTGCCCACGCGACTGGGGCGCGTGCGCGGGGTTCAGGTTACCGCCGACGCTGGCACATCCCCCCAGGCTCTTGGCACCGGCGCTGATTTGGACGCCGTGGTGCTGGCTTGCGCTGGATTGGAGCGGCTAGGTTTAGCTGAACACATAAGCGAGGCTTTCGACCCTGAACGGATGCTGCCGGCGGCGTCGCAGGGAGTGCTAGCTATTGAGACCGCTCAGGAGCTTGACCCCCAGCTGGAGGCGGTGATCGCCCAGGTGAATGATCCGGCTTCACACTTGGCCGCAGCGGCTGAGCGGGCGGTGATGTCTGCTTTGCAGGCTGGCTGCGCAGCCCCCGTGGGCACTTACGCCTACCTGGTGCATGCCGGCTTTGATTATGAGCTGCACTTAGAGGCTGGGGTATTTGCTCTCGACGGCGCCGCTAGCGTGCGTAGTCGCCAGGCCGTGACGCTTGGGGGCGTGGACCTAACCAAGGCTTGCCACCTGCAAAAAGCGGCGGAGTTGGGTCAGCGCGCCGCCCAGGATTTGTTGGCGCAAGGCGCTGGGCAGGTGGCAGATTTGCGAGCAGTTAAGGAGCGTGGCTGAGGCAGCAGTAAGCCCGGAATTAAGGGCTGCGCCGAGGATAGCCGCAACAATACTGAGACTAAGTGCACGGTAGGGCAACAACTAAGCGCGCAGCAAGGTGACAACTAAGGTTTTACGATCGGATTCAGAGGTAGATGGTTATGGTTGTTTCACGTGAAACACTCGCCGGTTTGCGGGTGGCTTTGCCGCGCCTAAAGTCCGACGACGCCATTGCAGCAGCCCTTAAAACTGCCGGCGCCCAGGTGGATACTTTCGCGCTAACCCAAACCATTCCCATTGAATCTGAGCAGT
>CAJZDJ010000119.1 GCA_915063485.1 uncultured Actinomyces sp.
GAATTCAAGACATAAAAAACTTGACACACTATCGAGTTCTCAAACAACACACCCAGCAGAACATCTAACGAATTTTTTGTTTTCGTTGCTGTCCCGCAGGCACTCGTATAACTTTAGCGACCACCCAACAGCCTCGCAACCCGATTTTGGGTGACGGTAGCCACAAACAGCTAATTTTGCGTTAAACCTGGCGACTTACAAGCTGGATTCCAGGGCCACCCAGGCCCAGATTGATTATCTGTTTGAGCTGGCCAAGAGCAGTTTAAGTCAGGGGCATTTAGTTTGACAGGCACCGGGCACGAACCAGAATTTTGTGACCGGCAACGCTCAAAAATAGTTTATCTACCGCGAGCAACCCCGTAACTGCGGGGTTGCCCCGGACCGCTCTGAGGTGGGTGGAAAACAGTGCCCTTAGCGGCGCAGGAAGCTATCGAAGCCCAGCTGCCCAATACGTGCCTCCAACTGTTCCACCTGCGAGTCCCAGTTGTCGCCGTCGGAAATAAAACCCTCAGGCGCCCCCAAACTACGCGCTACTTGCAAGGCCAAACTGGCCACGCCGGCGTCGTGAAGAGAAGCAGCAACCCTAAACGCTCCCTCAACCCCGCCGGGGTAACCGGGATACACCGTCAGGCGCACCTCGTAATCCACGCCCGCGTTGAGTACCAGCTCCAGGGCACGCCAGGCCTTTTCTCCCCCACCGCTGCGCGCCACCACCTGCTGGTAGTCCGGGCCGGGCAGGGCCTTAATGTCCAGACCCACCCAGTCGACGGCGTCGGCGGCAAGTAGGCGGGCCAAATTACCCGGATAAATGCCGGCAGTGTGCAGCCCCACCGCAAAGCCCAGGGCCTTAACCTCCTGGGCGGCGCTGAGCAGACCGGGCTGGCGGGTGGCCTCGCCGCCGGAAAAAACCAGGCCGTCCAGCAGACCGCGTCGGCGTTGCAGCAACTCCACCACCTGCGACCAGGGCACGCTCCCCGGGGTGCGGGGATCTAAAATTTCGTGGTTTTGGCAGTACACGCAGCGCCAGGGGCAGCCCTGCAAAAAGATGCTGGCAGCCAGTTTGCCGGGCCAGTCCACCGTGGATAGGGGTACCAGCCCGGCTATCTGTAAGTCGGCTGCGTCAGGCATAAATCTCGGAGGTGACTACCTCGCGGGTGCGCACGCCGGCGTCGTCGAACTCAAAAGCACTACGTAACTGGCCGTGACCAGCGGCGCTAGACTCATCGAACATCTGCCGCTCGTGGTACTCGCCCTTTTTACCAATGTTGAAAGACTGCACCGGACGGAAGTAACCCATTACGCGGGTCCACACCTCGCAAGCCTGGGGCTCACGCTCAGGGTGGGCGGCGGCGCAACGCTCACAAGTGAAGTGCTCGCCAGCCAGGTAACCGTGCACCGGGCAAATAGAGAAGGTGGGCGTGATAGTGATGTAAGGCAGCTTGAAAGCAGTCAGTGAACGACGCACCAGTTCTTTACAAGCCTTGCCGGAAGAAACCCGCTCCCCCATGTACAGGTGCAGCACCGTACCGCCGGTGTACTTGCCCTGCAACACTTCCTGATCTTCCAAAGCCTGGAAGGGGTCATCGGTGTAGCCCACAGGCAGCTGCGAGGAGTTGGTGTAATAGGGCTCAGCCTCAGTCCCAGCCTGGATAATGCCGGGGAAACGCTTACGGTCCTCTTTAGCGAAACGGTAGGTGGTACCTTCAGCCGGGGTGGCCTCCAGGTTGTAGAGGTGACCGGTGGCCTCCTGCAATTGCACCATGCGTTCACGCACGTGGTCTAAGACGCGCACGCACATCTCAAAGCCGCGCGGGTCGGTTAGGTCATAGGCGTCGTCGGAGAAGTTACGCACCATCTCGTTCATGCCGTTAACGCCAATGGTGGAGAAGTGGTTGTCCAAGCTACCCAGGTAGCGCTTGGAATAGGGGAACAAGCCGTGATCCATGTGGTACTGGATGGTGGCGCGCTTAATCTCCAGGGACTGGCTGGCCAGGTCGATCAGCTCATCCATGCGGGCCACCAGCGCCGCCTCGTCACCCTTAAACAAGTAACCCAGGCGCGCCATGTTCAAAGTAACTACCCCAATGGAGCCGGTCAGCTCAGCTGAGCCAAACAGGCCGTTGCCACGTTTGAGCAGCTCACGCAGGTCCAGCTGGAGGCGGCAGCACATGGAGCGGATCATGTGCGGGTCCAGGTCAGAGTTAATGAAGTTTTGGAAGTAGGGCAGGCCGTACTTGGCGGTCATGTTGAACAGGGCATCTACGTTCTCGCCCTCCCACTCAAAATCAGGGGTGATGTTGTAGGTGGGGATCGGGAAGGTAAATACGCGTCCGTCGGCGTCACCGGCAGTCATAACCTCAATGAAAGCCTTGTTGATGACGTCCATTTCAGGCTGCAAGTCGCCGTAGGTGAAGTCCATGAGTTCGTCGCCGATTAGCGGGTACTCGTCGCGCAGGTCGTCTGGGCAGGTCCAATCGAAGGTCAGGTTGGTGAAAGGGCACTGGCTACCCCAGCGGCTGGGCACATTCAGGTTGTAGATCAGCTCCTGCATACACTGGACGATCTGGTCATAGCTCATGTCATCCTTGCGCACGAAAGGCGCCATGTAGGTGTCAAAAGAGCTGAAGGCCTGCGCGCCGGCCCATTCGTTTTGCAGTGTGCCCAGGAAGTTAACGATCTGCCCACACGCTGAGGAGAAGTGCTTGGGCGGGGCTGAAGCGATAGACCCACTCACCCCATTGAAACCCTCCTGGAGCAGACGCTTTAGGCTCCAGCCGGCGCAGTAGCCGGCAAACATGTCCAGATCGTGGATGTGGTAGTCGCCTTCACGGTGAGGGGTGCCAATGGCCGGGGTGTAGACGTGCTCAAGCCAGTAGTTGGCCACCATTTTGCCGGCAGAGTTAAGGATCAGACCGCCCAGCGAGTAGCCCTGGTTGGCGTTGGCGTTCACGCGCCAGTCGCTGCGGTCTAGGTACTCGTTGATAGTGGCAATAGCGTCGACGTCGTAGTGCTGCCCAGCAGTCATTGCTGCGCCGTCGTGGTTGGTTGCGGCTTTGGCAGAGTCAAAACGCGGGTCCATCTGGCAGTCCTTTCACGAAAAAGACGCACAATGAGGTCACGCGGGAAATGGGGAGAATAAAGGCGCGGCCACTACATGTTGTGCTTCGGTTTGCAAGAAATAACATTATCTTGTGGTAGCGCTTTATACAGGTCCCAAAGTCCCGAGGTGAGCAATTGTGCTTTTATAGCCAGCCAAATCTGCCGGCCCACCCCCGCAGCCGCAGGCTCGCACGCAAAATCCACCGCCCCACAAGCCGCAGTGAACACCAAAAATCCGCATGCGGGCAAAAAACTGCCCTGGCCCGGTCATCACAACCGCCGGTGATTACAACCGTCGATCATCACAACCGCAGCCAGGGCAGCTAGCGCTATATCAGCACCATAGCGCTTTCAGGGCAACGCCCCGCGCGTCAGACAGGCCATCAGGCCCCACGCACTAGGGGTGCTACCTATGCGCGTCGGGGCGCCACCCGCCAAAACTCAGGCCAGAACCTCGTTGAAGGCTTCGCTGGAGCTGGGGTGGGTGTAGATCGCGCCGGCCAGGTCGGCGGCGGTCAGGCCCTGCTTGATGGCCAGTGCCACCAGGTTGATCAGCTCCTGGGAGTCGATCACCAGCAGCGAGGCGCCCAGGATGCGATCAGTGGCGGCGTCGATCACGAACTTAATTACGCCGTCAGGGTTGCCCACAATCTTGGGACGCGGCATGGCGGCAATAGCGGCCACGGGCTTGGAGGCCACACGCACCTCATAGCCGGCCTCGCGGGCGGCCTGCTCACCTAGACCCACGGTCGACAGCGGCGGGTTGATGAAGGTGGAGGTGGGAATGATGCGCCCGGCAGTAGAGCGCTTACCGGAGCCCACCAGCTGGTCCATCACCACACGGTGGTCGTCGAAAGAAATGTAGGTGAACTGCGGGCCGCCGTTAACGTCGCCAAGCGCAAAAATATTCGGTGCCGTGGTGCGCAGGTGCTCGTCGACAGCGATTGCGCCGTGCTCGGTGGTTTCGATGCTCGTGTTCTCAAGCCCCAGCCCCTCGGTGGCGGGTTTGCGCCCGGTTGCAACCATCACGTAATCCACCTCAAGGTGCTTGGACGCACCCTCGGAATCCAGGTAGTTCACAGTCACGGAGTCGGCGTTATCGGTAACGGTCTCTACGCGAACGCCCGCGTGAGCGGTAATGCCTTGGTCGGCGATAATCTCGCGTGCCGCCTGGGCGACGTCGTCATCGTAACGCCCGAAAAGCGCGGGAGCGCCTTCAAGCAGGGTTACTTCGGTGCCGTAGGAGGAGAAAATACCGGCGAACTCGACGCCGATAGGACCGCCGCCGATAATGCCCAGGCGCTTCGGGCGCGGGGTGAGCTTCTGCAGCTCGGTGGAGGTGAGCACACGCTTCGATTCGCGGGCGCCCGGGATGGGCGGGATAGTCGCCACGGCACCG
>CAJZDJ010000120.1 GCA_915063485.1 uncultured Actinomyces sp.
AGCCGATTCTGCGCGGCGTAGACCTAACCATTGGCTCCAACCAGGTACACGCCATCATGGGCCCCAACGGCTCAGGTAAGTCCACCCTGGCTTACTCCATTGCCGGTCACCCCGCCTATGAGGTCACCGAGGGTGAAGTGCTGCTCGACGGCGAAAACCTGCTGGACATGAGCGTGGACGAGCGCGCTCGCGCCGGCCTGTTCCTGGCCATGCAGTACCCGGTGGAGGTACCCGGCGTAAGCGTGGCTAACTTCCTGCGCACCGCCAAGACCGCCATGGACGGTCAGGCCCCCAAGGTACGCCAGTGGATCGGTGAAGTTAACGCCGCCATGGAGCGCCTACGTATGGACCCCGCCTTCGCTCAGCGTGACGTGAACGCCGGCTTCTCTGGTGGTGAGAAGAAGCGCTTTGAAATCTTGCAGATGGAACTGCTGCGCCCGCGCTTTGCCGTGCTTGACGAAACCGACTCCGGTCTGGACGTTGACGCGCTACGTATCGTCTCTGAGGGCGTTAACCGCCTACATGGCGAGTCCGAGGCCGGCTTCCTGCTAATCACCCACTACACCCGTATTTTGCGCTACATCAAGCCTGACTACGTACACGTGTTTGTTAACGGCCGCGTAGCCGAGCAGGGTGGCCCCGAGCTGGCCGACCGTCTTGAAGAAGAAGGCTACGACCGCTTCTTGAAGTAACCTACTAGCTGCTTAGCCAAGCTAGGGGAGTAAAGCTGCTAGCTGGCGTGGCCGCTTACCCTAATCGGGCTAGCGCCCACGCCGCCACCGGCTAGGCGCACACAAATTTAACCGGCCCGCCGCAGCTTCAAGCTACGGCGGGCATAGACCTAAGAAGTTAAGAATCCTCATGACGCAATTAACTGGAATTGGTATCGCCGCACGCGACAATGTGGCGCTTAGCCAGTCAGAGCTGGCAGCTATTGTGGCCGATTTTCCAACCCTGGCTACCCCGGCCCGCGATGGTGGCCGCCTAGCCTACCTGGACAGCGCTGCCACCAGCCAAAAACCTAACTGCGTCATCGACACCGTCACCGAATTCTATGAGCGCTCCAACGGCGCGGCGGGCCGCTCCACCTATGAGCTGGCTGACCGCGCCACCGCCGCCTGGGATGACGCCCGCGTAGCGGTAGCCAGCTTTGTGGACGCCCCTGCCCAGCAGCTGGTATTTACCAAAAATGCCACTGAAGCCATCAACCTGGTGGCGCTGGGCATCGGTAACGCCTCCCAAGGCGTAGCGGGAGGTGACGGGCCGCTGGATCTAAACCTGGGCGCCGTCGACGAAATCCTAGTAACCCGCGCCGAACACCACGCCAACCTGGTGCCCTGGCAGATCCTGGCCCAACGCACCGGGGCGAAGCTGCGTTGGCTGGAACTAACCCCTGACGGGCGCATTGACACTAACCCGGCGCTGCTGGCCCAGGCTATTAACAGCCGCACCCGCGTGGTGGCATTAACCCACGTTTCTAACGTAACCGGCGCAATCACTGACCTGGAACCCATTTTGGCGGCGGTACGCGCCCAGGAGCGCAAGCCCGTGGTGGTGCTAGACACCTGCCAGTCCAGTGCTCACCTGCCACTTTCTTTTGCCCAGCTGGCTAGCGCCGGAGTGGATGCGATCTGCCTGTCGGCCCACAAGATGCTGGGACCCACCGGTATTGGGGCGCTGGTGGCCACCGAGGAGCTGCTTTACAGCCTGCCCCCGGTGCTCAGCGGTGGCTCCATGATTGAGCTGGTGGATATGGAGCACTCCACCTATATGGCCCCACCGGCCCGGTTTGAGGCGGGCACCCAGCCGCTTGCGCAGGCTGCCGGCTGGCACAGCGCCGTCGATTATCTGCGTGAACTTGACCTGTCGCGTTCCATGCTTAACGAGCATGAGCTCACCGGCCAGCTACTTGAAGGCATGAACCGGGTTGAAGGCGTGCGCCTACTGGGCCCCGCCAACACCACTCAGCGCCTGGGGGTAGTGGCCTTTGAGGTGGAGGGGGTGCACCCTCACGACGTCGGCCAGGTGCTAGATGCCAGCGGGGTGGCGGTACGCACCGGTCACCACTGCGCCCAGCCGATCCACGCCCACTTCGGGCTGCGTGCCTCCGCCCGCGTCTCGCTGGGGGTATACTCCACGCCCGCAGACGTGTCTCAATTCCTCGACGCGCTACAAAACGTACGTAAGTATTTCAACCGCTAGGTAGCTTATGAATGAACTAGATCAGCTTTACCAGCAAGTTATCCTCGACCACTCGCGTGAACGCCACGGTCAGGGCCTGCTAGAGGCACCCCAGGGTGACTCTTTCCAGGTCAACCCCACCTGCGGCGATGAGGTGCAGCTACAGGTGCGCCTGGAGGGCCAGACCTTGGCCGAGCTGGGTTGGCAGGGTAGCGGCTGCTCAATTTCGCAGGCCTCCATCTCCGTGATGAACGATCTGGTGGTGGGCAAAGACCTAGAGCAGGTGCGTGAACTAGAGGAAGACTTTGACGCCCTGATGCATTCGCGCGGCCAGGGGGTGGATGACGCGGTTTTGGATGCGCTTGACGACGGCGCAGCTTTCGAGGGCGTGTCTAAATACCCCAACCGGGTTAAGTGTGCCCTGCTGGGCTGGATGGCTTTAAAAGACGCGGTAGCTAAAGCAGTAGTTAACGACCAGGTTGCTAGTGGCAGTGCCAGTGCTGCTCACTGTGACGAATAAAGGAGTTAGTAGATGAGCGACAACCCTATGGCTGCTAGTTACACCCCGCGTGTGGCTAGTCAGGAGGAGGTTAAGGCCGCCTCCCAGGCTCAGCTTGATGGCCAAAGTGCAGCCCGACTAGCGGCTGATAACGCTTTTGCCCCGCGCGCTGAACCGGGCAGCTTTGACGTGGCCGACGTCGAAGAGTGCCTGCGTGACGTGATTGACCCTGAGCTGGGCATTAACGTGGTGGATTTGGGTCTGCTTTACGGGGTGGAGATTGGTTCTAGCAATGAGATCACCCTGGATATGACACTGACCTCGGCTGCCTGCCCGCTCACCGATGTGATCGAGGAACAGGCCCGCCAGGTGCTAGACCACCTTTCCGACGACGTACGGGTGCAGTGGGTGTGGCTGCCGCCGTGGGGCCCGGACAAGATCACCCCTGAAGGGCGTGAACAGCTACGAGCTTTGGGCTTTAACGTATAAGCCTGAGCCAAGCAATTAGGGGCGTTTAGCGAAATGCTAAACGCCCCTTTGTAGTTTCAGGAAAACCACTCGTAGTTTGTATTAAGGATCTAAAATGATGGACAAGTTAAGGGAAGGGGACGTAATGGCTGAAACACTTGATCTTGATAAGCGCTGGCCAGAGCTGTTTGCCCAGCTTGATCAGGCTCAGCACTGGGCTGTCATGCAAGCTTTAGCTTCTAGCTGGCATGAAGGCGTGCAACATACACGTGAAGACGTAGAAAATCTGACTGACTATGTGCGCGGGGCGATTGATAAAGACGAATATCGCCGCCGGGCTCATGCCGCTGCCAGGCGTGGCACAGCCTAGATAGGGGTAGTCATATGCGTTATGAGACTTGGGAATCCTACTTCTACCCAGAAACTTATGACACAGCTACTAGGCAAGGCACACTGCGCAATCTTTATGGTGAACGTAATGCTGAAATATTGGCGCGATTGGAGTACACAGAAACTGATATAAATTACTGTGAGCTCGTGAGTGGTAAAGTTTATATACCTCACACCTATGATGCTGTGCACCTATGTGCGATCCATAGCTATTTATTTCGGGATGTATATGAATGGGCTGGTCAATATCGCTGTGTCAATATTTTCAAAGGTGTATCCTCTTTCGCTGACGTTCATACGGGGCAAATAGATAGATATTTGGGTGACGCAAAGCAACTTATCCAAGAAATCGACTGGAGTAGTCTTAATCATAGTGATTTTGCCCAAGTCAGTGCTGAGGTATTTGCATACATAAATCAAGCCCATCCATTTAGAGAAGGAAATGGGCGCAGTTCTAAAGTATTTATGCAACATGTTGCGCAACAGTCACAATTCACTTTTGACTTCGATCGTGTTTCACCACAGCAATGGGATCAAGCTAGTATGTTATCGGGGCCAGATCTTGGATCGTATAAACCAGTGCCTGATTTGCTTGTGCCAGTTTTTGAGGTAATTTCAATTCCGCGCATAGAGCCTGTACTGTTGCAGGAAAAGTCGTCTATCAAGCAACCTGTTCAGGTTGGAAAACAGCTGCATACAAAGGCTGATGTTTTAGCTGAGTTAGGTCATACACGTACGACAGGTTATACTAACTCAGCCGATAAACACCTACCGAACCTTGGTAGGGCAGTTAAACGCTAACTAATTAGTCGTCGGAGCGGTTGTCTTGGGCCAGGCTGTTTTCCTCATCCTCAAGGATTCGGTTCATGCCTCCCTGGGCCATAGCTAGCTGAGTTTCAGCGCGCATTTCAGAGCCATCAATTAGCTTCAAAGTAAGGCGATAAACGTCAGAAGT
>CAJZDJ010000121.1 GCA_915063485.1 uncultured Actinomyces sp.
CAAATCTAACCCCCGCGACACGCCGAGCCAGACACACATTTTGACCCTTAACCCTGTGTAGCTGCTTTGCAGGCGCCGCCTAGCGGCGCTAGCTTGTAGCTGTATCCAGTTAAGTAGCGCTAAGCAGGCGCTCACTTCTTCTGGTATACGCGCACGTAGTCAACACTCATGTCCTGACCGTTAACATACTGCCTTTCGATGTAACCGCCAGCCGGGTTGTAGTGCCCCTCCAGGAAGTTACCGCCTACACCGTGGTTAAGCAGCAGGTAGAACTCCTTGTCAAAGGGCATGAAACCATTGGAGTGAGTGCCGCGCAGCGGACTCTTGATCTCGTGGGTCTTTACGCCATCAATGTAGTAGGTAAGCTTATTGGGCTCCCACAGCAGACCGTAGGTGTGGTAGCCATCTTGGGTGTTGATCCCAAAGTGCTTCTTGTTCCAGTTGTTGGACTGGTCGCGCTTACCCTTGTCCTTGTTAAACCAGTGCGCGGTGGACTGCACAAACTGGGGGTCGTAGCCCTTGGATTCAAAGACGTCAATTTCACCAGAGTGCGGCCAGTCCCCATAAGTCTTGTCCTGGGCCAGCAGCCAGAAGCTAGACCAGGAAGAGTGGCCCTTAGGCAGCTTGATACGGGCCTCATAGTAGCCGTACTTGAAGTGCTGCTTGTCGCGCGAGCGCAGCATGGCAGAGGTGTAACGGCGGGTCTGAATGCAGTTTTTGCCAGTCTTAACCTTCTGACCACCACATACGTTAGTCTTTACGCCACCCTTCTCGTAGTAGGCCACCAGGTGCAGTGAGCCATCCTTAACGTAAAGGTTACGGGGCTGGTCCTTGTAAACCATCTGCATATTGTCGCCCCAGGCGCCAGTGGCAGGGGTCCAGTTGCTGGCGTTTAGCGAATTGCCCTCAAACTCATCACTCCACACCAGGCGGTACCTGGCAGGCACATAGGGGCTGTTAGCAGCCTGAGCTTCCTGGGGGCCCACCAGGTTCAGACCAGCCACAGCAGTAACCAGTGCCGTCAATGCTGCAAACTTGCGCAGCCAACCTCGGCGCAACACACGCTTCTGCTTCACTTAAATCTCCATCATTGTCCAGCCACGGCTACCAGTCCGTGGCATTTGGCGTAAAAACGACCAGAAAACTTGGTCGCCGCGTTATGGAAATGAGATTAAAGTTGGTTTCTGCATGGATCCTGGGAAACTTTGACGACTATTCTGAGGTGGGGATACATCCCCATGCCCAACCCATAAAGTAAAATTCTCATTAGTACTTACGTCCCGAATAGGTAAGGATGCCCATCATGAAGCGTTACTTACTAACTGGTTTAAAAGTTCTGCTGGCCCTGGTTGTGACAGCAGCGCTAGTAAAACTCGCATTCTTTCCAGACAGCGAGCAAACCACGCCCACCACAGCGCAAACAGGTTTTTCAGTTAGCACCCCGCTAGTTACCGTCACCAAAGCTGACGTTAAATCCGCCGTCGACATTGACGGCCAAGTAGTTGCCGACGCCCCCACCCAAGTGCCAGCCACCTCCGTGGGCACCGTAGCGCGCCTCTACTTTGACAACGGCGCTGCGGTTACCTCCGGTGAACCCATCTTGACCATCAAGAAAACTGAAACCGTAACCACCACCGACAACGGCTCTAATGGATCCAACGGCGCAAACGGATCTAGTGACTCTAAGGGGACCAACGGCTCTGCAGACTCTTCAGATTCAGACTCCAAAGCCGACACCACCCCCAAAACCACCGAAAAAGTCACCTACGTTGATGTCTACGCTCCCACCACCGGCACCATCAATTACTCGGTGATTAAAGACCAAGAAACCACGGTAGGCACCTCCATCGCTTCTATCTCCACCGGTACCTACAGCGCCACCGGTACCATCAGCGCCTCTCAGCAGTACCAGCTGACCCAGGCCCCCACCAGCGCTACGCTCACCATCAAATCCGGGCCGGCGCCCTTTGCCTGCGGCAACCTAAAAATCGGCGCTGGGGCAGCCAGTTCCCCAACTAACTCCACCACTGCCCCCAAAGACAGTGCCGATACCTCCAGTGGCGACGCCACCACCGTACAGGTACGTTGCGCCGTCCCCGCAGACAAGAAAGTATTCCCGGGACTGAAAGCCACCATTTCGATCGCCGTCGGCGAAGCTAAAGGGGCCCTAACCGTGCCCCTAACCGCCGTGCAAGGCAACTACGCAACCGGCAAGGTATGGCTTGTGCCAGACCCAACCAAACCCACCAAAACCGTAGAAACCACCGTCAAACTGGGCATTAACGACGGCAACCAGATCGTAGTAACCTCCGGGCTTAAAGAAGGCGACTCCATCTTGCAGTTCGTGCCCGGCCAAGACGTAGACAAAACCGGCAAACCCAACAGCTGCGACCCTGACGGGACCTGCTATGACTCAGCCGGTAAGGAAATTAAGTGAGCGCCCTGATCGAGCTGGAGTCAATCGCCCGCTCCTTCATAGTTGACGACGCCGAACTGAAAATCCTCACCGACATCAACCTGCGCGTTGAGGCCGGCCAACACGTTGCCATTGTGGGGCGCTCAGGTACTGGTAAATCCACCCTGCTCAACATCATCGGCATGTTGGACACCCCCTCCAGCGGCGAATACCGCTTTAACGGCTCCAGTGTGAACCGGCTAGGTGAGGCTGCCCGTGCTAAAGTGCGCGGACGCGGATTTGGGTTCATTTTCCAATCCTTCAACCTCATCAACGGGCTAACCACCACCGAAAACGTCTACACTCCGCTGCTCTACGCCAGCGGCTCACAGTTTTGGACCCGCAACACCCGCGCCAAGCAGCTGCTTGAAGCAGTGGGGCTGGAAAGCAAAATAGACCAATCCATTGAGCGTCTCTCCGGCGGTGAGCAGCAGCGGGTAGCTATCGCCCGCGCCCTAAGCCGTCGCCCCCAGGTGATCTTGGCTGATGAGCCCACCGGCGCCCTGGATGTACACACCGCCGCCAGTGTTATGGATCTACTTGAAAAACAGTGCCATGAAAGCGGGGCGGCGCTAATCGTGATCACCCATGATCTGGCTGTAGCCGCCCGCGCCCAAATGGCCTACCAGCTAGCAGACGGGTGCCTGCACCCAATTGATATCAGACAGGGGCTGGCATGAGCGTAATTATTGGTTCCCTCATTGAAGCCTGGACCCAGCTGCGTATCTCTAAACTGCGTGTGCTGCTGTCCCTGGTGGGTGTGGCCGCCTCCGTGGCCGCCATGACCTTCGTAATTGCGCTCGGGCAAGTCTCAGTCATAGTCATCCAAAACGAAATGGCCCGCTACTCCGGTTACCCCGGCACAGTTACCGTACAGGTAAACCCCAGCAGCGGTGAAAGCGACACCACTGACGAAAGCCAAGCCACCAACTCTGACAGCGCGGGCGGGGTAACCCAGCAGGCCAGCGCCTCCCAAGCCCACAAAGTATCCAAATCCATGAATGACTTTGTTAAGCGCTACAAGGTGCAGGCTGCCACTACCTCCTATGAAACCAACATCAGGTTCATGTTCCCCTTTGGCCCCCAACGGGTAAACACCACCGTGGTCAGTGCCAGCTACAACAAGGTGGTGCCAGTGAACCTGTCACAGGGGCGCTGGTTTAGCCAGGCAGACACTAAAAACCTGGCCACCCCCATCGTGGTAAATAAGGCGTTCGCTAAAGAACTGGGCATTGAAACCCTCAGCGCCCCCTTCACAGTGCAGTCTTTCACCCCTTCGCGCACTTCCTTCACGATTGTGGGTATCACTGCGGAAAAAGACTCACCCAACTGCTACGACGACGAAAACGGCAAGCAGGTGTGCACCCAGGAATATAAGGCCTATGTGTTGCGTGATCCTTTTGAAGCTAGCCTTACCGACGCCGCCACCGCGCCCGTACCCACGTTAAATATGTATGTGGGACGCGAGCAGGTCAGCAAAATGCAGGCCCTAGCTAAACGCGAATTTGGGGCCCAGTTTGGCGCCAAAACCGTGCAAGTCAACTCCAATATTGACACTGGCGCCAGCAATAGCTCCATGCGCACCTTCACCCTGGTGGTATCCGCTGCCGGCGTGTTCATGATGGTGCTAGGCGCGCTGGGGCTGATCAACGTCTCTATTGTGACCGTGCGTCAACGTATCCATGAGATCGGGGTGCGCCGCGCCTTTGGGGCCAGCAGCTGGCGCATTTTCTTCTCAATCATGCTCGAATCAGTGGTGGCCACGGTGGTGGCCGGCATCGTGGGTATTGCGATATCTATCCTGGCGCTACGGTTTGTGCCGCTCGGCCCAATCTTGGGGATCCAAGCCGATGTGCCCACCCCCGCCTACCCCTTCAGCGCTGCCCTAATTGGTTTAGCTGCAGCCACCGGCGTGGGCGCCCTGGCAGGTATCATCCCCGCCTGGGTGGCTATGCGTATCAAACCCATTGACGCCATCCGCTTCTAAAGCAGCCCAAAACACTAAGCGCGCGCCGGGCGGCGCGC
>CAJZDJ010000122.1 GCA_915063485.1 uncultured Actinomyces sp.
CGCGCTGGCCGAAAAACGAAAATACCCTTAGGAAATCTCCAATGAGTAAATTGACTAATCAATCCGCTTGGTTTTCAGACAACGAGAAAAACTGGAATGACCGTGCGAACCTGCACATGGCCGGCGACTACTGTGGCCTGCGCCGTCTGCTCGCGGACCCCGACGCCATCAGCGCGGAGCTTGCCCTCGATATTGGGCGCTTTGGCGACCTTGCCGGCAAGCAAGTCATGCATTTGCAGTGCCACGTTGGGACGGACACGATTGGATTTGCCCGTCGCGGAGCTGCGCGAGTTGTGGGCCTAGACCTGTCTGAGACTTCTCTGGCCCACGCGCGTGCCATCGCAGATAAGGCCGGGGTGGAGGTCGAGTACGTGCACGCCAATGTCTATGACGCGCGGCAGGCGGTAAGTGGTGACTTTGACCTGGTCTATACGTCCATTGGGGTTCTTTGCTGGCTGCCCGACGTCGTGCAATGGGCTTGCGTCATTGCGTCCCTGCTTAAACCCGGGGGCACTTTCTTCATCCGCGACGATCACCCCATGTTCATGACGATTGGCGAGGACGTGTCTGATGGGCTGAAGATTGAGCAGCCCTACTTCCAGCTTGATACCCCCATGACCTGGGACGACGACTCAAGCTATGTGGATACTCCCGGCGCCCCTCGCATCGCCCACACCACAAATCACCAGTGGAACCATTCCCTGGGGCAAATTATCACGGCGCTGATTGATGCAGGATTAGTGGTCGACGGCGTCGAAGAGTTCACCTATTCCGCTTGGTGCCCCTGGCCTGGGCTTATGGAGCAACACGCGGACGGAATGTGGCGTTTGCGCGAGCAGCCCGAGCGACTGCCGCTGCAGTTTGCCATTTCTGCGCACAAGGCTTGAGGGGTTGTGTGGGGTCTGGAGTGGCCGCGCAAGGTCTGAGGTGGAGGCCAGGCTTGAGGCTTCCAGACCTGAGTGGCTAACAAGGCCTGAGGTGTTGCCTGACGCAGTGCACAAAGTCTGGGACTAGGCCTGAGGTTTCCATACCTGAGGTTCTGAAGGTTCCACACCTGGGGATCATGTCTGAGTTACTGACATGTCTGGCGTGCCTGGCCGTCGCGCGGGGCTTGAGCTGTTGGCCCACCTGAGGTGGGGCGACTTAGCGGTGTTCGAGGGTGGGCAAAATGGTCAGTATGTGAGATATGGGTATCAATGTACGTACACCTAATTTCACAAATACACCCAAAATCGTCCGTTCCCTATGATTTTTCAATGGGGTTTTATAGGGAACGGACGATTTTTCCGTATCTGTGAGAAGGTGCGGAGTAGGCATGAAATATCTCCCGACGTCGCACTGCATCTCTTGGTAGTTGTTGCAGCTAGTTCTTATCTGGGGTTGTCTGAAGCTGGTGTGGCCCAAAAATATTTAGGTGTTCTAACTGGTCTACGCATCCCAAGCATTCTGGCTGTCATGGTTAGGCGGTGTAGTGAGTAGTCTGCTTGCCCCGGGTGAGGTAGATGTAGTGGCGGGGTTGGTTTTCCCCAGCGGGAGGTACTAGAGAGGGGCGCCGGTTTGCTGAGTGGCTGGACTGCTTTGCTGGGTAGTTGGGTGGGTGAGTGCTGGACTGCTTTGCTGGGTGATTGATACCCGAAAAGGCCGGTGCTCCAAAAAGTGGATCGGTAGAACTGGCTCAACCTTCGCCAGAATTGGGTCTGTACTAGCTCCCAATTTGATCTACTGATCTACGCTCGCCCGAAAAGACCAGTGTGTGGACAAGCAAGGTCAGTATGTGGAAGTCCGCTCTCAAACGCACATAAAATCGTCCCTTCCCTATGATTTTCCGCTGGGGTTTTATAGGGAAGGGACGATTTTGCCTGTATCTGTGGGGTGCAGGTTTACTGCCTCTCAGGTAGGTCTACTGCGCGCGCAGAGCTGCTGGCCATGTCTGCTGCCTTGCAAGCAGCAGACACTGTCCATGGCCCGGCCTTACAGGTCACGTCGCCTGCGCAGCAACACTAGGCCGCCCGCGATTGCCGCGACTGCCCCAAGCCCAAGCGCCAGGTTCGCGCCCGTGCGCGGCAACTGCTCGCCAGCCATGGGCTCCCGGGTGCCGTCAGGCGCTGGTGGCGCGCTTGGCTTGCCCGGTTGCCCGGGGGTTGGCGTGGGTTGTCCAGGTGCCGACGACGCAGTTGGGCCTGCGGTGGGCTGCGGCGAGGTGGTGGGCTGACCAGTGGGAGCCGGCGACGCCGTGGGAGCCACAGTCGGGTCAGCTGTGGGGCTGGCCGTAGGCGCACCAGTTGGGCTGGCAGTCGGCTGAGCCGTGGGCGACGCCGTGCCAGTTGGCTTTACCGTCGGAGCCACAGTGGGCGCCATGGTGGGCTGGCCAGTGGGTGCGGCCGTGGCCGTGGGCTGGGCCGTCGGCGCCACGGTGGGCGCCACGGTGGGTTGGCCGGTAGGCGCCACAGTGGGCACCGCCGTCGGGCTGCCAGTCGGTGCAGGCGTGGAGCCAAGCACGGGCTTGGTGGTGGAGTGGACGGCGCGCAGAGTCACCGAATCTGGGCCCATGCCATCCTCCTTAGCTGCCACCGCAATCGAAATGACGTTCTCACCGTTGGGGTTGAGGAACCCGGCGGGGATAGTGAACGAGGTTTGCGGGCCCCGGTCGCCAATGTAGACACCGGTGTTCCAACCGTTGACGAAAAGCGTGGCCTGCGCGCGGTCGCCCAGGGAGCTAAAACGCGAGGAGTTGATGTCCAGGCGGAAAGCGGTGTCCTGGTTGGCAGGCAGGTTCAGCTTGACGCGGGCGCGGTACCAGGTGACACCGGCCGGCGAGTGCAGGTTGTCGGCCTTGGCCCACTTGGAGTCGTCGAAGCCGGGCATGTGGAAGCCGGCTTTTTCGCCGCCCAGGCCGCCGTTGTTGTACAGCGTGCCTGAGGGGTTGGTGGCTGCCTTGGCTGCAAAGTCAGCGTCGGCGCCGTGGATCTTCCAGGTGGCGGTGGAGCCTTCGATGGCCACGTCAAAGAGGCCACGGTTTTGCTTGGACAGGCCGTCGTCGGACCAGTCCAGGTTTTGTCCGAGGTTGTTGACCAGCACAGCTACGGTGACCTTGTCGCCGCTCTTGACGGTGCCGGCGGGGACGTTCACCTTGGCCCAGTTGCCGGCGGCGTCGTAGGCCCCGGCGTAGACGCCGTTAACCCACACCTGCATGAATGCGGGGTTCTTGCCCTGCGAGGGTACGCCTGAGCCGCCGTTGCCCTGTAGGTACAGGTAGGGGTCGGCCTTGGTGGCGGTGAAGGTGCCCCGGTACCACACTGAGCCTTCGTAGAAGCCGTAGTGGTTGGAGTCCAGCACGGTGTTGGAGTATTGGCCCGGGCCTTGGAAGCGGGGGTTGGCGGCCTGGGTGTCGGCGGCAACCTTCCACTTGGAGTCGTCGTAAGTGGCTTTGGCTTCGGCGTAGTCGGTGGCTTTGACGAAGCTTAGCTGCTGGCTGGCTACGGCTGCAGGTCCGGGTACTTTGCCGGTAAAGACGCCGACGTCGCCCGCGCCGCTAGCGTTGTTGGTGACGCCGACGTCGCCCGTGCCGGTAGCACTGTTCGTGCCGGTGGCGTTGCTGGTGACGCCGACGTCGCCCGTGCCGGTAGCACTGTTCGTGCCGCTAGCGTTGCTGGTGCCGGTGGCGTTGCTGGTGCCGGTGGTAGCTTTGGCGGCACTTGCAGCGGCACCAGCAGTGCCGGTGAACTTGGCGGCGCCAGCATTGCCAGTGAACTTGGCGGCGTCAGCATTGCCAGTGAACTTGGCGGCGTCAGCATTGCCAGCGCTGCCAGTGGAGCTAGCCGGGTTGAGCGAGCCGCCGTTGAAGCCCACGTGGTTAATGCCGGCGGGGGTAATCACGCGCACATTAGACTCAGCGGAGACCGAGCCGGTTAGCTGCAATGTGTCCTTACCGGTGAACTTGGCGGTGCGAGCCAGTTCCACCCCCTCAACGGCTACGCTGCTGAGCTTGCCGTTGCGGGTGCCGTCAAGTAGCCAAGTGGTTTGGGCTGTGGTGCGGTCAATGATGCGCAGGGAGAGAACCTTGTCGCCGTCCTTAATGGTGATTTGCTGGGGCGAGGCAGTGTAGGTGTAGTTCAGGCGCAGTTGGCCGGTGGCTGCATCCCAGGTTTGCTCAACTCCCTCAGGGGCGCTGACCTGGGGTTGGGTGGTGTAGTGCAGTACGGTTTCGCCGCTGTCGCCGCGCGTACCGGTTAGATACTGTAAGGACCCGCCGGCGCTGGCAAGCGTAGCGCCAAACATTTGGCTGGTGGTGTAGTACAGCTCGTGTCCACCCACCTGCTTGTCAGCGGTCAGCATGATGGCGTCGCGCCCGTGCAGAGCCAGGGTGGTGCCTTCCTTTTGCGGGATGCGCTTCCAAGAGATGGTTCCGTCTGCCTCATCATTGTTTTCGCCGGGCAGGGACTGGGCGTTGGGGTAAACCTTGACAGCGTCTAG
>CAJZDJ010000123.1 GCA_915063485.1 uncultured Actinomyces sp.
CAGCTTGAAGCTGGCAGCAACCTTTTTATCGGTATTTGTCTCAGAAAGACTGACGGTAGCTTTCGCCGCTACGCAGCATCTCTAGGCGCTCGTTTAGCAGCTCTTTGAGTTCCTCCTCAGTGCGGCGCTCAAGCAGCATGTCCCAGTGAGTACGCGGAGTCTTCTTGGGCTCTTCAGCTTCAGGCTCATCGCCGCCACGCAGCAGGGCCTGGTTACCGCAGTTAGAGCATTCCCAGGTGGGAGGAATGTCAGCCTCAATGGCCATGGGGATAACGGTTACATGCCCCAAATCGCACACGAACGTAATGTTCTGGTGGGCGGCGAACTCTACATTGTCTTCAGATTCCATTGACTTAGAACCAATGGTCATGCCTCGTAGCGCGCGATCCGCCATCTATAACTCCTAAAAGTGGGTATATCTACGCCAGGTTACAACCGTTGATGGCGCAGACTTATTCCAAAAAACCTTCCCTATTCTACCAATTTTGTTTTAGCTCTTGGGACTGGCTACTGCTATGGACCATACTTGGAGCTATGGCAAAGCGCATTGGTATCCTTACAGCCGGTGGCGACGCACCCGGCTTGAACGCTGCAATTCGAGGGTTTGGCAAGTCTGCCATTGGTAACTATGGCTGGGAGCTGATTGGTTTCAAAGATGGCCTACGTGGTTTGGTAGAAAACCGCTCCGTAGTGCTAGATGCCAAGGCCCTATCTGGCATTCTTACTGTTGGTGGCACTATCTTGGGCACCAGCCGCGACAAGGTCCACCGCATGAATGTTGATGGCCAAGTACGTGACATGATTCCCACCGCCGTGCAGACCTATAACGATAACCAGCTAGATGCCCTGGTGATGCTAGGTGGCGGGGGCACCGCAAAGAACGCGCGGCGCCTGATGGAAGCAGGTCTAAATGTAATCCACCTGCCTAAAACTATCGATAATGACATTGTCCAGACTGATTCTTCCTTCGGTTTTGCTACCGCATTAGAGATTGCCACTGAGGCTTTGGATCGTCTGCACTCGACGGCGCACTCGCACCACCGCATTATTCTTACTGAAATCATGGGGCACCGAGCCGGCTGGTTGGCTTTGGGGGCAGGTATTGCTGGGGGAGCGGATGTTATTTTGCTTCCGGAAATCCCTTACAGCGTGGATGCGATTGTTGAAAAGATTAACCGACGCCGCGCCCATGGCTCTACCTTCTCTGTTATTGCTGTGGCTGAGGGTGCTATGAGTACCCAGACTGCAGCTGAGCTAGAAACTTTGCGTTCAATCGTTAAGGATGCTTCTTCACCGGAGAATAAGGCTCGCGCTAAGCAACACGTTAAGGAGCTTGAGGCTGCTCAGCGCGCCAATATCTTCACCTTAGCTGAGCAGCTAGAACATGCCACCGGTCTGGAGGCACGTGTGTCGATCCTGGGTTATGTGCAGCGCGGCGGCGTGCCGTGTGGGGCTGACCGTCTTCTAGCTACGCGTCTTGGTAGCGCTGGTGCGGCTGCTATTGAAGCTGGACGTTTTGGGGTTACGGTGGCAGATCGTAGTCACGGCACCCAGTTGGTTCCGCTTAAGGATGTGGCCGGCAAGGTTAAGTATGTGCCCACCAATCACGAGTGGATCCGTGCTGCCCGTGAAGTTGGCACCGCCCTGGGTGACTAGACGTTACTAATTATCTGCAAACCCTGTAGAAACAACACATAAGGTGCGTAAGCGAGATATGCTTACGCACCTTATGTCATTTATCTAGGTAGCACAGTCACCAAACAAGTTCTAAGTAGCATTTAGCTGGCAAAACCTTGAGCACGCAAGTTACTAGACAGTGTCATTGAAGCTAGTTTTCTAAGGTGATCTCTGGCCTTAGAGGTGGTAGCTCATAATGGTTAGGTCCAAATCTTGGTCAAATTTGGTACCAGCGCGCGGGATAACGCATTCGAGCTTAAAACCAGCTTGTGAATGCAGCTCAACGGAAGCAATGTTTCCCGACTCAATAAAAGCCATCATTAGCTTATCTCCAGCAGCCTTACTGGCAGCTAGGAGAGCAGCTAGTAGCTGCTTGCCCAGGCCTTGGCCGCGCGCAGAGGCGCGGATATAAATCGAGTTTTCTACGCTGTGCTCATAGGCTTCATAGGCGCGCCATTGTTCAGCGGTGGCGTAGCCAAGTACCTGATTGTGTTCATCAACGGCCACCACGGCAGTGCCGCGTTCTAGCGCCGGCTTTAGCCAAGCGGAAGCGTCACTGGGCAAAATTTGGTGGCTAGTCCAAAGGGCGATGCCAGTGCGCGCAGCTTCATTGCGAATCTGACTCATAGCGATAGCATCAGCGTATGTGGCTTTACGGATGATCATAAGCAGATAATAACGCCCCTATCGTAAACGCCGATAATGTACATTATGTCATTTTTGCTGGAAGGGGTCTTCCCTAGTCTGGCTCTGTGCGCCTTAAATAGCTGCTTACTGCGTAAGCTTTAGCTATGGATTCAAACTGGGATCAAGCCGTAATCCCTAATGCACAACCTTTCCCTGCGGCGCTATTCATTGGTGACTCTGTAACCACCGGCTGGCAAGCTATAGAAAAACCAACCCAGCGCTGGACTAGCTTGCTGTGCCAAGCACTGGGCTGGCGCGAAATAAATCTAGGCATAGATGGCTTAGGTTTCTTCGCCCGGCGCGGCCCGGCGCTTCCTGACGGCACTCGCGCGCCCGCTGTAGCCAATACTGAGCTACTTAAAGCCGCCGTAAGACTTCAGTCCCAGGTAATTTTTGTCAGCCTTGGCTTAAATGACGCCGCCTTTTTACCTAGTCACGCCGCCCAGGTTCGCAAAGCTATCTGGGCTGATCTAGAATTCTTGCGCACTTGCGGTCATGCCAGTGTGGTGGTTTGCCCCTATTTCCCCACCCTAAACGGCTCACGTTTCAACGCCGTCAACACCATGATTGCCCAGGCTTGCAGTCAGCTGGATCTAATCTTTACCGATTGCCTTACCGAGGCTATTGCCACTAGCGGCGAGCCGGCCCGTCTAGCTATTGATTCAATGCATCCAGCCACCCTGGGACACGCTCTAATGTCCCAGGCCATGCTTGATTTCCTAGCTAAACTAGCGCGCTAACAGTCATGGTCTGGATTAAAACTGGCCTGTAATGCTGGCGGCCCCACCTTAGCCTGGAGGCGATAGTTGGCTTTTAATGGGTTACTTCTGTCAGGACTACTCCCCCAGTTTTGACATAAGGTGTACGTGTCTGTGTGATTTTGATGGCCTATTTTGTGTTTGCGGCCTTGTTTGGCTTATAAGTAACACCTAAAAAATCTATACGTTCAGCTAATCAAATCGGCTCTGACCTGCACAAACGCTTTTTAGACGCTACACTTAGCAGGTACGGATTTAAAACCATAGAAGGTTGCCATGTCTAGCTCCGAACGTAAACCTACGCTTGCTGATGTAGCTAGTCGTGCTGGGGTCTCTCCCACCACTGTTTCGCGTGCTTTAAATGGGCGCGGCTACGTGTCTCGAGCTATGCAAGAACGAATCGATGAAGCTGTCGCTGAGCTGGGGTATTTAACCAACCACACGGCTAGGACGCTGCGTGGTAAAGCCACCCAAACCGTGGGGTTGATAATCCCTACCCTGGCTATGCCGTTTTTTGGCGAGCTGGCGGTGGCCGTAGAAAATGCACTAGCTAAACGCGATTATCGGATGCTGGTGTGCAACAGTCTGGGTAAACCAGAGCGCGAAAAAGAATATTTAGATCTTTTGTTAGGTCAGCATGTAGATGGCATTATCTCCAGTGCTCACAACGAAAACGTATGCGACTACTCGACGCTGGATCTGCCAGTGGTCTCCATTGACCGCAACCTACACCCCAGCATTCCGATTGTGCGCTGCGATAACTACGACGGCGCCCGTCAAGCCACCCAGCTGCTGCTAGATCGTGGGGCGCGCCGCCCTGCCCTACTAACCTCCAGGATGGGTCCGCATAACTTGCGCGAAAAAGGCTACCGCCACGTGCTAGAGCAGGCCGGGATTGAGCCGTTAGTAATGACGGTCAGCTTCAACACGCCCCAGCGGGTGCTGACAGAAACTATTCGCCGTCAGTTAGATGCTCACCCGGAAGTTGACTCAGTTTTTGCTACCGATGATTTACGTGCGGCCACCGCCTACGAGTGGGCGCTGCAGCATGGTTTTGAGATCCCTGATGACTTCAAAGTGATTGGCTTCGATGGCACCTTCGCCATGCGTCAGGCTATGCCTTGGCTGTCTACTGTAATCCAACCCATCAACCAGATGGCCCAGCACGCCGTGGAACTTTTAGTTGAACAGGTAGATTGCCTCGATCTTCAACGCGACCAGTTCCCCGCAGACATCATCGAGCTACCAATTAAACTCTATCGCGGCCGGACTGTTTAAAACTTGGGTTATAGGACAAAACGTGTTGGTTTTGTGGTGACTTTTCGGCTTGCTGGTGCG
>CAJZDJ010000124.1 GCA_915063485.1 uncultured Actinomyces sp.
ACCTCAGCCCAGCCCTCCATGGCTTGCTGTTTTAGTAACTTCCTCCTAATTTTCTGGCAAATAACTCCTTATGCTTCTTAAAAGAACTGAAGCTCCTAAACAGTCGAATAAGCAAGATCACAACAATAATGCTATTAAGACCAGCCAACCAGAATGCCTTAACGTATACATCATAAACAAAAAGCAGCAGAAAAACGATAAGGAAAATAAGGTTAAGCCAGATTTCACTCCGCTCAACCTTCACCATCAGTTGCCATTTAGTCCTCTCAAGGAACCCACTTGCCAGCTCACGAGGTACGCGATTTACTTCAGCCTCATTTACGACATCAGGCCCAAGAACCTTCGCATAGAGTTTATAAAGCTGTGGAGCTTCTTGCCTTAAAACTGCAAGCGCCTCAGTATTTGACAAAGCAGTCTTTCCGCAAAAACGAATCTTTTGAATAATATCAGAAATATTTTCAATTAGCTGAACGACATCATCATTATAAGGAGGTTCTAGAGCGTCTAAGTAGTCACTATCCTCAAGTACCCTAGTGAGCATAGCGTTTTTCTTAGCATCTGGGCGCGCATCGCTTGGCATCTGCTCTCCCTGGCTGGATTGGAGATCGAGCGGATACCCACTATAAGCAGACTGTAACAGTAACTCGGAAATCGCTAACCGATCCGCCGTTTTCCTCGTCCACGCACTTTCTTTACGACAAGACATTTGACGCAAGCACCCCTATCGCCATCATAAATGTGGTTACCGAAAGCCGTTGTAACCGTATATTTAATCCTACACCCTACTCCTTAAGCAAGCACGCTATTTAGCGCCGCGCATTTGGCAAGGCATGCTTAAGAAAAACACTCGTCACGATAGACAACCTGACTTAACAATATTACTCAGTAATACATTTTGATATAGTCAAGTAAATAACTGATATTACGGCTATAGCGAACACTGCGTTCTACAGTCAAGTTCTACAGTTGAGGCTATGTGGATTCTTGCCGCTTGCCTTTCCGCCCTTTTTGCGGGGCTAACCTCAATCCTGGCAAAAGCTGGTGTGGCCACAACAAACTCCACAGTGGCAACAGCGCTGCGCACGCTCGTCGTCGCCGCAGGGGCTTGGGGCATGGCCGCCCTGGTTGGGTCGGCGTCCTCGCTTAGCGCTATCAGCGGGCGCTCACTGCTATTCCTTATCCTATCTGGCCTGGCCACCGGGGCTTCATGGCTGTGCTACTTCGCGGCGCTGGCACGCGGAAATATCTCTCGCGTAGCTCCCATCGATAAGCTCTCCACAGTTTTAGCGATCCTGCTTGCCCTAATCCTGCTGGGTGAACCGGTGAACCTTTGGGGCGCCGTCGGGATTGTGGCAATTACGGCAGGAACCGTGCTCATGATCAAGCCCGCCGACCTGACTGGCCTACCAAGCGCGCTTAGTCAAGGCGGCAGTTGGCTGAGCTACGCACTCGCATCCGCGCTGTTTGCAGCCCTGACCTCGATCCTGGGCAAAGTGGGTATTGCCGACGTCGAACCCACCCTGGGCACAGCCGTGCGCACGCTTGTGGTGCTGGCGATGGCGTGGCTGATTGTGACATGGCAGGGCCACGCGGGTCAGATGCGGGCGATTCCTAGGCGCGAGCTGGCTTTCATTATTGCCTCGGGTGCGGCTACGTGTACGTCATGGCTGGCCTACTACTATGCGTTGAAAGACGGCCCCGCCTCTATCGTGGTGCCGATCGACAAGCTCTCAATCCTGGTGACTGTCGCATTTTCGGCGCTGGTGTTTCACGAACGCTTCACGCCCCGCTACCTGGGTGGGCTGGCTTTAATGTGTGCGGGCACGGCAGCAATGGTGGTTGCTTAAATGTCGACGACGCCGCAGCTTGCGTTGCGTCACCAGGCCGCAGCTTCCCACCACAGCCCCGCACCCAGGGGCTGCTTTCAGCGGGATGCAATACGAGCTGTAACTCGCGCGCGAATTACAGCCCGCCCGCTATGCGCCCTCTTAACGCAACCCCGCCGGGTCAACTAGGGACAGGGCGCGCGGGGAGCGTGAGACCTGCACACTTTGACCCCAGGTGAGGGTGAGGCGGTCGGATTCTATGCCGTCACCAAAGAGCACCAGGGATTCGCTGCCCACCACCAGGCTCAGCTCCTCCCCCTCCCCCAAAATGCCTTCGGTGCAGTTAGTGCCGGTGTGGGGCGAGGGCCAGGCTTCACGCACAAACCACGCCAGGCAGGGCGAGGTGGGAGCGGGCAGATCCCCCATGTGCCGTCCGCGTTTTAGGGAGGCCCCCCAGCCCGTGGCGCCGGTCCCGGTGGAAACAACGACGCCGGAGGAGGACTGACGCTCTGCACGGGAGCCCAAGGTGAGCTCGTAGCGGGCACTTTGGTGGCTTGGGTGCCCAATAAACACCTCATTGAGGGCGGTGAGTGTGCGCGAATCATCGGCAGCTGCGCGCACCATGGTTAGCTGGTCAACGCGCAGTTCAGAGCCCGTTTCCAGGCGGCGCAGCGCCCCCACCCCCTGCTCGGGCGTGCAGCGCACGAGCACGCCAGCATTGGCTTGGGGCACGGAATTAACCCCCACCACTACCTGCTCACCCACGTATTTGGCCACGTTAGCCACCAGCCCGTCCGGGCCAACCACAACAATTACGTCCTCGGGCGCAAACAGGAAGCGAGACAGTGAGTCGCGTTCGACGTCGGCGCTAGCCCAGCCGTCCGGGATCCCCGCCCGCACCCGCGCCAGGGCTGCCAGGTGGCACTCGTGCGCGCGCTCCACCTCCTCAAGGCTGCGCCCACGTGAGCGCAGTACAAACTCAACCTGGCCGCGCGTGGAGTAGCGGTCCATGAGCTCGTCATATTCGGTGGGGCGGCGCACAATCACCGCGCGGCGTCGCATTACTTGCCTGCCTTGGCCGAGCCGGTGAAGGCCGACACAAGGTCGCTGAGCACGTCAGCGGTGATGGTGATGTTGCCGAAGGAGGGCATGTGACCTGCCAGCTCCTTAAGTGCCAGGGCGCGCGCCACCTCAGGCCCGGCCTCGGCGACGGCCTGGATGTAGGCCGCGTCATTGGCGGTGCGGGCGCGCCCGGCGGTGTTCCAGTCGGTCTCGTAGGCCTTGGCTTTTTCTACGATGCGGCGCGATTCAGCCTCGACGGCGATCGCGTCAGCGGCGGCTTTCTCTTCAGCTTCGCGCCTGGCGTTGTGGCCTTCCTGGTCAACCAGGTCGGCGCGCTTGCGGGCCAGGTCAAGCTTGGATTGCATCTCATTGGCGGAAATTTGGGATTCGCGCTCGACGGCGAGGGCGCGGCGCTCATAGAGGGCGCGGTCAGCCTCGGCGCGCAGCTGCTCAAGCAGTGGGGCGCGCAGGGATGATTCAACCCCTTCATCAGGGCGCAGGGACAGCAATCGCACGTCAACAATGCCCACGCCGGTGGCCTGCAGCTGCTCGTTTGCGGCGAAAGCCTGGGTCAGGAGCCCACTAACTCGCTCCAGGGAGCCGGAGATGGCTTCAGACAGGGCCATTGCGCCGATGGTTGAGGCCAGGGCGGAGTGGGCGATGCGGGTGACGGTTTCATCGATTTGCCACAGGCCCTGCGCGTCTTTCTTTGCTTCACGCGGGTAGAGACCAAAGTCGTAGTGCGCGGCGGCAGCCTCGGCGTTCTCGATGCAGTAGGTGACGGCCACCTGGGCGTTTACGTTCTGCTGGTCGCTGGAGGCTACCTGCACCAGGAAGCTGTGGGCACGGTTAGCGGTGGGCACTTCCGCCAGCGCGCAGCGGCCTTTACGCAGCCAGAAGGATTGGCCAACCCCGGAGCGGATGGTGCGTCCGGCGCTGATCTGGACGACGTGGTCGCCGGCGCCGCCCTGGTAGCGGATGAAGAAGGGGTGGTTGTGAAGGGTTCCCATGATGACTCCTTAGGTAGTTCCCATTTGTTTATGTCACTATGACGATAAACCCCTCCAGGCTTTAATGTCAACTTGACGCAAATAGGTTAGGCTAGAGCCATGATTGAACCTGTCACCTTCCCGATCGCCGTCGACGTCGTCGCCCTGACAGTCATTGACCACACGCTTCACGCCCTCGTGGTGCGCCGAGGCATCGAACCTTTCCGTGGCCGTCTGGCCCTACCTGGCGGTTTTCTGCGCAGCGGCGAGCAGACAGATCAGGCCGCCGCGCGCGAACTTGAGGAGGAAACTGGCGTCACTCCCCCCGGTCACCTTGAGCAGTTGCGCACTTACGGCCCCCTTGGGCGTGACCCGCGCGGCCCGGTTCTTTCCGTGGCCTATCTGCTCCTGGCCCCTTCCTTCTCCCCAACTCATGCGGGGGGCGACGCCGCCGGGGCACTATGGCAGCCTGTTGAGGCCCTGCTTGGCCCCGACTCTCCCCTAGCTTTCGACCACGGCGCTATTTTGGCCGACGGCGTCGAGCGCGCCCGCTCTAA
>CAJZDJ010000125.1 GCA_915063485.1 uncultured Actinomyces sp.
ATACGGAAGGTTAGGGTGGGACGCTTGGCACCAGTTGTGCCCTGGGCCTTTGAAGTAATCTCCTTTACTTCAATTTCGGCCTTCATGGTGACGTCAGTGTCATTGAAGTCAACCGTGTAGGCCACCTTGGTGTTGGATTCTTTAACTGCCTGCACCGACTTGACGGTGTAAGCCTGATTGTCAATCAGTACTGAATCGAGGACCTGGGTGCGGCCGCCAACTTTATTGCCCGCGAAGGTGTAGCCAAGTACCTGGGGGAAGGCGTTGGATACGGTCGCGGTCAAGTTACCGGCGCTAATGGTCTCCGGAGCACTAATGACACCAGAAGTTTCCGGGGTCACTGCGCCAGCAGCTGCCCCTGGAAGGGATAGGGCGACAACCCCTAGCAATGCTAGGGACCGTCGGTGGAGGTGTCTTACCTTCATCGTGTAGGGCTCCTTTGCCTAGACGTGGTTGACCCAATTTTGTCCTTTTGCAACAAAAAGCGTCAAGTCTAAGCAGAACCGAACAGAATAAGTTGCAACCAAACAGTTACAAATCTGGTTTGAGCTAATAATTTAACTAGCGCCTACTGCGCGCATTTGTTCGTTTATTGTAAAGACTGTTTTGCACACAAACCGAAAAGCTCGGGGTAGTCCATGTACCACAGCTCCATTGCCGCCTGTACATGGGAACACCGCCGCCAGTGAGCAACACGCACTATAGCCAGGGTGATGAGCTAGCTATAACGGAACACTCGCAGTAGCGGCGGTGCGGCGATAGATTACCTTGGTTTTTACTAGTAATTCCAGTACCTAAACCTCATTTTTTGCACTTTCTTTTAGGCCAAAAGTGTTTCTGCAGGCCAGCAAGTTGCAAGTAGTCGTAAATCACTTTAAGTGTGTGCCGGTTAACTAAAAACGGCGCCGAGTGGGCCTAAACCCACCCAGCACCGTCGAATCAGTTAAAAGCGCAGGTCACTCCGCACTAGCGGCGCTAGCAGCCGAACCGACCACAGTCGCACCGGGAATTAGCGTCAGACCACCCTCGGCAACGTCAACCGTAACCTGCTGGCCGTCAGTAACCTGGCCGGCCAAAATCAGGCGGGCCAAGCGGTCACCAATCTCACGCTGCACCAGGCGACGCAGCGGGCGAGCCCCGTAAGCCGGGTCGTAACCTTCGTCAGCCAGCCAAGCGCGGGCAGCGTCGGTAACATCCAGGCTGATGCGGCGGTCAGACAGACGCTTGCTCATCTTGCTTAGCTGCAAGCCCACAATCTGGCCCAACTCATCCTTGCTCAGCGCATTAAAGATCAGCACATCGTCAAGGCGGTTGAGGAACTCAGGCTTGAAGGCAGCGCGCACCGTAGCCATAACGTTCTCGCGCTTTTCCTCCTGGCTCAGCGCCGGGTCTACCAGGAACTGGCTACCCAGGTTGGAGGTCAGGATCAAGATGACGTTACGGAAGTCCACCGTGCGTCCCTGGCCATCAGTTAGGCGACCGTCGTCGAGCACCTGCAGCAAGATGTCAAAGACCTCAGGGTGGGCCTTTTCCACCTCATCTAGCAGCACCACGGAGTAGGGGCGACGGCGCACCGCCTCGGTCAGCTGGCCACCCTCTTCGTAACCTACGTACCCGGGAGGGGCACCCACTAGGCGCGAAACCGAGTGCTTCTCGGAGTACTCACTCATGTCGATACGCACAATGGCGTGCTCGTCATCGAAGAGGAACTCAGCCAGGGCCTTGGCCAGCTCGGTCTTACCTACACCGGTGGGGCCTAGGAACATGAAGGAACCGGTGGGGCGGTCAGGGTCAGAAACCCCGGCGCGCGAGCGGCGCACAGCGTCGGCCACAGCCGCAACCGCGTCCTTCTGGCCGATTAGGCGCGAGCCTACCTGCTCTTCCATGTGCAGCAGCTTTTCGCTTTCGCCCTGCATCAGCTTACCTACCGGAATGCCGGTCCAAGAAGAGATAACCTCAGCGATCTCCTCAGGGCCAACCTTCTCAGCGATCATCGGCTCGCCAGCATCAGGCTGGTTTTGCTCACTGGCTTCAGCCTCAGCGATTTGACGCTGCAAGCTGGGCATTTCGCCGTAGCGGATACGTCCGGCGGCCTCAAAGTCACCTTCACGCTCAGCCAGTTCGGCGCGGGTACGCAGCTCATCTAGCTGGGCGCGCAGCTCACCGATGCGGTTGTGACCGGCCTTTTGGGCTTCCCAGCGGGCGTTTAGGGCGCTGAGTTCTTCGTTTAGGTCAGCCAGGCGGGCACGCAAGGCAGCCAGGCGCTCTGCCGCACCGGCGTCGGCCTCATCTTCCTTGGCGCTGGAATCAGCCAGGTAGGCTTCTTCCATCTTTAGGCGGTCTACGCGACGACGCAGCTCGTCAATTTCCACCGGGGAAGAGTCCAGCTCCATGCGCAGGCGGGAAGCAGCCTCATCAACCAGGTCAATGGCCTTGTCGGGCAGTTGACGGCCGGTGATGTAGCGGTCAGACAGGCTGGCGGCAGCCACCAGGGCACCGTCAGAGATGGTCACGTGGTGGTGTGCCTCATACTTGGGGGCGATACCACGCAAGATGGCCACGGTGTCAGCCACCGAGGGCTCACCCACATAAACCTGCTGGAAGCGGCGCTCTAAGGCCGGGTCTTTCTCAATGTTTTCGCGGTATTCGTCTAGCGTGGTGGCACCCACCATGCGTAGTTCACCGCGCGCCAGCATGGGCTTGAGCATGTTGCCGGCGTCCATAGCCCCTTCGGAGCCACCGCCTGCACCCACCATGGTGTGCAGCTCATCGATGAAGGTAACTACCTCACCGTCAGAGTTCTTGATCTCGTTGAGCACGGCCTTGAGGCGCTCTTCAAACTCACCACGGTACTTGGCGCCGGCCACCATAGAGGATAGGTCCAGGGCGATTAGGCGCTTGTTGCGCAGCGATTCGGGCACGTCACCGGCCACAATACGCTGGGCCAGGCCTTCTACCACGGCGGTTTTACCTACGCCAGGTTCACCGATTAGCACCGGGTTGTTCTTGGTGCGTCGTGATAGCACCTGCACCACGCGGCGGATTTCGCTGTCGCGGCCGATTACCGGGTCTAGCTTGCCGGCGCGGGCGGCCTCGGTTAGGTCAGTGCCGTATTTCTTCAGGGCTTCAAAGGTGCCTTCAGGGTTGGCGCTAGTTACGCGCTGTCCGCCACGCACGGTGGGCAGGATTTCGCGCAGGGCCTGGGCGGTGGCGCCAGCGTCACGCAGGGCGCGCGCGGCGGCGTCGTCGCCTTCAGCGATGGCGATCAGTATGTGCTCGGTAGAGATGTACTCGTCAGTTAGCTCTTTGGCGAGTTTGTCGGCCTTTTCCAGGGCGGCTAGGAAGCCACGTGAGGGGTTGGGCTCCACTACAGAGCTGCCTGCCGAGGAGGGCAGGGAGGTTAGTGCGGTGCGGGTGGCGGCCCCTACGTTTTTTAGGGTCTGCGGGCTTAGTGCATTTAGTAGCCCGACGGCGACGCCGCCCTCTTGGCTTAGTAGCTCACCAAGCAGGTGGAGCGCCTCCACCTGGGGGTTGCCAGCAGCTGCGGCAGCCTGCACAGCCCCCGATATGGCTTCTTGGGATTTGGTTGTGTAGTTGGTGTCCACGGTTCTCCTTGAATTTAAGTAGTTATAGCAACGCGGTCAGTCTCACTTTTAGCTGCATGAGCTGATGGAACCGACAGCGTCACGTTCCGGTGAGTACAACTTCCACAGACTTGAGTCTATTCCACTCAAGTTTATTTTTCTTGGGTGACGCCAATCACTTATCTTCGATGTGTGGCTATTTGGGACTAAGGGCTAGACTCGCTGCTGATAGTTCCCTATACGTAAGGAGAAACGCATGGGTATCGCAGATTTCGCCAAGCAGGCCGAAGAACTAGCCGACAAGGCTAAGGAGGCCGCCAAGAACGTAGACGCCGACCAGGTTGCCGAGACCGCCCACGACCTAGCCGACAAGGCTAAGGGCACCGCCGGTGGCAAGTTCGACTCTGCCATTGAGACCGCTGAGGGCCTAACCGACAAGGCTGCCGACGCACTCAAGAACCTCAAGTGATCTAAAGTCGCGCTTATCGCAGGGGAGTTGCCAGCAGGCAGCTCCCCTGACGTTTTATATTTGGGCTATGACTTTTGCGTCTCGCAATACTTTGACCCTCGCGCTCGGCCATGGCGCCCGGGCGGCCTCCCGTCTGCGCGGCAGCGGTGGTAGCGCTTTCCCCGGCCTAGTTATGGAGAAGGCAGACCCGCATTTTATGGCTCGTGCCTTAGCTCCCCTACCCTATGGGGTGGTGCTGGTTAGCGGCACTAACGGCAAAACCACCACCACGCGCATGGTGGTTGAGTTACTGCGCGGCCAGGGCCTGAAAGTGTTTACCAACCCCACCGGCTCAAACTTCACTCGTGGCGTAGTGGCCGCCCTGCTGGGGGC
>CAJZDJ010000126.1 GCA_915063485.1 uncultured Actinomyces sp.
GCACAACAATTCACGTCATGCGTCATGGCGAGGTAGATAACCCCCAGGGCGTCCTCTATGGGCGCATGCCTGGCTACCACCTGACCCCTCGCGGCCATGCCATGGCCCAGATGGTGGCAGATTACCTAGTGGAAACCAGAAAAGATATCACCGTGGTAACCACCTCGCCCCTAGAGCGGGCCGTGGAATCGGGGGCCCCCACCGCTGCCGCTTTTGGTATTAAAGCTGGCACTGATGCGCGCCTACTTGAGGCCGAAAACCACTTTGAGGGCGTGGCCGTAAACCGTAATCGTTGGGTGCTAGCCCACCCTGAACACTGGGCTTACTACATCAACCCGCTGCGCCCCTCCTGGGGTGAGCCCTACACCCAGCTGGTGGCGCGTATGAGCGCCGCCGTGCGCACTGCCCTAGTGCAGGCACGTGGCCATGAAGCACTACTGGTGTCACACCAGCTACCGATCTGGTCGCTGAGCCTGTTCCTACATGGGCGCCCCCTGGCCCACGATCCGCGCCGGCGCCAATGCTCTTTAGCATCCCTGACCTCTTTAACTTTTGAAGACAACACCCTGGTGGGCTTGGCCTACACTGAGCCAGCGAATGCGCTGCTGCGTGAAGCTGAGGATATGGTGCCTGGCACCGGCGTGGCCGGGCTGAAAATTGGCGACGGCGAGGGGCGTGCGTGAGCCAGGCGGCGCCGCATCCGCAGCCCCAAGGTCAGTGGGCTACGACGCCGTCGCAGCCAGCTGGGGCGAGCGAGCCTAGTGGCTCAGCCGCGCACGGTGAGGCAACTACGCGCGGCAGCTCAGCCACGCACGGCGGCTCGACCGAGCCAAGATACGGCGGGGCAGCTCCCGGCGAGTTAGTGCCAGCTGCTAGCCGCACCCTACAGCCGCGCCCCCAACCCCAACGTCCCTGGACCGGCCAAGACTATGTTTGGTGGAATACCGCGCAGGTGCTCACCGCTGTGCGGGCAGGTTTTAAACCCAACCCAGTCTCTCCAGTAGTTGACCCGATTCGCCCCACTCACAGCGGCGAAGTGATTCTGGGTTCTTGCGACGGGGAAATACTGGCTTTTAAACGCGGTGACAACAGCAACTATCAGCCTATGCGCGGCTTCTTTTTAGCTGGCGGTGCTGCCGGGTTGGCGCTGATGGCGGCCTTCTTTGGGGGCCAGGCGGTAGTTAATTCTCGCCGCAAACGCCGCGCCGAGCGGGACGCGGTTGAAAAATGGCGCCACCTGGCCGATGCTCGCCTGAGCGTATCCACCCACGGCATCTACCTGGGCACGCCTGACGGCGTGATGTTCATTGGCTACCAGCAGATCCGCGAGTGCCAGGTAACCGGTGTGGGTGAAGTGATGCTGGCGGCCACCAATGAGCAGGGCAACGTGCGTTTGAAAGTGCGTGGGCAGTGGGCTGAGCTAGTTATGGTTATTTGGGCGGCCCTATTTTTGCCTGAGCATCCCCAGTTGGTAGGCCGTAGCTGGCTGCCGGGGGATTGGTTGCTGCATGCGCGCGCCTATAACCGTGAGGTGGACACCAGTAACTGGCCCTAGTTTTCGGGCTGTTCGTCCTCAGTTTTTCCGCGACTGCCTTGGGTGGGGCTACCAGATTTGGGGTTGCTGGCGGGTTTGGTGCTGTTGGCGGGATCATTGGGTTTGCCAGGCTGGGGGCCGCTAGTGGGCTCTGCAGGCTTGGACTGGCCCGCCTGGCTGCGGTTAGCCTGGTCAGGGCTGGTCTGGGGGTGCTGGGAGCGGTTTTGCTGTAGCTGTTCGCGTTGGCGACGGCGCTTTTGGGCCTGCACCTGCTCATCTAATTTACGCAGGAAGTCAGGGTCGTCGTCGGGAGCTGCCGGGGCGGAAGCGTGGCGCGACAGATGCAGATCTACGCCTTTTTCCGCAGACCAAAGCCCGCCACTGAGCTGCCCGCCGCGTTTCTCAGCGGCGCTTACCCGGGAGGTAATGATCCAGGCCAGGGGGCCAAGCATGATGGTGGAGAACATCAAAATCAGCATAATCCACAGGTGTTTAGGCATACGCGCAGGCATGTCCTCCTCAGGTGTGCGTACACAGTCAATGAGGGCATACAGCGCCAAGGCGATCACGAATACCATTAGGAAAAGCCGCATAAGTGCAGCTTAACCATATTTTTGTGACTTGGTAGTCATACCATTGAAAGCGTGAGCCTTTTTCGCATCCAGCGCACCCAGAGTGCAGCGCAAATTGAGGAGTTCGCCCAGCTGTTAGCTAGGCGCATGTCAGCGGACGCATCCGACGTCGTCGGCCGGGGCGGGCATCTACGCAAGCCGCAAACCCCCACGCCGGGCCTGGTTAGTCGCAGTAGTTTGAGCGCCGCTGACGTGGCCCACGCCCAGGCCCGTTCACTGGCGAAACAGTATTTGCGCCCTAGCCGCGAAATTATTGTGCCTATCGCACCTCATGAGGACACGCGGGAGGTGGCCGCGAATTTGGCGCGGCGGATCCCGGCCCGAGCTAGTGGCCGCAGCGTGGGGGTGGATATGGTGCTGCGTACGTCTGGCTCAACTACCGGCACTGGCAAACTGGTGGGGGTGTCGATGGATGCGCTGGTAGCGTCGGCACGCGCCACCCATAAACGCCTGGCTGGGCCGGGGATTTGGGTGCTGGCTTTGCCCGCCTATCATGCTGCTGGGGTGCAGGTTTTGGTGCGGGCGGCGGTGGCCGGCACGCACGTGTTTAACGCCTATAAGGAGGGCGGTTTTGACCCCCAGCATTTGGCGCAGGTTATCGACGCCGCCTGTGTAGCTGCTGCTGATTGCGACGCCGGTTCTTCCTTTGACGACGACGCCGTTAGTTCCTGCGCTGGTGGCGCTGGCGGGGAGGCTGAGGGGGCGCTCGCTGCTGACGACTCCGGCAGGGCTTGCCCGGTTTATACCTCGCTGGTGCCCACACAGCTGCGCCGGGCTTTGGATGATGCGCAGCTGCGCGGCGCCTTAGCGCGGCTAGATGCGGTGCTGATTGGGGGAGCGGCAGCTGACGCGCAGCTATTAGAGCAGGCCAAAACCGCCGGGATTAGGGTGGTTACCACCTATGGCATGAGTGAAACCTGTGGCGGGTGTGTCTATGACGGTCAGCCTCTGCCCGGGGTGAGTATGGAGGTAGATCAGGCCACCGGGGCAATTTGGTTGTCTGGGCCGATGCTGGCCACCGGCTACCTGGGTGATGAGGAGCGAACTAAGCGCTGCTTTGTTAGCCGCCCTCAAACCCAGGTAGACCAGGAGACAGTTGGCACGGCTGAAACTGCCAGCGCGGCCGAAAGCGCTGAGGCTGGGGCAGCCGGGGCAGGCACTGAGGCTGGTGCGACCAGCCCGGGCGCTGAGGCCAGGGCGGGCACTGGCTCTGGCGTGGGCGCTGGGGAGCCGGCCAGGCGCTGGTTTATTACCTCTGATCGTGGCCATATTGTAGATGGGCGTCTACAGGTGCTTGGGCGTCTAGATGACGTCATTATTAGCGGCGGCATTAAGGTGGAACCCGGCCCGATTGAGGCCTTACTGGCCTTAAACCCGCTGGTGAGTGAATGCGCGGTGGTGGGTTTACCTGATCCAACCTGGGGGCAGGCGGTGACCGCAGTGGTGGTGCCCGCCTCAATGCCTGGCCTGGGCCGGTTAGATGAAGGCGCTATTGTGGCCCAAATCCGTGTCTATCTGGAACAAAAACTAAGCGGCGCCCAATGCCCCAAGCAGGTGCTGCTAGCTGACGCGCTGCCCTATAAGGGCATCGGTAAAGTTGACCGGCGCGCCCTAGCCCAAAGCTTGGCGCGCGCATAACCAGCTAGAAGCATAACTAACCTGCTGGATTCTAGTGGTGGTTGCAACACGGTCTGATTGATTGGAGTGTGTTGTGGCTAATCTAGGGCGTGTTTATGACGGGGTGGAATACCCCTTGCGTCACGAAGCTTGTAAAGCTAGGCATCGTGCTTATGTACAAGCTCTTGCTGAGGGTTTGAACTTTACCCAAGCAGCCCACGCGGTAGGTGTTTCAAAACGTACGGGCAAGGTATGGCGTAACGGTAGAACGCGTTCAAGTGGTAGGTGTGAGCGTGCCAGTATCGCTGCGCAAGCTGACTGGTACCGTCTGTACATGAACTGTCGTCCTCACCAGGTAAACAAACGATTTTTGTCTTTAAAAGAACGGATGCTTATCGCTGACTGGCACAGGCAGGGTATCTCGATGCGTCAGATAGCCCAGCGTTTAGGGCGTTCTGTTTCGACAGTGAGCAGGGAACTAGCTCGCAATAGCATCACGCGTGGCTCTTATAGCCCGTATATCGCTCATATGCGTGCAGAGCGAAGGCTTAAACGCCCGAAAGACCGTAAGT
>CAJZDJ010000127.1 GCA_915063485.1 uncultured Actinomyces sp.
GGGGGTGAGTGTTTCACGTGAAACACTCACCCCCAACGCAGGCTATGTAGTTGGTATTTTGCTGCGCCCGGTGCGCGAAGCTTTGCGGCCGGGCAAGCTGACTCTGCTCCCGTTAGGGGGAGTGTGCCGGCGCTAGCCAAGGCGCTAGCGGCTACTGGGCGTCCTGACCCTCGCCCTGATAGTTGTTGTAGGCGGCTAGCACCAGCTGCTGGCACAGCTGCGTGAAGTTACCATCCACCTCAGCTGCCAACGGCAGCAGTGAAGTCTCAGTCATGCCCGGCACCACGTTAACGTCAATGAACCAAGGTGTACCCTCGGCGTCGACAATAAAGTCAGAACGCGACAACGCCCCCAAACCCAAAGTCTCGTGAACCTTCACTGCCGCCTCACGTACGGCCTCATCACGGGCCTGATCCAAACGCGCAGGCACAAAAAACTCACTGCGGCCAGGGTTGTAACGCGCATCGTAGTCGTAGGAGCCGTCAGTAACAATCTCCACCGTCGGTAGGGCCCGAGCTACGCCGTCACCGTCACGCACCACCGAAACTGAAGCTTCCACACCCTCCACAAACACCTCAATCAAGGCGTTGTCAGAATAGGCGAAACACTCCACCATCGCAGAACGCAGCGAGTCGACGTCGTCGGCATAAGAAACCCCTAGCGCCGAGCCACCCTGGAAAGGCTTAACCACCAGCGGCAGACCCAGGTGCGCAATCACCAAATCCAGCAGTTCATTAGCACCCAGCTGGTTGAAGAAAGACTGCGGCAGGGTCAATGAGTCAGGTGTAGCCACACCCGCTGTACGCACCCCAGCCTTAGCGGTGGGCTTATAGCTAGCGCGCTGGCAGCCATCAGAGTGCGTGCCCACAAACGGCACCTCCAGGGCCAGCAAGATGTTCTGTAAACTGCCATCCTCACCAGTGGAGCCGTGCACCAGCGGCCACACCACATCGGGCTTGTAGCTGCGCAAAGACGCCAGCAAAGAAGCATCAGGGCAGAAAGTACTAACTTCGTGGCCGGCCTCGCGCAGCACCCTAGCTACGCGGTGAGCCGAGCGCAGCGAAACCTCGCGCTCATGGTTGAGGCCGCCGGCAATGATGGCCACACGCAATTGCTGTGTCATGAAAGGTCTTTCTATACGGCTAAAATTTGTAAGTAAATTTATGTGAACAGCCGGGTGCCCGGCGGATTAGTACTGCCCGGGAGCGGGGCGCTTGGCCGTACCAAACAGCGAAACCAGCTCCAAGTCACGGTTAACCACCTCAGAGATGCGGCGCACGCCCTCGCGAATATCCTGCTCATTGGGGTAGCAGTAAGACAGACGCATATGGTCGCGGCCCTCGCCGTTGGCGTAGAAGGCAGTACCCGAAACATAAGCCACCAAGTTAGTTACCGCGCGCGGCAGCATGTCCTTGGCGTCCAGACCCTGCGGCAACTTAACCCAGGTGTAAAAACCGCCCTCGGGAACATTCCACTGGCACATGGGCAGGTAGTCGTTAAGCGCCTGAATCATGGCATCGCGTCGCGAGCGGTACATGCCTCGGAAAGTGGAAATCTGGTTGCGCCAGTCAAACTCGCTTAGGTACATGGAGATTGAGTATTGGCCCATAGAGGTGGGGCACAGGATCGCAGACTCAGAGGCTAGCTTCAGCTTTTCGCACATTGCCGACGGCGCACAGGCCCAACCCACGCGGTAACCGGGAGCAAAAATCTTAGAGACAGACCCCAGATACAGCACATGATCGGGAGCCAAGCTCTTAAACGAAGTGTAGGTGCGCCCGTCAAAACCCAATAGGCCGTAGGGGTTGTCCTCCACAATCAGCACATGGTGGCGCTTGCAAATCTCCACGATCTGCGGACGGCGCTCCTCACTGATACACACCCCGGCAGGATTGTGGTAGTTGGGAATGGTGTAGAAGAACTTAACCTTGCGACCCTCGCGCTCCAGGCGAGTGAAGGTTTCTTCCAGGGCCTGGGGAATGACGCCGTCGGCGTCGATAGGGCTTTGTACCACCTCAGCCTCATAGGCACGGAAAATACCCAGACTACCCAGGTATGAGGGGGCCTCACAGACCACCACGTCACCCGGGTCAATCATGATTTCGGTAATTAGGTCAACAGCCTGCTGGGAGCCGGTAGTGATGAGGATGTTGGCACTGTCAGCCTTGATGCCCTCATAAGCCATTACTTCAGTGAGCTGCTCCGCCAGCTGCGGCAGGCCCTTGCCGTTGCCGTATTGCAGGGCTTTGTAACCGTCACGCAGCAGCATCTGCTTGGTGGCTTCAGCGATGTCGGCCATGGGCAGGTCTTTAAGGTTGGGCATCCCGCCGGCCAGTGAAACTACCTCCGGGCGCGATGCCACCGAGAATAAGGAACGCACTTCTGACTCGCGCAGCCCGGCGGCTCGCTCTGCGTAGGAGTCTAGCCAGGGGTCGAGTCGGTTACCTCTTTGATTCTCAGTCACGGTGGTTCCTTTCGTAAGCGCTGGTGGGCTGGTTGCACCCAGGCGCGCGTAGCTCCAATTCTGCCACGTTGATGGCGTCTAATGCCTGAAAGCTACTGAGGGCGTAAGTGCTGAGGTGCTGGGGTTGGGATGTTGGGGTTGGGATGTTGGGGTTTGGGTGTGCGGGGCCGACGGCGACGCTGCGGTTGGGTACTTGGGGTGCTGGGGGCGAGTTTACGTAGGGCTCAGCGGTATAGAGGACGACGTTGGCGTACGTGGGGTGTCTAGTTGCGTCGGCGTCAGGTGGTAGCTACCTAGTGTGGGCTGCGCGAGTGTTTCACGTGAAACACACGTTTATGATGTGACTGGTGCGACGTAGGGGAATGATAATAACGGGACTGGTAAGCCAGCCGGGGTGTGGTGCTCTAGGGCTGGGACGCAAGGTAAAAGTGGGGCTGGCGGGCGACGTCGTCGTCAATATTTAGTGCTTAAGGGAGGCAGGCGTAGGAGCTGGGTACAAAAACTGACAAATCATCCCTTCCCTATAAAACCCCATGGAATTTTTATAGGGAAGGGATGAAATTGCCTGTATTTGCCTGTGTTTGCAGATCAGGCGTTGGGGAAGGCGGCCTTCTGGACCTCTTCCACGAAGTTAGCCTTGGGGCGTGAACCCACGAACTCGTGGCGGACTTCGCCGTCACGGAACACCAGGAAGGCCGGGATGGAACGCACGCCGTACTTGGCGGCGCTTAGCGGGTTGGCATCCACGTCCACCTTCACAAACTTGACGTCCTCAAGCTGCTTAGCGGCCTCGTCAACCACCGGAGCCATCTGACGGCAAGGCGGGCACCAGGTGGCCCAGAAGTCCACCACTACGGGCTTGTCAGAGTTGATGACCTCATCCTGGAAGGTAGCGTCAGTAACTGCGAGAGCGTTAGACATGTTGTTCTCCTTGTATTTAATAGATGTTTCTAGCGTAGTAGAGATTGAAAGGATTGTGGGCGCAAACCCACGCTAGTTATCAGGCAGGTAGTTAGTTCAGTTCAGCCAGGTAGTGCTGGGCGTCTAGGGCAGCGCGGGTGCCCGAGGCGGCAGCAGTGATGGCCTGACGGTAGGTGGGGTCTGCGACGTCGCCACAAGCAAAGACACCGGGGATGTTAGTGCGGGTGGAGGGGTGGTCCACCACCACATAGCCGGCCGCATCCAACTCCAGCTGGTCACGCACCAACTCGCTGCGCGGAGTGGAACCAATGGCCACAAACAGGCCGGTAGCCTCCAGCTCGCGAGTTTGACCGGTAACCGTGTCGGTCAGGGTTACGCTCTCTAGCGCCCCCTCACCATGCAGTGCCGATACGCGCGAGTTCCAAGCGAAGTTAATCTTGGGGTTCTCCAGGGCGCGCTTAGCCATAGCAGCCGAGGCGCGCAGCTCGTCACGGCGGTGCACCACAGTCACAGACTTAGCGAAAGTGGTTAGGAAGTTTGCCTCCTCCATGGCGGAGTCGCCACCACCCACCACAATGATGTCCTGGTCGCGGAAGAAGAAACCGTCACAGGTGGCGCAGTAAGAAACGCCGTGACCGGAGTACTTGTCCTCTTCCTCCAGGCCCAGCTTGCGGTAAGCCGAACCGGTGGAGAAGATGACGGTGCGGGCCTCAAGCACCTCATCTTCTAGATGCACGCGCTTTACCTCGCCAGCCAGCTCCAGCTTGACCACAT
>CAJZDJ010000128.1 GCA_915063485.1 uncultured Actinomyces sp.
TTGATAAACTTGTTGAGGCTGCGGTTGATGAGTATGTCAAGCTTGCGCCTTGGTCACCAAAATTCCAGATCGAGGCACTTAAAGACCTTACCAATAAGGTTGCTGAAATTCTGAAAAACACTGCCAAAGAATCGGTTATTTTCGGGAGACGCCCAGATATTGCTGACTCTTATTATATTGAGCGTGAAGAACAGGTACGACTGTACAACCGAGTAAAGAAAGACCCTCGGCTGCGACTAGTCTTGGTTGGGATGCATGGTTGCGGTAAATCGCAGTTGGCTTCTGACCTTGCACAACAGTGTGAGAAGCAGGGATGGAGCCTTGTTGCCTGGATTAACGCAGCCTCTAGAGAATCTGTACAAAGTGATTTGGCCGAACTCGCTCAGCGGCTTCCAATTGATCGAAGTGATGAACCTACTCAGGATCAGTTAATCAATCGTTGTCTTGATTATTTCAAGTCTGCCAACGCCACTGACAGACTTATTGTCTTTGATAATGTTGAAGATATTAACGATCTCACTGGTTTAGTTCCGCGCGGTGACGGCTTGCGGGTGGTAGCTACTACCACAAATGAGTACGGTTGGAAGAACCAATCCTGGGATCAAATCAAGATTGGTGTATTTTCTCGTGAGGACTCAATTGAGTTTTATGAGCAGATGTTGGCTGAGCGTGAGTGGGTGTTGGGTCCTGATCACCCTTATACGTTAACCGCCCGCAACAACCTGGCTGGCGCTTATAAGTCTGCTGGGCGTTTTGGTGAGGCCATTGAGTTGTATGAGCAGGTGTTGGCTGAGCGTGAGCGTGTGTTGGGGGCTGATCACCCTGATACGTTAACCGTCCGCGACAACCTGGCTGTCGCTTATGACTCTGTTGGGCGTTTTGGTGAGGCTATTGAGCTGTTTGAGCAGGTGTTGGCTGAGTATGAGCGTGTGTGGGGGGCTGATCACCCTGATACGTTAACCGTCCGCAACAACCTGGCTGGCGCTTATGACTCTGTTGGGCGTCTTGATGAGGCGATCGATGCGTGGGAGGAACTGCTGCCGGACTGTCAGCGGGTTTTGGGGGCTGATCACCCTGATACGTTAGGCGTCCGCAACAACCTGGCTGGCGCTTATTACTCTGTTGGGCGTTTTGGTGAGGCGATTGAGCTGTTTGAGCAGGTGTTGGCTGAGTATGAGCGGGTGTTGGGTCCTGATCACCCTGATACGTTGAAAACCCGCAACAACCTGGCTGTCGCTTATGACTCCGCTGGGCGTTTTGCTGAGGCGATTGATGCGTGGGAGGAACTGCTGCCGGACTGTCAGCGGGTTTTGGGGCCTGATCACCCTGATACGTTAACCGTCCGCAACAACCTGGCTGTCGCTTATGACTCTGCTGGGCGTTTTGGTGAGGCTATTGAGTTGTATGAGCAGGTGTTGGCTGAGCGTGAGCGTGTGTTGGGTCCTGATCACCCTGATACGTTAACCGCCCGCAACAACCTGGCTGGCGCTTATAAGTCTGCTGGGCGTTTTGGTGAGGCCATTGAGTTGTATGAGCAGGTGTTGGCTGAGCGTGAGCGTGTGTTGGGGGCTGATCACCTTGATACGTTAACTGTCCGCAACAACCTGGCTGGCGCTTATGACTCTGTTGGGCGTTTTGGTGAGGCCATTGAGCTGTTTGAGCAGGTGTTGGCTGACCGGGTGCGTGTGTTGGGGGCTGATCACCCTGATACGTTAACTGTCCGCAGTAATCTGGCTAGCGCTTATTACTCTGTTGGTCGTTTTGGTGAGGCCATTGAGCTGTTTGAGCAGGTGTTGGATGAGCGTGAGCGGCTGTTGGGGGCTGATCACCCTGATACGTTAACTGTCCGCGATAATCTGGCTGTTGCTTATGATTCTGTTGGGCGTCTTGCTGAGGTGATCGATGCTTTGGAGGAACTGCTGCCGGACTGTCAGCGGGTGTTGGGGCCTGATCACCCTGATACGTTGAACACCCGCAATAATCTGGCTAGCGCTTATGACTCTGTTGGTCGTCTTGCTGAGGCGATCGATGAATGGGAGGAACTGCTGCCGGACTGTCAGCGGGTGTTAGGGCTAGAACATCCACTAACCAAGCGAGTGGAGAAAAACCTTGAAGCAGCTAAACGCAAGATGAATCAGTCTACAGCGTCGTCGGAATAAAAATACTTAACCTGGCACGCAGCTATTTGAGATAGTGCAATCAATATGATTTATCCCTTGTGGTGCGCAACACTTAGGATTAGGCTCGTGTTGTTGCCACTTCAATAAGGGGGCACTGCCTTCGGGTAGTGATTTTGAAGGGTCTTGGGGCTGCTCACATCTAAATGTTGGCGCGACAATGCTGGTCGCGCAGTGGATGCGGGATTGGTGATTATTTAGCTTCCCTGAGTGACAGGGTAAGAAGATAGTGTGTACCTAAGGATGCTTACATGAACATTCTCAAGCAAACTACAAATAGCGGCAAAGTGATGATTGCGGCGGTTGCAGCAGCTCTAGCAATTGCCTTGGCTGTTACAGGCGTCTTCTTCTGGAATCACCTCACTAACAACACCAACACCATCTCGGCCGCTTCCAACATGAGCGCCCCTGCTTCTGTCACTACCTCCTTCAGCGCGCAGAGCTCACCCCTAGCTAAGGCAACCAAAACCCCTACCGCCACAACCCCTACACCTACTCCAACGCCTACCCCAACTGTCACGGCTTCGAGTATGCCTCCATGTGAAGATGGGACCTTAGCTCCCGATGGAACCTGCCTGCACCCGGCTTCTGTGAAGTGGCTTAGTGATCTGCTGCCTGATCCGACCACCGTAGATCGCCATGATCCTGACGCGGTGTGTGCCGCTTATGTCATCACGTATCAGACTTGGGATGCCTCACGCGATATCACGACGGCGTATGCCTCTATCCGGTCAAGCGTTTACGAAACTCCTGAGATTCGTGGAAACCATATCCCAAATCCTGACGTAGTGAAGGGACAAGGAGAATTCCTGCCGCTTGTGCCCGGTAAATCACACACCACTGTCACTATTAAGTACATAGTCACTGACGGTGAACATAGAAATCCTGAACGGATCCCTGGCCGTTGGCTTCGTACAGTAGGTTTCGTTCGTACCTACGCTGACGGTTCCCATGAACCTGTTAGCAGTTGGGCTTTAATTAGTCTTACTAAACAGGAAGACGGTACCTGGGCGGTAAGCAATAGCGATTGGCACTACTGACACGCTGAAAACTAACTAAGGGCGACGGCGTCGAGCCATTCAGGGGTATTGTCAACCTGCTGGGGGGACGGCGTCGTCGCCATAAGCTGCGCACAGGCGTAGAGAACTCACTGGCTCTACTCTGGTTTTTGTGATGGATCGGAGTTATAGCTCGCCTTGTACATCCATATAATTCCGACCAGACTCTGCACGCTAAACACAATTACCGGAATAAGTACAGAAATAGTCTCGTAGTAAATTCCTTGAAGGATAAAGAGTAAACCTGAATCTGCATAAGCAGTGGCTAAGCAAATGACTGGTACTGAACCTGCTCGTTGAACCTGATACCAGGACGACTCCGACTCTAATGCTGCCTTCGTCCTGATTCCCGCCCACATATTTGGAGGTAACTTGTCATTTCGCATAGCTCGCGCTAGACCAGCCAAGCAGAAAGCGCTAACAAACGCTAAGAGTCCTAGACCAAGTGAGATGAGCCCATCCATCAGATTAGTCCCTTCCAGACTTAGCTTCACTGCTAGATAGAACCATCTTATAGCATGATGCAAGATGTTGAGTGATTGACGTCTCTACATACATTGAGCACATGGCGGGCGTCGTGCTTCATTTAGTTTGAGCGCTTAGCGTGCGCTCACGCACGGACCAAAGGTGGTCACGATGGATACAAAGGCTGGGGTGGGTGCAGTACGAGGCCCGCTGGGTGCAAGGTTCGGCATCGTGGGCGCCATAGCCCGGCAGAGTGCATATGCCAGGAAGATAAACATACCAATCCAAGTAATTGGAGGCCCAGGCAAATCCTCGCTTGTTAAATATCCAATACCTCGTAGGGTTTTGCTGAAAGCGCGGATTTACATTGCTCAGCCAAGTACGCATCCACCAACTCCAGCTGTGCAATATC
>CAJZDJ010000129.1 GCA_915063485.1 uncultured Actinomyces sp.
AAGTCTGTCATGCTTGATGCGCTTTACCGTAACTATGGTGAGGATAAAGTTACTGTTATCCCTGAGGTAGATCCTTTAGCTGTTGAAGTATCTGACTTAAGCGGGTTAGAGCTTGCGCGTTCTGTGCTAGAAGATGGTGCCTGGCAGCTTGTTTTACTTGACGAGACTTTGAAGGGGCTTAACCCTGTCGAAGAACGTAGTGAGATCGAGTCAATGAAGCAGGTTTTATGTCGTACTGGTAAGCAAGCTGTGGTTGTACTCCACTCACGTTCTAACCTTGATTGTTTCGAGACAGTAGTGAACATTGGGGAGCGGACTAGGTTTTAGCTGCATATGGTGTAAAAAATGGGGATCCTAGACAATATCTAGGATCCCCACGCTTACCTTGCATGAGCTTAGCTTTACAGGTTTAAGACTGGCTTTGCCTGCATATTAGGTCAGCTCTGGAAAGTTAACCATCTGAAACTATGGTTTGGTTAGTGAAAACTTCAGGCTCGGTTAGGCCTTGATTTCATAGGTGACGGTCAGCTCGGCTCGCGCCAAGGTATGTGACAGTGCATGGAAAGCTACGGCTGCGATTGAAGTGTCACCATCAAGTTCCAGTGTGGGCACATCCAAGGCATAGACCGTGAAAATATAACGGTGCGGGCCATCGTCGGCAGGCGGGTAAGGGCCATAGTAGGCCCAGGTACCAGAGTCGTTTCGAGCATGGAAGCAAGCACCTTCCAAGAAAAGATCGCTACGGCCCACATTTTGCGCCAAATACGGGGTGGCGACGTCGATATCAAGCACCGCCCAGTGCCACCAACCTGAAGGTGTGGGGGCATCAGGGTCAAAGCAGGTCACTACAAAAGACTGAGTTTGCTCAGGGTAACCATGCCAAGCCAAAGCGGGGGAGATGTTCTCATGAGGGGCGGCAAACTTATCTGCTAGAGGTTTGCCATCTTCCATATCCTGGCTAGTGATAGTGAAAGTAGCTGGAACTTTAGGTAGCAAATCGTAGGGGTAGGGGGCCTGGGGGCGAGTTAAATCCATGCTCTCTCCTGGTTGTTGGGATAGGCCAGAGGAAATTAGTCTTGGAGATCAGAGGGGCGGATATGTAGATCCTCAATAGTGGCATCTAGCGGAGTATCTACCGCCAGGCGGATAGCTTTAGCCACTGAAGCGGCCTGCATATGGTCGCTAGCGCAGTAACCCCCACCCTTGCCAGAACCGGCTCTTGCTCCCGAATTGTGTAGACGCTGCTGCATAGCAGTATCGGTGCGGCCAGGGTAAATAGTGGTTACACGGATATGGCCGCGCTCTTCCTCGCGTAGTGCATCAGCGAGTGCCCGCAAACCATGCTTGGCGGCACAATACAAACCTTGCCCAGGCCATACGCGTGTGCCTGCGCCAGAATTTAGCATCACCACTAAACCGTGAGCTTTACGCAAAGCCGGCAGTAGTAAGGTGGTCAGCTGGGCTGGGGCTACCAGATCCAAATCCAATACTTGGCGCCACTGTGAAACGCTGAGCTCTTCTAACCTTCCAGCGGCCTCCACTCCGGCGCTGTTAACCAATACGTCCAGGCGCTCAAGACTTAGCTCGCCTACAGCCTCAGCTACCGCCTCGGCGTCGCTAAGATCCACAGAAACTGCCTGGGCGCTAGGAAGTGAAGCCACCAAATTATCTAGACGCTGACGGTTCCTGGCTAGCGCAATAATGTGGTGGTCGGATGCTAATGCCTGGACAGTGGCTAGGCCAATACCACTGGTGGCACCGGTAATTAGGGCGATCGGAAGAGTGCTCATGTCGTAGAGTTTTTCTGGAACGGGTTTACTACTAACGCGGCCCAGGGGGATAGTAACTGCACCAACATAATTATCAGTGCGGCCACCAACCAGCCGCCTAACAGATCTGTGGGCCAGTGATAACCCAAGTATATGCGGCTATAGGCAACCACTAAAGCCGCCATCCAGGGCAATACATAAAGAACCGCTAAAGCTACTTTAGCCAGGGGAGATTGCCAGCGTTCAGGCCAAAAAGTAGCGATCAAAAAACTTAGCAAGGCTGCAAACACCAAGCTACACAGGGTGTGTCCAGAAGGAAAAGACATGCTGTGCTCAGGTAGCCCCAATAGCTGAGCACGCGGCGGGCGTTCACGCCCCACCAGCGCTTTCAAGCTCATGTTTACACCTGAAGAAACCGCCATGGTGGCACCAATCAAAATAGCCATACGCCATTGTTTAATGGCTAGCAGTACCAGGCAGATCAAAACCGTGGCCACAGTCAAAGTAAGCGTATTACCCAAGGTGGTAATGGTGCTGTAGATGCGAGTAGCGGTGTGGGTTCGTGAAGCCAATGCCCAGTTGCGTACGGAATAATCCAGCTTAGACAGATAACTAACCAAAACCAGAGTTATCAGAGCTAGACAAGCCACCAAGAGTGTGGTGATAACCGAATTGCAACTAGGGCGTATCATTTGTTAACCTTCTAGGGTATGGGGATTCGAAGGGTGCTTAGGGTGCGCCCTAAGTTTAGGACACAAAATCCCCATTTTTTGGTACTTTAGCCAGTTCAGGGTCCAAATTCCCGACATTTGCCAAGCTCGTGCAATACAATCGCAAGTATGTTTAAGCCTATTGCAACTGCATCAGTAATGGCGCTGATCTGCGCATCTGTCTTAACTGGTTGCGGTTCAGGAACCCCTAAAGCCGGAACCATGAACACGCAACCAGCCTCCGATGGCTGTGCTGCCATGGACAAGGTGTACGTAAGCGCCCTCAAAGAATCCAGTACTGGTAAGACTTTTAGTTCGCTACCTAAAGACGCTTCTCCGGAAGTTAAGCAAGTCTCCTGGCAAGCTTTCACGGTTACGTTAAATACGGATTACCGTGCGAAATTTACTAAAGCCGCAGCTAAAGACAAGACTGCCCAAGCAGCCCTGAGTGCGCTGGGTACCTACGCGACACTTTCTGCCCAGATTAGTGACGGCAAGCTAAGCGAGTTCGCTAACCCCACACAAGCTGAGGCAGATCTAAAAATAGGTCGAACCCCCACCCCTAACCCAACCTATGTGCAGGCGGTTAATCAACTGGCTGAAGCTGGGGCAACCCTAGCTAAATGCATGCCGCACTGGCCGGTAGCTTTCTAGACAGTGTCATGTAGCTGGCTTCCAGAGGCTAGCTTTCCGCTCAACACCAGGCTGACAGCTTCTTAATTATCAGCTTTCAGTGACTGATAGCCTCTAGCTGAACTCGGACTTTAGCCAATCCCTAGGTCTAGTAATCGCCTAGTCCCAGCCATAAAAATCGCCCACCTAAGTTATAAAACTTAGGCGGGCGACGTCGTCGTAAAAAATACGATTAGAGGCGCTGTTTACGGGAAGGGGCGCACCACCTGGCTGGCAATATTGCCCCAACCATAAGAGACCGTAATGTGCTCAATGCGGGCGGGCCTACCCATCCAGTCGGTGTGAATCACCTGGTCATCGCCCAGATAGATAGCTACGTGGGTAACCACACCATCAGTAGTGTAGAAAATCAGGTCACCGCGTTGGCGTGCAGACAGCGGCACATGCTGGAACTTAGAGTATTTGTAAAGCTCCTGCGAAGTACGGTAGCTAGGCCAACCATGCTTGACCACATTGATCGGCTGCGGATCCATACCGGCGTGGTAAAGGGCCTGCAAAGTAAGACCTGAGCAGTCATAACCCAAACCGTAAGGACCAGCCCCACCCCAAGTGTAGGAAGAACCGCGCTGGTTGTAGGCGTAACCAATCATGGCCTCAATGCGCTCTGAACGCGTGGCAGAAATAGACACCGGGGTGGCCTGATACTGGTCCACATACCAGCTGTAACCGGTTTGCATAACATCCCAAGTAGTCTTATCGACAACACCGGTCTGGCTTAGCCCCATGCGGCGCTGGAAAGAACGCACCGCAGTTTGGAAAGCCCCGTCAACATGAACTAGCCCCCGAAAGTTGGACTGGTTTAATTCTAGGTGGTTAGGGTCTCAAG
>CAJZDJ010000130.1 GCA_915063485.1 uncultured Actinomyces sp.
CCAAATCTAACCCCCGCGACACGCCGAGCCAGACACACATTTTGACCCTTAACCCGGGTTAAACGCCGCTGGAAACAAAAAAGCTCTCATGTTTTACATGAGAGCAATTTATTGCTGCAGTTTTAAACACTGCATTGGTGGACCCGGCGGGACTCGAACCCACGACCCTCTGGGTGTAAACCAGATACTCTAACCAACTGAGCTACAGGTCCTTGCGGGTATAAAGTTACCCTACCCGCTAGGGAGATTACAAATTATTTGCGACGTGAAGAAATTCGCACTCCGCTCCAGGCGTCACTTACTTGCCGTGCGCTGGTAGCGTGCATACCCGCATTGCCTGCCGCCTCTTCCACCACGATCGGTGAAACTGCGCCAGCACTGCGAGCCTTGGGGGTGAACACCCAAATTAGCCCTTCCCCATCCAAGTTAGCGGCGACGTCGACCAAAAGATCGGTGAGCTCATCTACGCCCCCGTCTTCCTCGCGCCACCAAGCGATAGCGCCGTCGACAACATCTGCATAATCTTCGTCTACTAGCTGGCTGCCCAGCGCTTCCTCAAGCTGAGCCCTTAACGCCATGTCGGCGTCGTCGTCGAAGTAATATTCCTGAATGATTTGCCCGGCCTCGAAGCCCAGGCGGGTAGCGGCTGAAGTTGTGCCGTCGTGGTTAAGCGACATGGAATAAGCACACCCCAAAATCGCTGGCTTTGCAAGCTGTATGCGCGTTTTACCTGCATCTATTCAAATGTTTCTGACATATAAGCGAGCTCAGCCACACTTAGTATTGCCCGCATCTCCATTAACTTCCCCATCAGGAGCGTTAAAACATCCCCACCCAGCACACATGCACTACTTCACACCACTATCTGGGACTTAATGCCCGATTTATTCGCTTTATCTAGGTCAAAAGTCGTAAATTAGTTAGGTACAGCGGGCTTAGCCCCACGGACTGACGCTCCGGCGCGCGCAGTCGACCACAACGACGCGAAGGGAATAACCGTGGCCCCAACGAATGAATCCACGCCGCTTATCGATGGCCTGTTAGCCAAGGTCACCGATAATGATCCACAGGAAACAGCTGAATGGAAGCAGTCTCTAGACGCGCTTATCGCCGAAAAGGGTCAAGCCCGAGCACGCTACATCCTGCTATCCATGCTGGCTGAAGCACGTTTAAAGAACGTGACCGTCCCCGGCCAGCTAACCACCCCTTACGTCAACACCATTGCTGTTGACGAAGAACCCTACTTCCCCGGCGATGAAGCCGCTGAACGCCAGTACCGTCGCTGGATCCGTTGGAACGCCGCCGTTATGGTTACCCGCGCCCAGCGTCCGGGCATCGGCGTGGGTGGACACATCTCCTCCTACGCTTCCGTAGCCACCTTATACGAAGTAGGTCTCAACCACTTCTTCCGTGGCAAGGACCACCCCGGCGGCGGTGACCACATCTTCTTCCAGGGCCACGCCTCCCCCGGACCTTACGCCCGCGCCTTCATTGAAGGCCGCCTAACCGAGGCTGACCTGGACGGTTTCCGTCAGGAATACTCCCACCCGGAGCAGGGACGCGGCCTGCCCTCCTACCCCCACCCGCGTCGTATGGAGGACTTCTGGGAGTTCCCCACCGTTTCTATGGGTCTAGGCCCCTCCCAGGCTATCTATCAGGCTTGGTTTGACAAGTACCTGCACATGCGTGGTATTAAAGACACCTCCCAGCAGCGCACTTGGGCTTTCCTGGGCGACGGCGAAATGGATGAGCCTGAAAGCCGTGGCATGTTGCAGCTAGCTGCTCAGCAGCAGTTGGACAACCTCACCTTCGTCATTAACTGCAACCTGCAGCGTCTAGACGGCCCGGTGCGTGGTAACGGCAAGATCATTCAGGAGCTGGAGGCCTTCTTCCGTGGCGCCGGCTGGAACGTCATTAAGGTGATTTGGGGCCGTGGCTGGGACCGCCTGCTGGCTGCCGATAAGGACCACGCCCTGGTGCACCTGATGAATGAAACTCTCGACGGTGACTACCAGACTTTCAAGGCTAACGACGGCGCCTACGTACGTGAGCACTTCTTTGGTCGCGACCCGCGCACTGCCGCCCTCGTCAAGGACTGGACCGACGAGGAAATCTGGGCCCTGCAGCGTGGCGGTAACGACTACCGCAAGATGTACGCCGCCTACAAGGCCGCTACTGAGCACACTGGCGCCCCCACCGTTATCTTGGCCCACACCGTTAAGGGCTACGCCCTGGGCTCCCACTTCGCGGCGCGTAACTCCACGCACCAGATGAAGAAACTCAAGCTTGATGACCTCAAGGCCCTGCGCGACACCCTGCACATCCCGATCAGCGACGCCGAGCTAGAGGCTGACCCCACCCGTCCGCCTTACTACAAGCCCGCCGCAGACGACCCGGCCCTGCTCTACATGCTGGACCGCCGTCGTCGCCTAGGTGGCTTTATCCCTGAACGCCGCCCTAGTAACAAGGAAATTGAGCTACCCGACCCCAAGATCTACGACATCCTCAAGGGCGGCTCAGGTAAGCAGGAAGTGGCCTCCACCATGGCCTTTGTGCGCCTGCTTAAGGAGCTGATCAAGGATAAGCACATCGGTAAGCGCATTGTCCCGATCATTCCTGACGAGGCACGTACCTTCGGGCTGGACTCGATCTTCCCCTCAGCTAAGATCTTCAATACCCTGGGTCAAAACTACCTGCCGGTAGATGCAAACATGATGCTGTCTTACCGTGAAGCTCAGGCCGGTCAGATCATGCACACCGGTATTAACGAAGCTGGTTCCGCTAGCGCCTTCCAGGTGGCCGGCACCTCCTTCGCGGTCAACAACGAGCCGATGATCCCGGTTTACATCTTCTACTCGATGTTCGGTTTCCAGCGCACCGCCGACCAGTTCTGGGCTGCCGGCGACCAGCTCACCCGTGGTTTCATCATTGGCGCCACGGCTGGGCGCACCACCCTGACCGGTGAGGGCACCCAGCACATGGATGGTCACTCGCCGCTGATCGCATCCACCAACACCGCCGTGATCAGCTACGACCCGGCCTACGCCTACGAAATCCGCCACATTGTGCGTGACGCCCTAGAGCGTTGGTACGGCCCCGACAGTGGCCGCAACCGCGACATGATGTACTACCTGACGGTTTACAACGAGCCCATGGTCCAGCCGGCCGAGCCGGAAAACGTGGATGTTGAAGGCATTTTGGGTGGTATCTACAAGGTGGCTGACGCCCCCGCCGGCCAGGGCCCGCAGGTAAGCCTGCTGGCTTCAGGTGTGGGTGTGCCGTGGATTTTGCAGGCCCGCGAGATGCTACTTGAACACTGGGGCGTGCGCGCCAGCGTTTACTCGGTTACCAGCTGGAACCAGCTGCGCCGCAACGCCCTTGAGGTGGATGAGCACAACTTCCTGCACCCCGAGCAGCCGGCCCAGGTGCCCTTCCTGAGCCAGAAGCTAGCTGGGGCCACCGGCCCGTTCATTGCCACCAGTGACTACGACCACCTGGTACCCGACCAGATCCGCCAGTGGATCCCCGGTGACTACCACGTTTTGGGTGCTGACGGCTTTGGTTTCTCTGACACTCGCGCTGCTGCCCGTCGTTTCTTCAAGATCGACGCCGCCAGTGTGGTCACTAAGGCCCTGGAGGCTTTGGCTAAGCAGGGGCAGGTTGACCGCTCCCTAGTAAGCCAGGCCATTGACCGCTACGACCTGCTCAACGTGCGCGCCGGCAACTCCGGCGCTCAGGGCGGCGACGCCTAAAAACGTGCGTGGCGTGTATCTGCCTGCACGTATCTGCCCGTTTTGAGCCGATACACGCCACGCATGCAGATACACATCGCACGCAAAGCCCTAAAGCTTTGCAGTAAATAGTTTGGGGGCCTGGCTACCAGC
>CAJZDJ010000131.1 GCA_915063485.1 uncultured Actinomyces sp.
ATATTTTCAAACAGTTAGCTAATGATCGTTCACTGTATGAAAATAGCTATGATGTAGTTAGTGGGCGTTGGCCGACGGCGGCAAATGAGCTGGTGGTGGCGCTAGATTCTAATGGGCGCCTACCTGAGCGGCTTGAATATACGCTAGGTTTGCGTGACTATGGACAGTTGCAAAACGCTATGGCTAAACTGCGTCAAAACGAGGGTGTAAAACTCAAGAATACGGCTGCTACATGGGCGCCTCAGCAAATTTTGGGCGCTAAATTCAAGCTAGTTAATGTGCCCGATCTTTACAAATATGATGCGAAGTATAAGGTTTGGAGCGCTCGGGATAATGATGCTGCTGCGCTCAAGCAAATTGTAGCTGCTGGAACTGATCTAAAGATTGTGGGTATAGTTAAACCCACTTCTAGCGGTGGTGGATTTGGGCAATCTAGTGTACTTTCTCCGGGTATCTATTACACCGGGGCGCTTACCCAACAGGTAATTGCTAAGGCGGCGGCGTCACCAATTGTTAAGCAACAGTTAGCTGACCCCAAACGCAATGTATTTACCGGAAAGACTTTCGAGGAAGAAGCTAAAGAACACGCTAATCCGCAAATTGATTTGTCTTCGCTGATCACTATTGATCAAGATAAATTGATGGCAGCATTTAAATTTGATCCGTCCTCTATTAATGCTGGATTGAATAATTTAGACTTTTCGGGGATGGATTTAAGCGGGGCTGTAGGCAATGTGCAGCTGGACTTAAGTAGCCTGGATCTAAGTCAAATGCCTGCGATTGATTTAAACGGGTTGGATGCTTCCAAGCTTGATTACTCATCCTTGCAGAAACAGTTTCCGCAACTGGCCAACATTGACCTAGCCAAAGTGGTGCAGGCTGCGCTAGCTAATGGGGCGATCAAACCTGGCGGTGCGCAGGCGCTAAGTAACATCCTCACCCAGGTGGTGGGTGGTTTTATACCCTGGTATGCGCAGCATGGGGGCGACGGCGACGATGGCGGCCCGGGCACGCCGGGCCAAGCTGACCCTGCCAAGATTGCTGCGGCAGTGACAAAGTACCTACAAACCGAACAGGTGCAAAAGCTTTTGGCACCAATCTTTAGTGGTGACACCATAATTGATCGGGCCAAACTTACTGCCAACCTTACCCAGGCTCTAGGTAATGATCCGGCTGTGCAACAAATTGCTGAAAATGTTTCAGCCGACCTGGCTAGTCAGATTTCCAGTAAAGTGGCTAATGCACTTAGCTCCACGGTTACTACCGCGTTAAGTAAAGCAGTTGGGCAGTTGCTGCAAAGCTCACTCAATCAGCTGATGACTACTTTGCAAACCCAGCTAACTGCCCAGGTGCAAAACGCCATGGGGCAGATTATGGGTAACCTGTCCAGTGCTATGCAGGTGGATGCAAATAAACTTAAAGATGCATTTAAGTTCAATATGAAGCCGGAAGAAATTGCGGCATTACTGACGCAGTTACTTAACCCTAATGCCACCACGGCTCGCGCCAATTTACTTACCTTAGGGTATGCGCGCGCAGACCAGCCGGAACGCATTGATATTTACCCAAAGTCTTTCGCTGATAAAGACCACGTTAAATCTATCCTTGCCAACTACAATGCGGAGGCTAAAGCTAAAAAACAAACGGGCAAGGTTATTGTTTATTCAGACCTTGTGGGGATGCTGATGAGTTCAATCACCAACATCATTAATATTGTGACTGCGCTGCTGGTGGCATTTGTGTCTATTTCGCTGGTGGTGTCATCGATTATGATTGGTATTATCACATTTATTTCCGTGCTGGAGCGACGTAAAGAGATTGGAATTTTGCGTTCAATTGGTGCGTCTAAAGCTGATATTAGGCGCGTATTTAATGCGGAGACCCTGATTGTGGGGGCCCTGGCGGGTTTGCTGGGAGTGGGTGTGAGTGTGTTGGTGACTATTCCAGCCAATATGTATGTGGCTGACCGCTTTGGGGTGCAAGACATTGCCACACTGCCTGTTGCTGCCGGGGTCATTTTGGTGGTCATTTCCATGGGCCTGACTTTCTTGGCTGGTTTGCTGCCGGCCTCCAAGGCTGCGCGTGAAGACCCAGTAGAGGCCCTGCGTGGGGAATGAGCACAAACAAACACAGACAAATACAGACAAATCATACAAATACAGGCAAAATCATCCCTTCCCTATAAAAATTTCATGGGGTTTTATAGGGAAGGGATGAAATGTCAGTATCTGTGTGTGAGAGTATAAGTTATTAACCAAGGGGTGGGGTGTGAGCCGAGGATTTGTGTGCGGCTAAGGTTTTGCGGCTGGGCAAGGGTCTGTCGTGTGAGCAAGGATTTGTGGCTCGACCTTAAAGTTGGGTAGTTAGCAAAGGGCCTATTTGTGAGCCGAATGCTAGACCGTGAGTCAGTAACCTAGATGTGCACTTCGGGCCCGACCTTCCCAGCAATCTGAACTGCCCAAACGATCTGGCTCGGTAGACTCTTGCGGCCAGCCTCGTTACAGCCAGCTTAGCCAGCCTAAACAGGCACGCTTCCTGGACACTGTAAATGCCTGCGTCACCTGCCACTTCGAGTGTGAAACTCACCAAGTTTTTACAATGTCCAGGCAATCTTAAGGGGAATTGGATATTTTTGAGCTAGTCAAATTCTCGGATTCAAGGTGGTCTAAAGTGCTTAAAAACAGCGGCTTCGGTAAGCGAATTTTGCGCCGCACCAACACTTTCCTGCTGACTGCGGCTGTGGCTGCAGCGACTCTTGGGGGTGGCGCGGTTGCAGCTCCGGCAGCGACGACGTCGTCCGTGGCAGCCCCAGTAGTAGCGGCGTCGTCGGTAACGCAGCTAACCCAAGCTGGCGTCGTCGGCAGATGGGCGCCCCGGGCACCGGCGTTATCGACTCCAGTAACGGCTGGGTGGACAAAACCTGTGCGGTTAAAGGCGGGGACTGGGTTTATCGGGGCGGCGACTCCTGGTGGTACCGCAATTCTGACGGCTCCTACCCCAGCAAATGTGTAGCCACAAATAAAGGCGTTAAATATCTATTTGACGCAAATGGTTGGGCTGCCAATGGCTGGGGTGCTTCAAAGAAAACCGATAAATTAGGCAATAAATACTGGTATCACTTCACCACTAATGGTTTAAGTAAAGGCTGGCATATTGAGGGCTCGGCACGCTTTTACCTAGACGGTGGCGACGGGCATATGTATGTCAACTGGAATACCATTGGCGGGAAATCTTATTACTTCACTCCCGGTGGCGTAATGGTTACCGGCTGGTATAAGGCTTACCCGGGTTGGTATCACTTTGGGGACGACGGCGTATTAACCACTGGTTGGTTTAAGTCAGGTAATGCTTGGTATTACCTAGATCCGGGTAAAGGCTCCACTAATTTGAGTGGTGCATATAAGGGTCTAATGCTTACCGGTTACCAAACTATTGACGGCAAGCGTTACTATTTCGACGCTTCAGGTAAATGGGATCCCAGTAAATAATTAATATTTACTGCTATTGGCTGGCTCCGGCTAGCTGCCCTGCCTGCACCCCCTAGTCTGCAGGCAGCCTCCGGGTCTGCGTGCGTTGGGCTAGCCTGTCTGCGGCCTCGGATTGTTTGCTGGCTCCGGCTAGCTGGATTGCCTGCGGCCTGGTCCTGCCTGTGTTGGGCCAGTCTGTTGCAGCCTCGGCCTGCGTGCGTCAGGCTAGCCTGCAGGCGCCGTCGCTAATATGCAGGCGCCGTCGTAAATACTGACATTTCATCCCTTCCCTATAAAACCCCATGGAATTTTTATAGGGAA
>CAJZDJ010000132.1 GCA_915063485.1 uncultured Actinomyces sp.
GCCGCATGGCGGGCGCCCCCCTGCTTTTGCCTGGAAGCAGTTTTTACCTGGTTTAGGGACTGCCAGCTTGCTCAGAGCAGGCGCCCTCATAGCGCGAGGACGCACAGCAGACTATCAACCGTTAAGACGGTATTAGCCAAAGGCGTATTTGGGGATAAATCACGATGGCCACAATCTCTAACGCAACACTAGCCTTTTATATAAGCGCTGCTTTATTTGGGTAGGAGGTAACAAGTATGAATAGTGTGTGGGAAGAAATCGGAGTGACGATTTTTGGTATTTTCGTTATTTATACATGGTGGGTGCAGACCTACACTGATTCGTGGGTGGCAGAATTCGGGAGAAGTATTTCACGCGAGCGTATGACCAAAAACATGGCGGCAATGACGTATCCCTGCATGAGCATTGCGTGTACCTTAATTGGAATCAGTATGCTCTTGAAGAGGGCGGGAGCTCCCGGATTCGTTTGGTTTCCTTTATCGTTCATTGCACTGTTCTTTATTTTTATTGGCGCCTTATATATTCTGCCGTTTCCGTTACCTCGTCTCATTGATTCACGTTACCAGTTCATGAAACGTAACGGCCTGCTTGACGACAATGGTGATCCGCTGCCTGATGAAGAGGCGGAACGTATCCTCGCCCAACGTGAAGAAAACGAATAACTTTTGTTGCCAGGGCTCTAAGGTTGAAATCTGTTACCTAGTCACAACATTGTGATTTCTTAACCTAAGCCACAGGTCGGGGTAATATCTGCCTTAGTATCTGACCCCGACGACAGCTGTAAGCCAATGATTGACCACCAGCGCCCCAGCTCCCACAACAACGCCCCCCAGACCACCTCTCTGCGCGAAAGCAAGCTAAACACGCTTGGTAACACCCACGCTAGCTTGTATACGCCTTGGGGCTCAGCCTGGCGCGTGTCGCTGGTGACTTTCGCGGTGCTGGGTATTTTCGCCATGGTTGGGGGCATCCTTTTCTACGCCCACCAAGCCTCCCAGCAAAGCCAGCCGGGCGCCGTCGTCGTTACCACTACCCAAACCCAGAGCTCTGAAAACACCCCCAGCCCCACTCACAGCAGCACGCCACTACCTATCACTGCGCCGCTACCCACCAGCAAGCCGCTAGGGACCGCCACACCCACGCCGCTGTCCTCAAGTCCAGAACCCTCCACAGGTTTGAACCTGCCCAACTTGACCACCATCTCCCCCACTGAGGCACCCCCCACCCCCGCCGCAGACAACTCAAACAACTCCAGTTCAGATGTGGTTTTAACGGCCTGGCAATGCTCTAGCTCGCGTAAGCTCGTATTCCGCGCCAGCAACGGCTGGGACCGCAACAGCGCCATCGAAGTTGCCCGCAGCGAGCGCTGCGCCCGCTGGGAATAGCGCGAGTGCCTGGCTGCATAAAATTGCAACCAGGCACTCGCTACGCCGTCGGACTAAACCGCAGGCGGGAAAAAGCTAGCAGAAGCTATCAGGCCACCTCAACCTCAACGCCACTGACGTCAGCGGTAGCCAGCTCAACCTTAGGCTCCTTGGTAACCAGCTTGTGGATAGCCCAAATCGCCAAGAACACCGGCAAACCAATGTAGCTAGAAGCAATCTGGAACAACTGGCCCCTAAACAGGGCCTCATAGTTTTGACCCACCAGCACAATCAGGCACATAGCAAAAGCCAGCATCGGGCCAAACGGGAACAGCGGAGCCTTGTAGGGCAGTTTCGCCAAGTCATTGCCCTGCAACACATAGGCCCGCCGGAAACGCAGGTGGCACCAGGAAATACCCAGCCACACAATGAAGCCTGAAAGACCAGAGACGTTAAGCAGCCAAGTGTAGGCAGCGCCCTCACCCACAATAGCGGTCACGAAACCAACCGCGCCCACAGCAGCCGTAACCGCCATAGCGTAGATCGGCACGCCGCGCCGGTTAACCCGGGAGAACAGCTTGGGGGCGTGACCATCAAGGGCCATCGAGTGCAGCATACGGGTAGAGGCATACAGGCCAGAGTTACCGGCAGACAAAATCGCGGTCAAAATAACCGCATTCATCACCGCAGCCGCGCCGGCCACACCAGCCCGCTCAAACACCAAGGTGAAAGGCGAGTAAGCCACATCAGTCTCACCGTTACGCAGCAAGTTGGGGTCGGTGTAAGGAATCAGGAAACCAATAACCGAAATGGCACCCACATAGAACAGCATGATCCGCCAGAACACGCTCTTAATAGCCCGGGGCACATCCCTGCGGGGGTTACGCGACTCGCCCGCAGCCACACCAACCAGCTCAGTACCCTGGAAAGAGAAACCAGCGATCATAAACACTGACACAATCGAGAGCCAGCCGCCGTGGAAGGGGGCCTCCCCCTTAGTCCAGTTACTAAAGCCAGGCGAGTTACCGCCCATAATCCCCAGGATCATGGCCACGCCAGCCACCAAAAACACCAGCACGGTAATCACCTTGATGGTGGCAAACCAGAATTCACCTTCACCATAGGCGCGTGCAGAGAGCGCGTTAAGACCGGTTAGCAGCGCCAAGAACACAGCCGCCCACACCCAGTGAGGCACATCCGGCAGCCAGTAGCTCATCACAATACCGGCCGCTACCAGCTCAGCGGCCACCGTAATGGCCCAGTTAAACCAGTAGTTCCAGCCCATGGCAAAACCAAAGGAAGGGCTAACAAAACGCGTGGCGTAAGTCTGGAAAGAACCAGAAACGGGCATGTGCGCAGTCATTTCACCCAACGACTGCATCAACAACAGCACCATTAAACCAATTACCGAATAGGCCACCAGGGCACCGCCCGGGCCTGCGGTAGAAACGGTTGCGCCGGAGGCCACAAACAGGCCGGTTCCAATCGCGCCACCGATAGCAATCATCTGCATGTGACGGGCGGACAAGCCACGCTTAAGGTCAGTTCCTGGGTTGTCGTGTTCAGACACCTTAGCGTCACCACCTAGTGATGCGCTCGCGGCAGTTTCAGGCTCCTCCCCTGGCGTAGATAGCTCGGGAGTAGTTAAAGCGGACATGTTCACCTCCGTTAAAGTTACTTAAATTGCCAAAGCGGCAATGGAGGTAAACATAGCAGACCGGATGCAACTTTATAAACGCTGTCTCATATTTTAATGGTGTGATTACGACGACGGGGCACTCCCGTTTGTTCGGAAGCGCCCCGCTTTGGCTTTATTGTTGGGACTTAATAAGACTTAAGCCCCAACACACTTAGCCGATGTGGAAATAAGTTTCCACTAAATCTTCCACTAGCACCCGCGCTGTGGCGATATCTTCACGCAAGTTCTCATCCCCTAGGCCTTCAAGGTAAGCCACCCAGGCGTCAATGAGCTTAGGCGGAAAGACCCCTTCAGCCTCGTAAAGGGCGCGCTGAGCCTGCAGGCGCTGGGCTGATTCGTAGCAGGAGGCGGGCAGCTGCTCTAGGTTTTCGAGCTTAGAAGCATCCCCTGAGACATATCGCTCATTGGCATATTCAAGCATTCCCGGCTCAGTTAGACCCACTCGCGCGGCCACCACAATTGCTGCTAGCAGCAGGTGGATGGCGGCAGAGCCGTCAGGTGAGCGCATTTCCACGGTTTGCAGGTCATTGGGGACCTGGCCAACTGCGGGCTCATTGGGGTTAGCGTCGCGGAACATGCGATCATCGAGGTTATTCCACCCTAACGGCACACGCACCAGCACTGAGCGGTTGCGGTCACCCCAGCAGATGGCGGTGGGGGCTTCCTGGTGGGGCACTAGGC
>CAJZDJ010000133.1 GCA_915063485.1 uncultured Actinomyces sp.
GCGGACCACCCTGACCGGGCTGAGGGCGAGCGCCACCAGGACGGGGCATACCCTGCGAGGAAGCGAAGGGGTTGTTACCCGGGCGGGGGGCGCCGTTACCGCCAGGACGCGGGGCCGCCGGGCGCGGACCACCCTGACCGGGCTGAGGGCGAGCGCCACCAGGACGGGGCATACCCTGTGAAGAAGCGAAGGGGTTGTTACCCGGGCGGGCACCACCACGCGGCGCAGGAGCAGCCGGCTTAGGTGCGGCGGGCTTAGCAGCCTCAGCAGGAGTCGGCTTGGCAGGAGCCGGCTTGGCAGTAGGCTTAGCGGGCTTGGGAGCGGCAGGCTTAGCAGCCGGCTTAGGCTCCTCGGCTACTGGGGCCTTAGGGGCCTTAGGTCCGGGCTTGGGAGCGGCAGGCTTAGCGCCCTCTACCTTGGGGGCCGGCTTAGCAGCCGGCTTAGGTGCGGCGGGCTTAGCCGCTTTCTTAGCGCCAGGCTTAGGGGCGTCACCCTTAGCCTTCTTGGCGCCGTCGCCCTCAACCATCGGGGCGAAGTGTTCGCGCACGCGGCGCGCTACCGGGGGTTCAACAGCACTGGAGGCTGCCTTAACAAACTCCCCCTGGTCTTTAAGCCAGGCCAGAATGATCTTACTGGTGACCTTCTTGCCTGAGGGGTCGAGCTCCTTAGCGAGCTCATGTACACGTGGTTTAGCCACTATTCTCCTGTTCCAGTCTCCCACCTGAAACAGGTGGGCGTGTTTACTGCTGGCAGCTCATCGCTGGGTACTCATCGGGTGCCCATCGGCTCTCTACCCGCTTTCATGTCTCGTAGTTAGTGCCGCCAGGCGGCACTGGTTTGCCCGCGTGGGTATGGGAAAACCAGTTGTCTACAACGTCAAGGTTAAGCGTCCCTTTGCAGCGCAATGCACGCTCAATGCTACGCCGTTTGAGAGCGGTTCCATAACATTGCGGATCGTCATGCATCCAGGCACCTCTTCCCGGCGCACAAGCACCGGTATCCACCACCACACGAGTATCGCGGCGAACGAGGCGAATTAACGCGCTACGCGCGCCCTTAGCCCGGCAACCTACACAGGTACGTATAGGTTGACTCATATCGCTCATTTTAACGTCTATTTGAGTGTTTTTCAGCCTTGGTAGCCTGAGTCACCGCTCACGTCAGCACTTGAAGTACGGCTAGGCTGAATATCACCCTCATCAGCGTCAGAACGAATGTCGATCTTCCAGCCGGTTAGGCGGGCAGCCAGGCGGGCGTTTTGGCCTTCCTTACCGATCGCTAGCGATAGCTGGAAGTCAGGGACCACAGCGCGAGCAGTTTTTTCTTCCTCGTTTAGCACGGTCACGCTGGAGACACGGGCGGGAGAAAGCGCGTTGGCCACATACTTGGCCGGGTCAGCTGACCAGTCAACAATGTCGATCTTTTCGTCACCCAACTCCTGGTTTACCGCGCGCACACGCGTGCCCATGGAGCCGATGAAGGCACCCTTGGCGTTAATGTCGCGGTTGTTGGCTCGAACCGCCATCTTGGTGCGGTGTCCAGGTTCGCGGGCCAGGGAGACAATTTCTACCTCGCCCTTAGACAGTTCAGGTACTTCACGCTCAAAGAGCTGACGCACCAGGCCCGGGTGGGTACGCGAAAGGATGATCTGAGCGCCGCGCGGGCCACGGGAAACTTCAGTTACATAGGCTCGCACGCGGTCACCGTGACGGTAGCGCTCGCCGGGCACCTGCTCGGCGGGAGGAATAATGCCTTCGCGTTCTTCGTCTAGGCGCACATAGACGGTGCGCGGGTCGCGGCCCTGCTGCACAATGCCGGAAACTAGCTGGCCGGTCTTGTCTTTGTAGGCGCCAAGCACTTCCATGTCACGGCGGTCGTGGATGCGCTGGACCACTACTGAACGGATAGAAGCCTGAGCGATACGCCCAAAGTGCGGGGGCGTGTCGTCAAAGTATTCACCGGTGGGCTGGTCGTTTTCATCTAGCTCAGGGGCATAAACGTTCATCTCGCCGTTGCGGCGGTCTATACGCACGTAGGCACCCTTAATAGCCCCGGGCTGCTTGAGGTAAGCGTTTAGGATCGCTTCTTCAATAGCAGGGACCAGGTTATCTAGGTCTATTTCCAACTCGTCTGCGGCAACGCGCAGTTCAGTCATGTTGATTTCCATGTGTGCTCCTTTTATTCAGTTATGGTTACAGCGCGCCGCTGAGGTCTACTACCTGCTGAGCCTTGATGATCTGCGTAAAGGGTACTAGCTGCGTGGCGGTTTTGGTTTCTACCTCTACCCCGGTTTCGCCAACGCTTAGTACACGTCCGAATACCTCACCGGCTTCGGTGTTAATTTGTGCTAGGCGGCCTAGCGCACGGCCAAATTCACGTGCGTCACGTAGTTCACGCTCAGCGCCGGCGCTAGATACTTCAAGCTGGTAGGAGCCCTTAATTGGGTCAGCTTCATCTAGCGCGTCGCTGATTTGACGCGCCACCTGTTCAATTGTGTCCAGGTCAACATCTCCGGGGCCTTCTGGTAGGTCCACGATGACTCGCAGCGTCGAGTACTTTCCGGCCTTGGTTAGCTCAGTTTCCAGCAGCATTAAGCCGTTTTCACTAACCACTGGGGCCAGGATTTGGGTCACTTCAGCCGGTGCTTGCTTGCGGTTTCCCTTAGCCTCGGGTGCCATTGCTGATCCTTCTGTCGATAATTACCTGCCCATATCTTACCTGTACGTGGGAAAATCAGGGGGTGAAGTGCCGCGTAATCACCCCCGCCCTGCGCCCGTTTAGTTTTCGTGCTACCGCCCGCAATTGTTCAATCATGGCTCTGACCTGCGTTTTAGCGCTGTCAGGCTGTGGTTTACGGATAGGTGAGGGCACGCGCGCGTCTCTGCCTACGCTTTCAGCGTCACAGCAAACCCAGGATGCTTTGGCTCGCCGGACGGCTTTGATTAACTCTGCCGCCCAGTTGCTAGCTAAATCTGGCTCAGCTGAGGTGGCTGCCGTAGCTAAAGGCTCGGCTATTCAGCTGCGTTCGCTGGGTGGGGTGTGGCAGCCTTGGCACACCACTCCCCCAACCGGTTATCCCACTGTCTCGCCGGTTCCTACGGCTGGTTCTGATACGACGACGGCGCAGCTGGTTATGTATCTTAAGCAGGGCACTGGTGAGGCCCTTAAGGCTGCGACTGAATCTAGCGGTAAAACTGCCCAAACCTATGCTGCTATTGGTTTAACTTGGGCTAGCTGGGCGCGTGCCCTTGACGGCACGAATTTTGACAAGCTGATGGCCCTGCAGCCGCGCACTAGCGTTAATTTAACTACTCCCCTGCAGGCGAGCACGCTTAGCGCCTATGACCAGGCCCGTTACGGTTTAGAGGTGATTGCAGCGCAAAGCGGTGACGGCGCTACCGGCGCCCAGGCTAAAGCTGCCGCCGCCACAGTAGACGCCTGCCTGGCGGTTAAATGCCCTGATCAGCGCCTAAGCAGCTACCAGCTACCCAGCGGTAATTCCTACGAGCAAGGCGCTAGCCTATGGCTAAATGTGGTTAGCGCGGAGCTTAGCGAAGTGGCCAACGCCAAGGATGAAGCGCAGCGTAAACAGGCTATTAGCGCCGGCGCTTGGGCCCTGGTACAAGCTCAAAGCTGGAATGCATCCCTAACTCAAACAGAACAAGCCCTAGGGGTTAAGTAGCTTCCAAGTAAATGTGGGGGGCGGGCTGGTTAACCAGCCCGCCC
>CAJZDJ010000134.1 GCA_915063485.1 uncultured Actinomyces sp.
CCCTTTTCATCCAGGGTGTAAGCCACATTCATTTCCGGCATCTCTGCCAGCGACTCCACCAGGGCCCAAGCGATCAGGTGAGTGAAGGAAACCTTGCCACCACGCGTGGAAGCTAGGTGAGTGTTGATTAGCAGACGGTTTTCAATCAGCACCTTAGCCGGGATGGCACGGGCAGAGGTGGCGGTAGGAATCTGGAGGGAAGCCTCCATGTTCTTAGCGGTGCGGGCGCTGGCTCCCTTTAGGGTGTCAACGCTTTCCACCACGCCGTTACTGGTTTCGCTAGCGTCACTATGCGCCTGGTTGTAGGCATAAGGTGAGGTGGGGGACTTGAACTGGGCTGTGGGTGCGGGTGGTAGGTCAGAGCGGGAAACATCCTCACTGGCCAAAACGGGGCGTCGGCTAGCGGCAGCGGCGGTAGCCCCAGGGATTTGCACGCCAACGCTAGCGCTAAGCGGTTTTGAGGGCGTGGCCGGCGACTGGCCTGCTAGATACTGCGGGTTTTCGCTGAAAAACTCGCGCCATGACTGGGTTACTGAGGCCGGGTCGGCTAGGTAAGCCTCCCGCATATCCTCAACAATCCATTCGTTGGTGCCAAAGCCCTGAGCGAAGTCGTTCTCAGACACGGTTAGCTGCTCCTTATATGGCATTGCGTGCTAAAACTGTGGTTTAAGTCTAATACTGCAAAGCTGACTTGCAGAGTACTTTGTAGCCTTTAGTCCTAGATATTTTTTAAATGTTCTCGCATGTTGAGCATTGCTTGGGGGCGCTAGGGTTGAAATTGGCTGCGCTGCGACGGCGCCCAGCTGCCTGCGCTGCGACGGCGCCCAGCTGGTTGTGCTGCGACGGCGCCCAGCTGGCTGTGCTGCGACGGCGCCCAGCTGGCTGCGTGCTAAAGCTGCGGGCTTGGTATAGCGTTAGTGGTACCAACTAGATTTTGATAGGGAGCTAAACGCTGCATGGTCATTAAATGGCTAATGATAGTTCTGGGGGTGCTACTTACCGCTGGGACTGCGGTGTTTGTGGCCGGAGAGTTCGCCCTGGTGGCCCTGGATCCATCGGTTGTTGACGCCCGTGCTCAAGCCGGCGATAAACGTGCCGGGCGGGTAGCTAAGGCGCTGCGTCACCTGTCCACCCTGCTTTCAGGCGCACAGGTGGGTATTACGCTGACCACCATTTTGCTTGGTTACACCATGCAGGCCGCCCTTAACGAGCTGCTTTCGCAATGGCTGAGCCCCTGGCTGGGGCAAACCCTGGCAGCCACCATCGCCGTGGTTAGCGCCCTAATTATTGTTAACGCCTTCTCTATGGTGTTTGGCGAGCTGATCCCCAAAAACGCTACCCTGGCTGATCCGCTGGCTGCTGCCGGTTTTGTTACCCCTTTCATCACCGGTTTCACCTGGCTGTTTAGGCCGCTAGTAAATCTGCTAAACGGTATGGCTAATACTTTACTGTCACGCTTTGGTATTGAGGCTGCTGAGGAGGCCAGTGGTGCCCGCAGTGCCGGCGAGCTTACCGCTCTGCTGCGTCGCAGCGCTGAGGAGGGCACACTAGAGGTCTCCACCGCCCGCCTACTTACCCGTTCACTTGGCGTAGATGAGCTCAGCGCTGTAGATGTAATGACTGACCGTGGGCGCATTCACTGGCTGGAAGAGTCCGCCACCGCCGCTGACCTGGTGGCTTTAGCCAGCCAAACCGGGCACTCACGTTTCCCTGTCTTTGGTGACTCTCCCGACGACGTACTTGGGCTAGTCAACCTGCGTCGCGCCATCGCGGTGCCCTATGAGCGCCGCGCCCAAGTGCCAGTGACTTCCTCTTCAATCATGACTCCCGCCCCGCGCGTACCAGAAACCATGCCGCTAGCTTCTCTTCTGGTGGAGCTGCGTGGATACGGCGAGCAGGAATCTTTCGGGTTGCAAATGGCCATTGTGGTGGACGAGTACGGGGGCACTGCCGGAGTGGTGACCTTGGAGGACGCCGTCGAAGAGATCGTGGGCGAAGTATCTGACGAACACGACCGTCGTCGCGCCGGCATCCACCTAGACTCAGCTGGGCGCTGGATCGCCCCCGGCTGGAGCCGCCCCGACGAGGTTACGGCCCGCACCGCCATCCGCATTCCCGACGACGGCCCTTACGAAACCCTTGGCGGTCTGGTCATGAATGAGCTGGGGCGCATACCCCAAATTGGCGACGAAGTAACCCTGCCCACCTGCACCATTTTGGTTGACGCTATGGAGGGGCGGCGCGTCACCCGCGTGCGCATCACCCCGGTTGAGCAGGAGCTGGAGGCTCTACAGTGAACCCCACTTTGGCGCTAATTTTGACGGTTATCCTACTGGTTGGTAACGCGTTTTTTGTGGGCGCAGAGTTTGCCATTACTTCCTCGCGCACCAGCCAACTTGAGCCTTTAGCCGCTGATGGCAACTCGCGGGCGCGCACAGCCCTATGGGCCGTGCAGCATATTTCCGAGATGCTAGCTACCGCCCAGCTGGGAGTGACTTTATGCTCCACCGGTCTGGGTGTAATTGCCGAGCCGGCGTTGGCGCATCTGCTGGCGGCTCCGCTACATGCGGTGGGTTTAGGAGCCGAAGTGGCCCACGGCCTGGCGGTAGTGGTGGCGTTGCTGCTAGTGGTTACGGCTCACGTGGTTTTGGGTGAAATGGTGCCCAAAAACGTTTCTATCTCTATGCCCGATAAGGCGGTTTTGGTTTTCGCCCCGGCCTTGGTGGCTTGTGAGCGGGTAACCCGCCCTGCTGTGGGTGCCTTAAATGGCCTGGCCAACGCGGTGCTTAAACTTTTTGGGCTAGAGCCACGCGATGAGATTGAAACTGCTTTCACCATGGAAGAAGTGGCTTCAATCGTGGAGCGTTCGCGTGACGAGGGCGTGCTCAAGGATGACTCTGGGCTGGTGGCTGGGGCGCTAGAGTTTTCTGAGGAAACCGCCGGCTCAGTGATGGTGCCACTAAATAAACTCACCTGCTTGTCTGAGCAGTGCACCCCGGCCCAGGTGGAGGCGGAAGTAACCCGCACCGGTTACTCGCGTTTCCCGGTCACTAACGAGCAGGGCGAAATCAGCGGCTATATCCACCTTAAAGATGTGCTTTATGCCAGCGCTGACGAGCGTGAACAGCCGGTAGCGCCGTGGCGTTTGCGGGCTTTGGTGCCCGTACGCGCGCACGATGAGATTGAAGATGTGCTTGCTGCCATGCAACGTACTGGCGCCCATTTGGGGCGGGTAACTAACGAAAGCGGGCAGATGGTCGGTGTAGTTTTCCTCGAAGATGTGCTAGAAGAACTGGTAGGGGAAGTGCGTGACGCCCTGCAGCGTCACCAGCTACGCTAAGTGTTAGATGCGTCAGTTTGGCCGTCTTGGCGAAGCGACCAAGGTATGATACCGCTGATACCAGTGGTATTTGAATGACATAAGTCCGTAGAAAGTTGGGTGTGGATGAGCGATCAGCCGATGACACGTCGCCAGCGACGTGAACTTGAGCGCGAGCGACAGGCCCAGCTGCAAAGAGAAAACGCCCGCGAGTTACTTTCGCAGGCTCCTGACGACAGTAGTCTTTCTGGGCGCGCCAATACGGCTTACGGCGACGGCGCTGCTTATAGTGGCAATTACGACGGCGGCGGTTACAACAACGCCGGTTACAGCGGCTCATATAACGGCGGCTATGGCTCTGGTGCGCCGGCCTCTGCGGCTAGTGCGCCTTCAA
>CAJZDJ010000135.1 GCA_915063485.1 uncultured Actinomyces sp.
ACCGCCCGCTAAATAGCTGTTTGTAACGCGCTACACATCCCAAGTTTGGGTTGCAATTGGCTTTAAGGTTGCTAAACACGCTATGATAGGCAGGCACCACGGGGTGTGGCGCAGCTTGGTAGCGCGCTTCGTTCGGGACGAAGAGGCCGCAGGTTCAAATCCTGTCACCCCGACTCATAAACTGCGTCTCAGGAGTAAAGCTCCTGGGACGTTTTGTTTTTAACCATTGTCATAGTGTGCGTTGCTGATGGTTACTGGTAGCGTGCAATGTATGCACACTGAATCGGCACCCGCAACCGCGCGTTTACCATTCCTTGTGGCTGTTTGCCGTCCCACCGGAGACATTGCCACTGATGAGTTAAACACGCTGCGAATGTACGGGCGCCTAGGTGATGAGGATCTAGAGGTCATGGATCTGCTAGATACCGATGCATGTGAGCCGGAAACCCTAAACCTGCAACGCGACTACAGCGGGGTAATCATTACGGGTTCTCCCTTCGGCTTCCACGGCGAGGACAAATCCCCCGAGCATCAGCGCGTAGAGCGGCGCGTACGCGCGCTAGCTAAGCGCCTGATCGACCAAGACTTCCCCACCCTGGGTATCTGCTTTGGCTTGCAGGCGCTGAGCCTAGCTAGTGGTGGCAAACTGGTAGACGGCTTCGGGGAGGACCTACAGGCCCCCCGTATCAGCCTTACCGACGACGGTCACCGCGACCCGCTTACCGCCCACGCAGGCCCAGTTTTTTACTCCTACACTGGTCACTCGCAAGCTGTTGGGCTACTGCCCAAGGGGGCCTCCATTCTCGCCACCGGGGACTTTTGCCACGTGCAAATGCTGCGCTGGGGTAAAAACGTTTACGGCACCCAGTTCCACCCCGAAATTACCCGTAAAGGCATGCATATCCGCATCAACACCTACGGGGACACCTACTACCCTGCCGACCAGAAGGCCGCCGTCATAGCGCGTTGCGACAGCGCTGATGTACTTAGCGCTAACCAGCTAATTACCCGCTTTGTCGAGCGCTACCAGCGCACCGCCTAATCGCGCCTAAGCTGGCCCAAAACAAACGGCGTCGGTTAAGCCCTAAAGCAGGGGGCGGCGTCGTAAAGGAGAAAAAATGGCCATCGACTTTGCCAAGTCGGACCGTAGCAGCATTGGCGTGGAGTGGGAGCTTCAGCTAATTGACTGCGACGACGAAAACCTACGCCAATGCGGTGACTGGGTAATTGACCAGCTCCACCGTGCCCACCCCGACACCCCGCTGGTGCATGGGGAGATGCTACGCAACACGGTGGAGCTAGTTTCACGCAAACAGTTCTCCGTGGCCGCCTGCGCCGCTGACCTACAAGAAGGCATAGAGCTGCTACGCCCGGTGCTAGAGCCGCTACGCATCGACCTAGCTAGCGCCGGCTCACACCCCTTTGCTGACCCAATTTTTCAGCGCGTGTCAGACTCAGGTCGCTACGCCGAGCTAGTTAACCGCACCCAGTTCTGGGGCCGGCAAATGCTGCTATTTGGCACCCACGTGCATGTGGGTATTGAGGACCGGGCCAAGGTCATGCCGATCTTGAACTACCTGGCCACCAAACTGCCGCATATGCAGATCCTCAGCGCTTCTTCCCCGTTCTGGGCGGGTGTAGACACCGCTTACTGTGACAACCGCGCCATGGTGTTCCAGCAGCTGCCCACAGCGGGCGTGCCGCGCCTATTTGAGCGTTGGCAGGACCTGGAGCACTACACCGACGACATGCTCAAAACCGGCGTGATTGACCACTTTGACGAGATCCGCTGGGATATCCGCCCCTCACCGCGCCTGGGCACAATTGAGGTGCGCGTGGCCGACGCCGCCACTAACTTAACCGAGGTGCGTGCCATTGCCGCCCTGGTACATGCCCTGGTAGAAACCGCCTCACGACGCCTAGACAAGGGTGAAACCCTAGAAACCATTTCGCCCTGGTTCCTGGACGAAAACAAGTGGCGCGCCGCCCGCTACGGCATGGAAGCGATTTTGATCGAAAACATCCACGGCGACGAGGCGCTCATTACCGACACCCTGCCGCTACTGCTTAAAGAGCTAGAGCCTGCCGCTGCAGACCTGGGCTGCCTAGATGACCTGGCCACCTTGGACGACATCAGTCGCAACGGGGTGGGCTACCAGCGCCAGCGCCTAGTGGCCGCTAAATTCGGCACTCTGGATGCGGTAGTGGCCCATATGCGCGCCGAAATGGCTGCCGGTAAACCCATCACCCCCGCCAACTTCGAGTACGACAACGAGGCTATTTTTGGTGCTACACAGCACCACCACATGGTTACCCGCTAGCGCGCCTGCTGCGTAGCGCTTAATGTGCGGATGCGGTTAGCGTACTAAACCGCTACGCGGGTGGCGCCCTGGGCCGGCCTTTAGCCGGCCCGCTGGACGTTAATCAGGTGTCCCTCAGACGGCGCTAACGCGCTAACACGCACAAAACGTAACTGGCCCCCGGACCTTAAGTCCGGGGGCCAGCGTTGTTAGCTAACAGGCTATGTTTAGTGTTAGCTAACAGGTTTTGGTGCTAGTTAACAGGCTGCTTCTTAGCTAAAGGCTACTTTTTGGTGTTGGCGCGATCCATCACTAGGCGCTCGCGGCGTCCAGCGCGACGGGTAGAGTGCGAAACCACGCCCAGCATGATCAAGAACAGACCAATGATCACCAGGCGGCCACTGACGCCGTCGTTAAGAACGGCTTCAGACAGGATCCGGCCAAAGCGAGACTGCAAAGCCATATTGGCCAGGAAATCACCCAGGTACTGCTTGGTAATCGAAGGCACCACCACAAAGGGCAAACCAATCAGCAAGGTAGTAATACCGGTGACGAAGGTACCCAGAGAAGAGCGGGTCGCCGTCGCCATCACCACGATCAGCAGCACCGCCGCCATGCCTAGCTCAATGATGCCGGCGGTGGAGAAGACCTTAGGCCAGCCATCAGCCAAAGCTCCGGTGAGGGCGTTAGCGGCGGTGTGCATCAAGAACCAGGCGATCGGGAACAGCACCAGGGCCAGCAGGGTGCCACCCCAGTGCGCGGCAGCACGTGAGGCGGGCTTACCAACCACTGTGGAGCCAGCCAGCAGCACGTCGTCGTCAACCTCATTGCCCGCATCGGACTGGTTAGCCGAATCGCTGAAAGCAGCAGTGCGAGTGGAGGCAAAGATCGCGCTAGAGGGGCTGGGGGCCACCGGGGCCAGATCCGCAGAGTCTGCCGTGGCCAGGTGGTCTAGGCGCTCAACCCCTACGGGGGAGGTGCTGGTAACTACTGGCTTAACAACCTCCTCCAGCTCCATGTCGGCGGCGTCCATAATGGTGGTTTCAGTGTGGTCACTGGCCACCACCTCATCGTCAGCAAAGTCAGCCTTAGTCGCTTCAGGCTGCTCAGGGGCCGGGGGAGCCGGCGGCTCGGGTGCATCTGCAGTTGGGGTGGTCTTGCTGAGCTCGTTGCTGGCTGTGTCCGTGGCACTGGCGGCAGTGGTGACCGGAACAGACTGTGCCGGGGTGAGCGGCACAGCTGGGGCCGGGGTGGCCGGGGCAGGCAGGGTAATACCCACGCTAGAGGCGGCAGAGGCAGCAGAAACCGCAGAATCAATAGAGAAAGTGGACTCTGCCGACAAAGCCGAGCTCACCGTGTGCGGCGGGGTAGGAATGCTGATAGCAGAGGGAGCATCAAA
>CAJZDJ010000136.1 GCA_915063485.1 uncultured Actinomyces sp.
GGGCGCAGCTGGGCCTCGCCTTCGTCGTCGTCCCAGATGCTTGCGTTGGGCCGATTAGTACTCACAGCGTCTCCTTGGGCAAAAGCTATAGCGCAAGCAAAGGTATCCCTTATTTTTTGCGTTAACTACCAGGCACGCCGTAAAACCGTGCGAATTGCCTGAATATGTGTCTAAAATAATGTTTTTCCTAAAATATTTAGGTCTGGATTAATGGGTTAAGCAGCTGCTTTATTAGTTTCCATAGCTAACTGCGTAGCCATTTGGGTGCGCCCGGCCTGGCGGGCCCAGTGTGAGCCGCGTGCCAGCGGTGACATAACTGCCGCCAAGAAAATCCACACCACCGGGTCAATCACGACGTATTTACTAGGGTCAGTAAACAGCGGGTGTTTGATGCCCCACCACACTCCCACCCATAGCACCAGGTAGAAAGCCAAAATGGTGCCAGAAGTGGCGGCTGCCCCGGCGGTGGAAGTGCCGGTTAACGCCCCCACACTCAGCAGCAATAGAGCCCCGGCTACCAGCGCAAACAGCACCTTGCCGTGGCTGAAAGTGTGGGCGTTGGCAGCGAAAACATCCGCACCAGCAACTACCCCGGAGCTAAAACCAGTAGCTACCAGCGCAAAAACCGTCAGCAAAGGGGTGATTACCAAAGAAAGCATATGGTCAGATTTACGCGAAGGCGGCGGCAGCGGCACCTGCCCGGGCTGCTTGTCCAGCTTGGCCATTTGCTGGGCATAAACCGCCTCACGCCGTCCAGCGCGGCGAGCACGGCGCATACCCATGGCCCCACCAAATAGCACCATGGCGCAAACAAATGAGGTCAGCCCCAGGGTGAAGTACTTTTGCAGCCACAGCAGCACCAGGGAGCCGCCTAGTAAAAACACCCCGGCAGCCACTGCCCCCAGTGAGGAGTTGCGGGCATAGTAGCGCTCAACCCAGCGGCAAACCACAAAAGCCGCTATCGCCAACGGCAAGGCCAGCAGGTACTGCTCAGCTTGGTAGCTGAAGCCAAAGTTAGGGCCCTGGTATTTGACTACGAAGGCGGCCAGGGCCATCACCCATGCCCCTTGTGCCAAGCCAAAAATGCTCGCGATTATGTGACTCCTGCGCCTACCATGAGGGGCTGAGTCGGCAACTTGCTGCGTAGTGGGGTGGGTGGCCTCGGTACTCACACTTAGAGCCTAGCGCGTAGGCTTTGATTTGTGAGCACTAATGTCCTTATTGACGCCTGTTTAGCACTGGCCCGTGAAGAACGTGTAGCGGCTGCAAGTGAGGCTTTATATGAGGCCTCGGCCCAGTTGCGCTGGCAGGAGGCGCTGCGTAAACGTTGGCGTGAGGCCCGCGCGGAGGCTAGTGTGCGCGGGGCGGTTAGTGGCGCGGCCATTGAAGGGGCGGTGGTTAGCGCCCAGGCTTTGCGTGAACAAATTGCCGCCGGACTTGAGGGGGCGGGAGCGCATGCTTCCAGTAAAGACCCTGCTTGGGATGCGGCCACCGGCTTGTGGCGAGCTCACAGTCGCCTGGTGGGCTATATGCCTGATTTGGTGGGGCGCACTCGTCCAGTGGTGCCGGCGACGGCGCAGCTTATGGCAACTTTGCATCGTGACGTTGCGGGGCCGCTAGCTGTTGGGGGGTTAATCAGTGAGGCGGTGGTGGGCTGCCCACGCGAAAGTGGGCAGGCGCTTGAAGGCGCCGGGCTGCTTGAAGGCGGAAAGACGGCGTTTACGGGCGGGCAGCTGCTTGAAGGTGGGCCGGGGCCAAACCTGGGTGGCCAAGAGCTACGTGAGCGCCTAGAGCAGATTGTGGTTTTAATTGACACCCCAAACCTGCCGGCACTGGTGCGCGTGGCGTTGGTGCACGCCGAAATGCTTACGGTGCGCCCCTTCGCTTTAGCTAATGGGGCACTGGGCAGGCTGCTGGTGCGGCATTTGAGTGTGCGCGACGGGCTAGACCCCACCGGGGTCAGTGTCAGTGACTATTACGCGGGACGTGTACCTGGAGCCTACGCTGAAGCCGCCCAGGCCTATGCCAGTGCCAGTTTGGAGGGAGTGGTGGCCTGGATTATTTGGCAGGCTGAGGCGCTGCTGGAGGGGATGCGTCAAGGCAGTGAGCTCTCACGCGCCGTCCAGGCCGGCACCACGCAGTTCTAAACGATGCCGAGGCTAACTGACTTAAAACTTTCTGGCGGACACGCAAAAGCCCGCCAGCGGCGTCGTCGTAACTGAACGAGCGCCAACTGGCGGGCCAAAGGGGTCGGCTTAGTGAGCCAGGCCTGGGACTAACGCGCCGGGCCTGGAGATTAGCGGGCCGAGCAAGAGTTGGGGCTGAGCCCATCCAAAACCAGCATGGTGAACACCAGCGACTGCTTGAGGTGCTCGCTGGCGCCGGCAGTGTGCGACTTGGCGTCATTGGGGGTGAAAGTCACCCGCGCACCGCGAGCGCACCAGTCGCTAGCCAGGGTGGAACCCACCTGGTAGTCGATGACGTCGTCGCCACGCCCGTGGGTGAGCAGTACAGGCATGGTGGGCTTTAGGTTACCGATGCGCTGCTCGGCCAGCATGGTGCGGTAGGGCTCTTGGGCCATGAGCTGGTTCACGTCGGTGCCGTCGCTGGTCAGCTGGGATAGGCGGGTGCCGCTGTAGAAGCTGCCGCCCATGACGCAGGTGTTGGTAGCGCGCTGCATTACCTGCTGGCCGTGGGGTGAGAGCGGCAGGGTGACGCCGTAGCTGGTGGTTAGGCCTTTGAGGGCGTAGAGCTCAAATAGGGCGGATTTGCCGCCGTCGAGCTTGGCGGGTAGGGCGCTGAGGTTGGCCGGGACTGCACCTGCGGCTGCACCCTTGATGTTCAGTTCGGGGGCGTAGGTGCCGGCTAGTTCGGCGGCGCTGGCTGCGGCCCCGCCACCTTGGGAGTAGCCGTTAATCACGATGGGGTTGTTTTTGCCCAGGTCCCAGCCTTTTAGCTGGGTGGCGGCGCGGGCTGAGTCCAGCACGGCGTGGCCTTGGGAGACGCGGTCCATGTAGGTGTGGGCGCCGGGGGTGCCTAGACCTTCGTAGTCAGTGACTACTACGGCGTAGCCTTTTGCCAGGAAGGATTTGAAGAACAGCTGCTCATAGTCGCCGATAGAGTTGGCGATGTTCCAGGAGGGGGCGCAGTCGTCGCTGATGCCCTGCGTGCCCGGGGCGTAGGCGATGATGGGGCGCTGGCCTTTACCGCTCCAGGCGCGTTTGGGCTCAATCACGATGCCGCTGACGGCAATGTCTTTACCGGTGCGGTTTTTGGATGAGTAGAGGATGCGTTGGGCTTTGTAGGGCCCAATTTTGCTGATCCCCAGGGTGTTGATGCCACTGACGGCGGCTTCTTGGCGCAGTAGCTTGCCCGGGGTGCCGTCTAGGGTAGCGGAGTTGTAGTAGAAGGGGCGGGCGACGTCGCCGTTGGGGTCTTTGCTGAAAACTCCAGCCTGTGCGGGGCTGGTGGGGGCTAGGGCGGCGGTGCCTAGCATCAGGGTGGTTAGTGTGGCCAGGGCTGGGCGTAGCCAGCGGGTGGCGGTTTTGGGGGCAGTGTTGGGGCTGCCTGCGCGGCGCGAGCT
>CAJZDJ010000137.1 GCA_915063485.1 uncultured Actinomyces sp.
GCTTGTCACTTGGTGGCATGGCGTCGAATGTGTAAAAATAGCCTAGTTATATGCCCCCTCGTGGGGTGTTAGTCCCTATTACGAGGAGGCCAGTATGTCCAAGCGCGGTCGTAAGCGTAAGGCCCGTGCCAAGGGCGGCGCTAACCACGGTAAGCGTCCCAACGCCTGAGTAAAACTTAGCGCTGAGCACCCAAGGTGCTCAGCGCTTTTTGTTTATGCAGCCAGTGGCAGGCGGCGAACCTTAGCTTTTATAGCCCCAGCCACTGGTTCCAACCCCGGTGCAGTACCAACCAAGCCAGCAGGCCGTAACCCGCCTGGCCGGGGTAGGCGCCGTCGTTAAGCGCAATGTCAGTAAGCCACTGCTCATGTTTGACCAGCGGGGTATAGGTGTCCACGTAGGTGACATTGCGGCGGCGGCACACCTCACGGGCCGCATTGTTTAGGGCCGCCAGGGCCTTCGGGTCGGGCACAGTCAGCGGCGGCGGTCCCACCATCAGGCATTCAAGCTTTTCGTACATTACGGCGGCGTCGATGATATTGGCTAAAGCCAGGCTAGAGCGGGCCGTGCTGACATTGTGGGTAACATCTGCCACCCCAACCCCAATTACCAGTAGGTTGCGGGCGCCAGGAACAACCCGGCGGGCAGCCTCATCACGCCAACGGTTAGACAACTGGGCGCTAACTTCACCAGGAACGGCCAGCGTAGACCAGGAGGGGGCATCAATAACCTCTAGCGAGTTGGTGCGCGCCATAACACGCCCCACCCAGCCCAGGGCCCGTGCATCTCCGCGACCTGTAATCAGCTCATCGCCGATGAAGATCAGGTTGATCTCACTCACGGCCAGCATCCTTCCTGCTTGACTAGGGAAAAATCGTAGCATTGGCCCGGCCCGCAGATGCTGACCGGGCCAATACGCGCGTGTCTTTAGCGAGCAAAGCCCTACTTAGTGGGCAAAAGCCTACTTAGCGGGCAAAAGCCTCGTCTAGGAGCAGCTTTTGCTGAGCTACGTGAGCTGCTGAAGTACCCACAGCCGGGGCGGCAGCCTCAGGGCGAGCCACCACTCGCGGCAAGCGTCCAGCCGTGATCGAGTCAGGCAGGTGCAGGGCCAACCAAGGCCAAGCGCCCTGGTTACGCGGCTCATCCTGGACCCAAACCAGCTCGGCTCCCGCAAACGGTGCCAGGGCCTCCAACAGGGCTGGCTCGTCGAGAGGATAGAGCTGCTCTAGACGCACAATGGCAGTGTGCTTATCTTCCGCGTGCTGGCGGTGGGCCAGCAGATCCCAGTAGATACGGCCTGAGCATAGCAGCACTCGATCCACCTTGTTCTCGGCGGCAGCAGCTAAAACTTCCGGATCAGTTTCACCAATGACAGTTTGCATGCCGCCGCTGATGAAGTCTTCTACTGGCGAGACGGTGGCCTTCAAACGTAGCATCTGCTTGGGGCTGATCAGGATCAAAGGCCGGTGCGGTTCACGCCGGGCCTGGTCACGCAGGGTGTGGAAGTGGTTAGCCGGGGTGGAAGGCTGCACCACGCGCATATTGTCCTGAGCGCATAGCTGCAGGTAGCGCTCAATGCGGGCACTAGAGTGGTCCGGGCCCTGGCCTTCCAAACCGTGCGGTAGCAGCAGGACCAAGCCAGAGCGCTGGCCCCACTTTTGCTCAGCGGAAGAGACGTACTCATCAATTACGGTCTGGGCGCCATTAGCGAAGTCGCCGAACTGGCCTTCCCAAATGTTTAGACCTTCGGTGCGTTCTACTGAATAGCCGTATTCAAAGGCCATGGCCCCGTATTCGCTTAGCAGCGAGTCAATAATCGACAGCTTGGCTTGGTCGGGGGTCAGGTAGTCCAGCGGGGTCCATTCTGAACCGTTGCGCTGGTCGTGCATGACGGCGTGGCGCTGGGCGAAGGTGGCACGGCGTACGTCTTCACCGGTCATGTGTACCGGTACGCCCTCCATCAGCAGCGACCCAAAGGCCAGCAGCTCGCCAAAGCCCCAGTCAATGTCGCCTTGGCGGCTCATAGTTTGGCGCTTGCGTAACAGGTTCATCAGCTTGCTGTGTACCTGGAACCCCTCGGGGACAGACACTTGGGCGTCACCGATACGTTCAATCACTTCACGGGCTACCGCAGTGGGCTGTGAATGTGAAGTTTCGCCAGCCTTAGGGCCACTGTAGGCAGGGGTGTCAGCATTGAGGTGACCGGCGCGGGCCTCGTTAAGGATGTGCTCCAGGTTGTCGCGGTAGGCGTCCAGTAGCTGCTCGCACTGTTCTTCAGTGAGATCGCCACGCCCCACCAGGTTAGTGGTGTAAACCGAGAAGGTAGAGGGCTTGCGGTCGATCAAGTTGTACATAACCGGCTGGGTCATTGAGGGGTCGTCACCCTCGTTGTGACCACGACGACGGTAGCAAACCAGGTCAATAATGACGTCCTTGTGGAATTCTTGGCGGTATTCCCAAGCCCAGCGGGCTACGCGTGCCACAGATTCGGGGGCATCACCGTTTACGTGGAAGATCGGCACCTGTAGACCCTTAGCCAGGTCCGAGGGGTAGGTGGTGGAGCGTCCCAGTGCGTTACCGGTGGTGAAACCGATCTGGTTGTTGACGATCACGTGGATAGTGCCGCCGGTGTGGTAGCCGGGTAGCTGGCTCATATTGAGTACTTCGTAAACCACGCCCTGGCCTGCAAATGCGGCGTCACCATGCACCAAAATCGGTAAAACATTGTAGCTGCCGTCAGCGCCGGAGCCGCTGCGGTCTAGCTTGGCGCGCACAATACCTTCCAGCACCCCATCTACTGTCTCCAGGTGGGAGGGGTTGGCGGCCAGGGAAACCTTGGTGGTCACATCATCGGTGCCGGTGAAGGTGCCGGTGGTGCCCAGGTGGTATTTGACGTCACCAGAACCCTGCCCGTTGGTCAGGTAGTTGCCGTCAAACTCGTCAAAGACCTGGCCGTAAGACTTGCCGGCAATATTGGTGAGCACGTTTAGGCGGCCACGGTGAGCCATACCAATAGCGGCTTCTTCAATGCCATCATGAGCGGCGGCGTCGATCAGGCGGTCCAGCAGCACAATCAGTGACTCGCCACCTTCTAGCGAGAAGCGCTTTTGGCCCACGTACTTGGTTTGCAAGAACACTTCGAAGGCTTCTGCCTGCATCAGCTTGGTTAGGATGCGACGGCGCTCAGCAGTATCAATGCTGGGGGTGACACCTTCCATGCGTTCTTGCCACCAGCGACGCTGGGCTGGGTCTTGGATATGCATGTATTCCACGCCCACATAACGCGAGTAGGCGTCACGCAGCAGCTGCAAAATTTCGCGCAAGGTGGCGCGGTCCTTGCCCCCTAGACCACCGGTGGGGAAAACCCGGTCTAGGTCCCACAAGCTCAGCCCGTAGGAGGAGAAATTTAGATCAGGGTGACGGCGCAGGCGGTAGGCCAGCGGGTCAGTGTCGGCGGCTAGGTGTCCGCGCTGACGGAAAGCGTGAATCAGCTCAGCTACACGGGCGGGCTTGCCGGCGTCGGCTAGCGGGTCGTAGGTGACGTC
>CAJZDJ010000138.1 GCA_915063485.1 uncultured Actinomyces sp.
GTCGCAGCGTAGTCAAATGCGCAACTGTTTGCAGCGACAAGCCAAAATCGCGGGCTAAAGCCCGAATATAGGTGCCCGACGAGCAGCTAACTTGCACCTTCACATCCACCACTGGCACTTGGCCCCAGCCTGGGTAACTGGCGCTAGTGGAGTTAACTTGGCCCAGCTCAAAGCTATAAATAGTGACTTGCCTAGCTTCCAGCTCCACCTCCTGACCGCTGCGGGCCAGGTCATAGGCGCGCACGCCGTTAACCTTAATAGCGCTAAAACTGCTGGGCACCTGGCTAATTGGGCCAGTTAGCTGAGCGGCAGCAGCCTGCAGGCGCACCAAATCCACCTGCCCGGGAGCCACCACCTGGGTTACCTGGCCGTGAGCATCCTCAGTGTCTGTGCCCACCCCCAGGCGAATAGTGGCCTCATAGGTTTTATCGGCCCCAACCAGGTAGCTCAGCAGCCGGGTAGCTTTACCAACGCCCACCGTAAGCAATCCGGTAGCCATGGGGTCTAGTGTGCCCGCATGGCCCACTTTGCGCGTGGCTGCCAGGCGCCGCACCCGGGAAACCACATCGTGGCTGGTGATGCCCAGGTCTTTATCAACCAGTAGCAGCCCGTCGGGGGCGGTTACGGCCCCCCGGGCTACATCCACTGGCCGCACGCGCTCAGTTGCGCCCGGGCCCTGGCTGGGCTCGCCTTGGGTGGGCTTGTCTTGACCGAGCGCAGTTTGCTTTTCGCTCACTTTTCAGAGCTGGTCGTGGCTAGAGCGGCCCTGGGCGTCAGCCTGAGCAGCCTCAGCCATGGCCTGTGCCTGCAGGGCAGCAATCTGGCGGTTGTCGACGCCGCCATCCTGCTCGTCAGCAAAAACGTCCTGCTCGTGCACGGCCTCCTCAGGGCTAGCGGCACTTTCGGCGCTGTCACTGCTGGCGGCGCTGTCGCTACTGGCGGCGTCCTCGTCCTCATCCTTAGTGCGGTAGGGGTTAGCGTCCCCAGCGTAACTGGCCCCCTCAGCGGCGCGGGCAATGGCGGCGTCGCGCTCCTGAGCCTGAGCCAAAGCATCCTCAATGCTGCGGGCTGTGGTGGGCAGCGAGTCTAGCTGGAAGCTGATGGTGGGGGTAAGGCGGATACCCAGGGCTTTGCCTACCTCAGAGCGGATTAGGCCGGTGGCGGACTTTAAGGCCCTGGCGCTACGACGGTGCTCACCTTCAGTGCCGTAAACCGTGTAGAACACGGTAGCCTGCTGTAGGTCACCGGTGACACGCACATCGGTGATAGTTACGAAACCTAGACGCGGGTCTTTAATGCGGCGCTCAAGCACCTGGGCCACAGTCTTGCGGATTCGGTCAGCAACTCGACGAGCGCGTGCGGGGTCAGCCATGATGGCTCCTTTCCCTGTAAAAGTTTTAGGTGATCTATGTACTTAATTAATGCTAGTAAAGTGGCGGGCCATTGCTGACCCGCCACCTGTCGCCTTAGGTGGCGACTACCGTTAGCCTAAGACGTTCAGTCTCGCGGCTTCTCGCGCATCTCCCAAGTCTCAATGACATCGCCTTCAGCAATGTCCTTGAAGCCTAGGTTAATACCGCATTCGTAGCCTTCGCGTACCTCGGTGACGTCGTCCTTCTCGCGGCGCAAAGACTCGATGGAAAGCTCGTTAGCAACCACCACGCCGTCGCGCACCAAACGGGCCTTAGTACCACGCTTGATAATACCGCTGCGGACAATCGAACCAGCGATGTTACCGAACTTGGAGGAACGGAAGACCTGGCGAATCTCGGCGCTACCCAGGGCGACCTCTTCATAGATCGGCTTGAGCATGCCCTTCATCGAGGCTTCAACATCCTCAATGGCGCTGTAGATGACGGAGTAGAACTTCATCTCTACACCCTCACGGTCAGCCAGCTCCTGTACACGCTCAGCCGGGCGTACGTTGAAGCCGATGATAACCGCGTTGTCGACGGTAGCCAGGTTGACGTCGTTCTGGGTGATGGCACCCACGCCACGGTGGATGACGCGCAGCTGTACTTCTTCGCCAACATCGATCTTGAGTAGCGACTCTTCCAGAGCCTCAACGGCACCGGAGGCGTCACCCTTAAGGATGAGGTTAAGGGTGTCGACCTTACCTTCCTTAAGCACATCGGCGAGGTTTTCCAGCGAAACACGCTTACGGCGCTTGGCCAGCAGAGCGTTACGGGCAGCAGCTGCACGCTTGTCAGCGATCTGGCGGGCAGTACGGTCTTCAGAGGCCACCAGGAAGGAGTCACCAGCGCTAGGAATGCTGGTCAGACCCAATACCTGAGCCGGGCGAGCCGGGCCGGCCTCTTCCAAAGACTTACCGTATTCGTCGAACATGGCACGCACGCGACCATAGGCAGAACCAGCCACGATGGGGTCACCCACGCGCAAGGTTCCACGCTCAACCAGTACGGTTGCCACCGCACCGCGACCACGCTCAAGCTTGGCTTCAATAGCCACACCACGAGCAGCAGCATTGGGGTTAGCACGCAGGTCCATACCCGCATCCGCCTGCAACAGTACGGCTTCAAGCAGCTCATCAATGTTTGTGTGCTGCTTAGCGGAAATGTCGACGAACATGGTGTCGCCACCGTATTCCTCAGGCACCAGACCATATTCGGTGAGCTGGCCACGGATCTTCTCCGGGTTAGCGCCTTCCTTATCGATCTTGTTAACGGCTACCACGATCGGCACGTTAGCGCTCTGGGCGTGGTTAAGGGCCTCAACGGTCTGGGGCATCACACCGTCGTCGGCGGCAACCACCAAGATAGCGATGTCAGTTACCCGAGCACCACGCGCACGCATAGCGGTGAAGGCCTCGTGACCAGGCGTATCAATGAAGGTGATGGCACGCATCTGGCCGTCGTGCTCAACTCGCACCTGGTAGGCACCAATGTTCTGGGTAATACCGCCAGCCTCAGAGTCCACCACGTCAGTGGAACGGATGGCGTCCAGCAGCTTGGTCTTACCGTGGTCGACGTGACCCATAACGGTTACCACCGGAGGACGTACAACCAGCTCAGATTCATCGTCATCAGCCTCTTCAGCTTCAAGGTCGATGTCGAAGGACTCTAGCAGCTCACGGTCTTCATCCTCAGGCGAGACTACCTGGACATCGTAGCCCAGCTCCTCACCTAGCAGCTTGAAGGTGTCCTCATCCACCGACTGGGTGGCGGTAACCATCTCGCCGAGGCTGAACAGAGCCGTAACCAGGGCTGCGGGGTTGACGTTAATCTTCTCAGCCAGGTCGGTTAGCGTGGCACCCTGACGGACGCGAATTGCCGCACCGTTACCGCGCGGAATAGCGACACCGCCAATAATGGGTGCGCTTTGCTGTTCGAATTCCTGGCGCTTAGCGCGCTTGGACTTACGACGACGCGGGGCGTTGCCACCGCCGCGACCGAAAGCACCCTGGGTGGAGCCGTTACCGCCACGTCCGCCGCGCGGGCCGCCGAAGCCGCCGCCGGGACGAGCGCCGCCGCCACCGTTACCACGGCCACC
>CAJZDJ010000139.1 GCA_915063485.1 uncultured Actinomyces sp.
CGGCGTTTTGCCGGGGCCTCCTTGCTGTATGTGGACAGTTAATTTACTTGGCCTCTTGTAGGGGAGGGGCTAGGTGGGTTTCGAGCCAGCTAGCTAAAGCTGAGCAAATCAGTAGTTGTAGTTGGTGGAAGCAGATCATAGGCACGGCCACAGTAGCGGCCATGGCGGGGGAGAACATGGCCCCTGCTAAAGGCAGGCCGGTAGTTAAAGATTTCTTTGAGCCGCACATGAGTAGTGAAACTCGGTCGCCGTAAGCAAATTTAAGAGGCTTGCCCAGGTACCAGGTGCAGGCCAAGGTCAGCGTCAACTCCACCACGATAGCTACCAGCATCAGCCCAATTTGCCAGGCTTTCACAGCAGTCCAAACATGCAGACGCATAGACTCACTCATAGCTGCAAACACAATCAACCAAATAACTGCCTGATCATATTGGCGCAAAACCATCCGGTGGCGGCGCACATAGTTACCCAACTTAGGCTCAACCAACTGGCCCAGGGCAAAGGGCACTACGATCTGCACAAACACATCCACTAGTCCAGAGGCATTAATCTGCCCGCCCTGACCTAAGAACAGCAAGGCCAGCAGGGGGGTGAGCACCACCCCAGCAATAGTGGAGATAGTGGCGGCGCATACTGAGGCGGCAATATTGCCGCGCGCAATCGACGTCATCGTCACTGAGGACTGCACCGTGGAAGGCAGCAAGCCCACAAACAGTAACCCCAGTGCCAAAGTGTGACCTACCAACGGCGAAAAGGTGGCGCTAGTAGCCCAAGCCAGCAGTGGGCACAGCCCAAAGGTGGCCAGCAAAATAGCGCCCTGTAGCTTCCACGAACGCAACTCTTTAAGCACGTCACGGCTACGCAGACGGGCGCCATAGAGGAAGAACAGTAGGGCAATAGCCCAGATCTTTATTTCATCTAGCACCTTGGCCACGGCGCTGGGCACAGGAATTATCAGTCCCAGTACTGCGCAAGAGACAATGCCGATGATAAACGGATCAATTTTAAAGCGCTGCATATTTTTAGTTTTTAATCTGGACAAGAACTAGCGGAAAAGAATCTAGGGGCGCAGACACTGCGAGGGACAAGCAGTGTGGGGCACAGGCACTGCATGGAACAAGCACTGCAAGGAACAAGCAGGGTGAGGCATAGGCACTGCGGGAAACAAACACTGCGGGGGACACAAAATGATTCTGGCCAGGTTACCCTGGCCAGAATCTGTATCCGGTAGCTCAGGCCTCGATCTGGCCGATAACCGGGTTCCACTCACGCGCACTACGCTTAGCGATGAAACCAGCCTGGTTGAAAGGGTCGCTTTCAAGCAGCTCTAGGGCGGCCTCAGCGGAGTCAGCACGCACCACAATCAGAGCATCATGAGTACCTACGTAAGGGCCGGCAGCAATGAGTTTGCCCTGCTCAGCCAGCTCCCCATTGAAAGCGCGGTGAGTGGGGCGCACCTGCGCCATTTCCTCGTCACGGTCAGTTACATAGTTGTATTCAACTGCGAAAATAGCCATAGCCGCATTCTACGCGGAAAACTGTGAGTTTACCTCGAACAGGTGTACGTTAGCCCTTTGTCCTAATAGACTGAACAGGTGACTGATTCCCTGATTGTCCGTGGCGCACGTGAGCACAATCTTAAAGGCGTAGATCTAGATCTACCCCGCAACAAGATGATCGTTTTTACGGGGCTGTCAGGCTCAGGTAAATCCTCCCTGGCCTTTGACACTATCTTTGCTGAAGGTCAACGCCGCTATGTGGAGTCACTATCCTCCTATGCCCGCCAGTTCTTGGGGCAGATGGATAAGCCTGATGTGGACTTCATCGAGGGCCTAAGTCCGGCAGTATCTATCGACCAGAAATCCACTTCGCGTAACCCGCGCTCAACCGTAGGTACCATCACCGAGGTTTATGACTATCTGCGTCTGCTCTATGCACGCGCCGGAGTACAGCACTGCCCTAAATGCGATGCGGTGATTTCCTCCCAGACGCCCCAGCAGATAGTTGACCAAATCCTTGATTTTGGGCAGGGTACCCGCTTCCAGGTGTTGGCACCGATGGTGCGCGGGCGTAAAGGCGAGTACCTGGATCTGTTTGAAGACCTGCGTTCACGCGGCTTTTCACGGGTGCGCGTGGATGGCCAGTTGCGCCGGTTAGATGAGGAAATCAAACTAGCCAAAACCCACAAACATGACATCGACGTCGTCGTTGACCGCATGGTGGTTAAAGACTCAGCCCGCAGCCGCATGAGTGACTCGGTAGAGACGGCACTGGAACTAGCCCAGGGCCTGGTAGTGATTGAGCGAGTGGATCTGGACGCCGCCGATCCTCAGCGTGAGCGGCGCTTTTCCCAAAAACGCGCCTGCCCTAACGCCCACCCACTGACTCTAGATGAGATTGAGCCTCGTACATTCTCCTTTAATGCCCCCTACGGCGCCTGCCCGGCCTGTGACGGGATCGGCTCACGCCTGGAAGTGGATCCCAGCCTGGTTATTCCAGATGAGGACCTAACCCTGGGGGAGGGGGCGGTGGTGCCCTGGAATTCCCACTCTGAATACTTCCTGCGTCAGCTGTCGGTGCTGGGCCAGGAGCTTGGCTTTGACCTTAACACCCCCTATAAAGACCTAAGCAAGCAGGTCAAAGAAGTTATTTTGAACGGGCGTGACTATAAAGTCACCGTCAAATATCGTAACCGTTGGGGGCGTGAACGCTCTTACTCCACCGGTTTTGAAGGCGTGTTGGGTTACGTCAAACGCAAGTATGACGAGACAGAGTCCGACTGGTCGCGTGAGCGCTACAAGGGCTATATGCGTGAGGTAGCCTGCCCTACCTGTAAAGGCGCCCGCCTGCGCCCGGAGGTTTTGGCAGTGCGGGTGGGGGAGCTAAATATTTCCCAGCTGTGTGAGTTACCTATTGCCAGCTCACGTAAGTTTATGGCGGAGCTCAAACTGGAGGGGGCCGCTGCCAAGATTGCTGCGGCGGTGTTGACTGAGATCAACGCCCGTTTGGGTTTCTTGGTTGATGTGGGGTTGGATTATTTGTCGCTTTCGCGCGGCGCGGCCACGCTTTCTGGTGGCGAAGCTCAGCGTATTCGCCTAGCCACCCAGATTGGTTCAGGCCTGGTGGGGGTGCTGTATGTGCTTGATGAGCCCTCTATCGGTTTGCATCAGC
>CAJZDJ010000140.1 GCA_915063485.1 uncultured Actinomyces sp.
CGGCGGGAAGTGAATTTACTTCCCGCCGCCCGCCTGTATCGGTTAGGGTTATGTACTGGTTTGGCTTAGCTGCACCCGCAGCGAATGACAAACCTTACGCATCTACCCTCCTGTCACGGAAAGACCGTGACCGTATAGACCAGAGGAGGTGGGTACCAAGCATGCGTCACTACGAGATTATGATCATTCTCGAACCCGAGACCGACGAACGTACCATCAACGCGTCGCTCGAGAAGCTGCTACAGGTTGTTCCCGCTGAAGGCGGTAGCCTGGACAAGGTGGACGTCTGGGGACGTCGTCGCCTGGCTTACGACATCAAGAAGAAGTCTGAAGGTTTCTACGTCGTCGTCGACATGACCGCGACCCCGGCAACCGCTCAGGAACTGGACCGTCAGCTGAGCCTGAACGAGTCCGTGCTGCGCACCAAGCTGCTGCGTCCTGAGGCCTGAGAAGTAACCGCCAAGGGAGGCAAACATGGCTGGAGACACCATTATCACCGTGGTCGGTAACCTGACCCACGACCCGGAGCTACGCTTTACACCCTCCGGGGCGGCTGTGGCCTCTTTTACCATCGCGTCAACCCCGCGTACCTACGACCGCCAGTCCGGCGAGTGGAAGGACGGGGACGCCCTGTTCATGCGCTGCTCTTTGTGGCGTGACGCCGCCGAGAACGTAGCCGAATCCCTCACCAAGGGAATGCGTGTAATCGCGCAGGGCCGTCTCGTGCAGCGCTCCTACACCACCCGTGAAGGTGAGCAGCGCACCGTGGTTGAAATGCAGGTGGATGAGATCGGTCCGTCTCTGCGCTACGCCAAAGCCCAAGTGACCCGCAACTCTCGCGGTGGCGGTAACTACGGCGGCAACAACGCTGGCGCCAGCAATGGCGGCGGCTATGGCGGCTCCCAGGGTGGCTACAACGCCAACAACAACGCTTCTGCTGGTGGCTACAGCGGTTACAACAGCGCCCCGCAAGGCGGCAGCGCTGGAGACCCGTGGGCTACTGGCGGCTCTTCTTTCGGTGACGAACCGCCGTTCTAAACCTGCCAGGCGCAGTGCCTAGCGCGGGGCCTGCTTAGCGCAGAATGCCTCATACAGGGCCTGCCTAACGCAGGCGGCTTAAGTCACCAACGCCCGCCCATTTGGGATCATTTGGGTAGGGCACCCAGACATTCATCTTTAGAGTGCTAAGCACTCAGACCAAGGAGTACCACTATGGCGAAGCCCCAACTTCGCAAGCCGAAGAAGAAGGTTGGCCCGGTCAAGGCCATCAAGGTCGGCGTCATTGACTACAAGGACACCGCCACCCTACGCAAGTTCATCTCCGACCGCGGCAAGATCCGCGCTCGTCGCGTGACTGGCGTTTCCGTACAGGAACAGCGCAAGATCGCCAAGGCTGTTAAGAACGCCCGCGAGATGGCCCTGCTGCCCTACTCTTCCAACGCTCGCTGATAGGGAGGACTAGCAATGTCAACCAAGCTCATCCTCACCCACGACGTCACCAACCTCGGTGTCGCCGGTGACGTAGTTACCGTTAAGGACGGCTACGCCCGTAACTACCTAGTGCCCCGCAAGCTGGCCACCCCGTGGACCAAGGGCGCTCAGCGTCAGATCGACCAGATGGCTGAGGCTCGTCGCCGCAACGCCATTGAGTCCATGGAAGCCGCCCAGACCGCTCGCGCCTGGCTAGCCTCCAACGTGGTTACCGTTGCCGCCGTTGCCGGCGCTAACGGCCGCCTGTTCGGTGCGGTAAGCACCTCTGATCTAGCTGAGGCCGTTAAGGCTGCCGGTGGTCCCGCGATTGACCGTCGCAAGATCCAGCTGACCCGCCCGGTTAAGGCTCTGGGTCGTCACTCCGCCAGCGTGCGTCTGCACCAGGACGTGACTGCTCCCCTGGAGATCAACGTTATCGTGGCTCGCTGAAGCTAGTTGCGCTAATTAACGCAGCTAAATGGCCGCTCACCGGTTTTGGTGGGCGGCCATTTGCGTTGTAGCCGTTTGCATAGCGGCCATTTGCGCCTTTGGCTCACGTTTGCGTGCCAGGGTCGACGGCGGCAGTGGCGACGACGCCGGGGCCAGGCGGCGCCGTCGTCGCTAATTACTCACTGTAAGGGTCCGCACCCACCGCTTCCCGGGCCATATTGGCGAAGCAGGAAACGTGCCCACGGAAGGAAACCGGGATAGTGCGAGTCTCGCCGTTACGGTGCTTGGCCACAATAATGTCGGCCTCACCAGGGCGGTTTTCTTCCTCATAGTATGCGGGGCGGTGCAGCAGCATAATCAGGTCCGCATCCTGCTCCAGCGAGCCAGACTCACGCAGGTCACTCATCTGGGGCTTGCGGTCGGTGCGGTTTTCCGGGCCACGGTTAAGCTGGGCGGCTGCAATCACCGGAATCTCCAGCTCCTTAGCCAGCAGCTTCAAGGCACGGGAAAACTCCGAAACTTCCTGCTGACGCGACTCCACGCGGCGTCCACTAGTCATCAACTGCAGATAGTCAATAACAATCAAACCCAGGTTGAACTGCTGCTTTAGACGTCTGGCTTTGGCGCGGATCTCCGGCATGGTCAGGTTGGGGGAGTCATCCACATACAGCGGCGCCTCAGAAACCGGCCCGTAATGCTTAGCTAGGCGCTCCCAGTCGTGGTCATCCATTTTGCCGCTGCCGCGTAGCTTATTTAGCAGCACATTAGACTCCGCCGACAGCATGCGCATCATTATTTCCATGCGCCCCATTTCCAGCGAGAAATAGCAGGCCGCAATCTTGTGGTGAATCGCTGCCGAACGGCAAATATCCAGGGCCAGCGTGGATTTACCCATGGCCGGGCGCCCCGCAATAATCACCATCTGCCCCGCCTGCAGGCCGCCGGTGAGTTCATCTAGCTCAATGAACCCTGTGGGCACGCCCCGCATACCCTTATTGTCCCGGTTTTGGGCGGCTTCCATGGACTCAATGGCGTCGTCAAGGATGTCACCCACGCGCACGTAATCCTCAGAGCTGTTGCGCTCAGAAACTGCGTAAATTTCGGCTTGGGCCAGGTTTACTAGTTCGTCGACGTCGCCGCCATCAGCTGCATAGCCCAGTTGCGTTACACGCGTGCCAG
>CAJZDJ010000141.1 GCA_915063485.1 uncultured Actinomyces sp.
AACCGCATGGGCATTGGGCTAGGTAGCCATAAGCCGGTAGAGTCTTAGGTATGGCCAGAGGTGACAACAACAACAACCGTACTGGCGGTGGGCGTAAGTCACCTTTCCCGCCGTTAAGGCTGGTTCAAGATCTACCTGATAGCGACGACGTCGCCCCACGTAGCTCTAGTGGCGCTGGGGGGCGTGCGTCTGCTGCCCGCTCTGGCTCACGTGGCGGCGACGGCGCAGCTAAAGTCTCCCGTGCTAGTGGCGTTGGTAAGGGCACTGGTAGCGCGCGCCCCACAGGGGGGCGTAGCGCTGGCTCAGCTCGCGCTAGCTCTCATGGGCAGCAGGTGCGCGGCGCTAAAGCCCGCACTAATGAGCTGCGCGTAGAACACTCTGGTGAGCGTGCGCAGGCTAGCTCTATCCAAGCTCGTAAGGCTCGTCCAGCCTCCGGGGTAGGCCAGGGGGTAGCGGCGTCGAGAAATACGCAGCCGCGCCCCGCCACAAAGGGCGCTACCCAGAAGGCTGCTGGGCAAAAAGCAACTGGGCAAAAAGCAACTGGTCAAAAGGGCTCTGCGCAAAGGGGCTCTAGCCAAAACACCTCGACGCGAGGGGCTCAGCGCGGCACTGGTCGAGCTGACCAAAACGCTCAGGTGCGTAGCTCTCAGGGGCGTAGTGCTCAAGCTGGCTCCGGCCAGGGCCGTGGTGGTCAGGCTAGTAATGCTCAGGGACGCGCTCAGGGGCGGCCGACTGCTCGCACAGGCCAAGCCGGTAATGCTCAGCGCGGCACCAGTCGAGGCGGCCAAAACGCGGGCCGGGCGCGTAGTTCTCAGGGACGCACCGGCCAAGCTCGCACTAGTCAGGGCCATGATGGGCAAGGAGGCACTACGCGCACCGGCACCGCTAGCACGGCCCGGTGTGGAGCGGCTGCTGGTCAGCGCCAAAATCCACGTAAGCAGACGCAAGGCGCCCCCAGTAAACGTCGCGTTAATACGCCTGGTGCGCGTCCCTCGCGCCCGCAATCGCAGGCACCCGAACGGCGTCGTCCACCCGCTAATCGCCCTAAGAAGCCGCCGCGCCAGCCAATGGACCCGGCGCTTAAAGCCTCCTTGATGCGGCTGGGACGTAACGTATTTTTGGTAGTGCTCACAGTGGTGCTGGTGGTGTGGGGCTTTAACTACGTCACTGAGACTGTGCGCGTACAAAACTTGCAGGCGGCGCGCCAAAACCAGGGCAGTGGTATGCCCACCCCGCTGGCTTGTGACACTAAGAATCTGGATGTCACGGTTACTTTGCCGGCCCAGGTGGCGCGCGGCCAGGCTTTAACTGTCAACTTGAAGGTGGCTAATAAAGCCAATATTCCCTGCATATTTGATGTGGGTTCTGAGCATCTGCAAATGCGGATCACCTCCGGCACAGACACTGTCTACGACGCCGCCACCTGCAAGGCTGAGCCAGCCAGCCGCAAAATGCTACTGGCACCGTTGACGGCTAAGGCGGCGGGGGAAGCAGCTTATGTGTCGGCTAACCCTACCCCTGACTCTTTCACTACTTCAGTTAGCTGGAATGGGCAGCGTTATAAGGCTGACTGTTCTTCAGCGGGCCCTTCCCAGCCGGGCACATACGTGTTGCGTTTAAACCTGGACGGTAAAGATCTCATTGGCCAGCAAGTTTTTATCGTTAAGTAGGTAGATAGATGAACAGCGTCTTTAAAGTTTTGGCGATTATTTCTTTTGTGATCGCCGCGCTTGGCTTAACGGCAGGAATCTGGTCTGGCTACAACCTGTTTACGCTCAGTAAAGAAGCTAGCCAGAACCGGGTGATTACCTGGCATGACAACTCTGGCCCGTTTACCGAGACGTTTACGGACAGTAAAAACGTGCTGTGGGCGCGCCTAGCTGATGGGGTGCAGGCTGATCAGGTGGCTAAGCCAGTTTGCAGCGTGACCACCGCTGACGGCGCGCAGCTAGAGGTGAAGCTGGAAAACTCCAAGTACCGCCTAGAAGAGGATGACACGGTGATTGTTGGTCACGTGTTTCCCTCCACCACCACTAATGCCACCGTAAATTGCGACACCAGCGCCGTGGCCCAGGTGGGGATCAGCCATGTTAAAGATGGCTCAGTGGCCACCTTCTTTGCGATTATCTTTATCCCCGCAGGTATTGCCCTGGTGGTGGGGTTGATGGCTGGCGTGCTGTTCCTAATTATCGGCGCAATTACCGGTAAGAAAGCTGTGCGTCGTTACTGATCTGATGGCGTTAGCGCGGCACCTACCGCCTGGGCCAGGTGAGCTACCGGTAGCACTTTCATGCCTTTAATAGGGCGCAGCTCAGCGGAGCCAGCCAAAGGCACAATTGCGCGGTCAAAACCAAGCCTGGCAGCTTCAGCTAAACGCCGCTGCACCCCTACCGTGGCGCGCAGCTCTCCGGTTAAGCCCACTTCACCAAAAGCCACCAGGCCTGGGGGAGTTGGTAAATTACGGGCCGCAGACACCACCGCAATAGCTAGGGCCAGGTCAGCAGCTGGTTCAATGGCTTTGGCCCCACCCACAGTGGAAACATAGACATCACTTGAGGAGGTATCCACCTTCATGCGGGCCTGCAATACCGCCAAAGCCATGGCGGTACGTGAATAATCCAGCCCCGAGGTGGTGCGGCGTGGTGAGCCGGCATGGGTAGAAGCCACCAAAGCCTGAATCTCAATAGCCATGGGCCGGCGTCCTTCTAAAGTGACGGTAGCGCAGGTGCCGGGAACCTCAGAGCGGGCCTGAGACAAAAACAGCCCAGAGGGATCAGCCAGCTCCACAATGCCGCGTTCACCCAGCTCAAAGCAGCCCACCTCATCGGTAGGCCCATAGCGGTTTTTAACTGCCCGCAGCAGACGCAAACGGGCGTGGCGCTCACCTTCAAACTGGCACACCACATCCACTAGGTGCTCAAGCACGCGCGGACCAGCAATGCCGCCGTCCTTAGTTACGTGCCCTACCAACAACACCGGAATATTGCGTTCTTTAGCTAGGGCAATGATTGCTGCCGCCACTGCCCGCACCTGGCTGGTACCACCAGCTGAGCCTTCAACATCAGCTGAGGCAATGGTTTGCAC
>CAJZDJ010000142.1 GCA_915063485.1 uncultured Actinomyces sp.
CCACCAATCTAGCTATTTGCCAAGCCCAGACAAGCTTATCGTCAATAGCTAGGGCTTCTTCCTGGACTGCAAGAGTGACCACCCTAATCCACCCAGCGCCAGCGCCCCTACTGCCGCAACAGCTCCATAAATAATGGTGTCGTTGCTGTCATCGGTAGAGCCGACGGCGCTACTAGTGCCGGCCGAGCTGGTTGCGCCAGCCCCAGCTGCAGCTGCATTAGAAGTAGTCTCTTGCGGTTTAATCGCGTCACTAGCCGTAACGCTAGGAGAGCTAGTTGCAGCAGGGATACCAGAGCTAGTAGCACCGCCTAAAGAAGTAGCACCACTTGAAGCAGAAGGAGAAGAGCTAGTTCGCGCGGAAGGATCAGGGTTGCCGACTATTTCAAAACTAGTGTCAGTTACAGTCACAGTGTTTCCAGTAACAGCGCCACCAGAAGCTGAAACAATTCCGCCATCAAAAGTAAAGCTATAAAAAGTTTGATTTATAGTATCTGGAATATAGCTGCCTTGAACTTTAAGATTATCACCATCGCGACTAACAGTAAAAATATAACCAGGGAAAGGACTGGTTATCATAGTTTCGAGTGGCTGCACACCCTCCACTACGCAAACCTCTACACCTTTATACTGCTCCAGCTGAACCCGGGTCATCGTTGTCCCACTTTTGGTCTGACCAATATACTCTTTCGAACCATCACAAGAGCCTTTAGTGTAATCATCTTGAGGCATATTATAAAAATGCTGTTTGTTAGTGAAAATTATGGAATCTCCCTTAAACCTCACCTCCATCCAGCTCTTACTATCAGCTCGTGCCGGCGAGGTTAACATCAGCAAGGAAAATACCAGCATAAAAGCAGCCAAAGCTGCACCTACTCGCACCACAAGCGCGTGCATTTTTAAAACCGCACTGTCCATAGCCCTGCCTACCTTTGCTTTCAGATTTTCTTCCTAGATTGCCAGACAGCAACCCCTAGTCCACCCAGCGCCAGCGCCCCTACCGCCACAACAGCTCCATAAATAATGGTGTCGTTGCTGCCATCGGTAGAGCCGACGGCGCTGCTAGTGACAGCTGAACTGGTTGCGCCAGCCCCAGCTGCAGCCGCATTAGAAGTAGTCTCCTGCGGTTTAATCGCGTCACTAGCCGCAACGCTAGGAGAGCTAGTCGCAGCAGGAATGCCTGACTTAGAGGAATTCAAAGGACTAGCAGTGCCTGAACTAGAAGGCTTGGCGCTAGCAGAAGCTTTAGTGCTGCCTACTACTTCAAATGTGGCATCATAGAGGCCAACATTGCCAAATACAGTTGCAGTATTGCCGACAATGTTAGCACTCGATGCTGCGCTGATCCCGCCATCAAAAGTGAAACTATAGGTATTTGAATACTGAATTGTGTCGTGTGGCGCGATACCTTTTACCTTGATTTTTTCACCTTCGCGCATAACACTGAAAAGTTCACTACGCGCACTACCGTTTAGCATTCCCTCAAGTGTTGCCCTGAATTCAATAGCGCAAACTTGCATGCCCAGATAGTGATCTAAATAGGCTCTGGTGGTTGTCCACCCCCGTACGGTAGTGCCTACGTTTTTTTGGGCCTCGGTACATATATCTGCAGTGGCACCGTCGCCACCTTCACTTTCGGACATACGAGTTCTTGAGGTAGAAATTACCTCATCGCCGCTGAATCTTGTATTGTGCCAGCCGAGCATAGAAGCATGTGCTGGCGGGGCCAGCAACAGTAGAGAAAATGCCAGTACAAAAGCAGCCAAGACCGCACCTACTCGCATCGTAAGTGCACGGGCATTTAAAACCTCAGCGTTCATGGATTAACCCTAACCAGTTTTAAGCGGTTCGCACTTGCAAAACTCCCAATAGTTAGAGCTAGCATCCAGATTCAGCTAAAAATTAGGGCCGTAACCAAACTGGGGGCCAACAGGTGGCCCGGGACGCTTTTTCTTACGAGAACGCAGCGCCAACAACAGCGCCAAGGCAATAATTAGCACCACTGCTGCAGCAATAAACGCATAGAGCAGGGCGTTGTTACCTGAAGAGTTTGTGCTAAAGCCAGCAGCTAGATCATCAGCCTTATTATCGCTGGAAATAATATCTGCTGAACCGTTAGGGTTACCAACCACCTCGAAGGTGTCGGCACTTACCACAAAGGTATTTCCCTCTACCTTGCCGCCGGTAGAAGAGACAATCCCGCCATCGAAGGTGATGCGGTATTCGATAGTTGAGTTCTCAGAGTACTCAGACCTGTCGCTTTCAATTTTTAGGTTTTTACCGTCACGGGCAACAGAAAAACCGTAGGTTTCATCGGTTGAAGTCTCGATCATCGAGTTAACCGTTAAGTTGCCCTCGATAACGCAAACTTCCATGCCATTGTATTGCTCTAGTTCAATCCTAGTGATTTCACCATTTGCCCCAGTGCTAGAGCTGGTGGCGCTCTTATAGTTAGCGCACATGCTTTTAGTGGTCATGTATTCGCTGGAAACATGTGTTTTCATGACGTAAGAAACCTTATCGCCACTAAATTTCATGTCTACCCAGCTCTGCGTGCTCTCAGCGTGGGCAGGCGCAGCTGGGAGCAGCAAAGAAAATGCCAGCATAAAAACCGCCAAAGCAGCCCCTGCAGCAGATGTAAACACACGCGCCCCAGCCGCAAGCACAGTTGCTCCTGCCGTGAAGTTGCGTATCTGCGTCGCAAGCGCAGGTGCTCCCGCCGTGAAGTTGCGTATCTGCGTCGCAAGCGCACGCGTAGACCTGTTAAGTCCCGCCGCGAGCGCCTGCCTATGCGCGCCAAGCCCCTCCGCGAGCGCCCGCCCATGCGCGTTCACTCCCGCCACGAGCGCCCGCAGCCTAAAAGCATCTATGTTCATGACCCAACCCTAACCAGTTTCGACTAGGCGGTCATATCCCCTGCGTAGAGGAGCACAAACGCACGCTTAGATGGCTTTGCTAGATCCCATAGCGGTCATATTTGCCAGGTTTTACACCTTTGCTTTGTTCTTGGCCGC
>CAJZDJ010000143.1 GCA_915063485.1 uncultured Actinomyces sp.
AGGGTGTGCCCGGACGGCACAAGACAGTGTCTGGTTTGGAGCACCTGGACAAGGTGGTGCATGTAGACCAGTCACCAATTGGGCGTACTCCGCGTTCAAACCCGGCCACCTACACGGGTGTGTGGGATCATATCCGCAAAATTTTTGCGGCTGTGCCTGACTCTAAAGTGCGCGGCTATGGGCCTGGGCGTTTCTCCTTCAATGTCAAAGGTGGGCGCTGCGAGGCCTGTAAGGGAGATGGCACCTTAAAGATCGAGATGAACTTCCTACCGGATGTGTATGTGCCTTGCGAGGTGTGTCATGGGGCGCGCTATAACCGTGAGACCTTAGAGATCCGCTATAAAGGTAAGAATGTGGCTGATGTGCTGGATATGACCATCAGTGAAGCATCAGATTTCTTTGCGGCCACCCCGGCAATTGCCCGCCACCTAAACACCCTGGTGGATGTGGGTTTGGGTTATGTGCGTTTAGGGCAAAGTGCCACCACTCTCTCGGGCGGTGAGGCGCAGCGGGTAAAGCTGGCCACTGAACTGCAGCGACGCTCAACCGGGCGCTCTATTTATGTGCTTGATGAGCCCACTACCGGCTTGCACTTTGAAGATATCCGCAAGCTGCTACTGGTGCTGCAAGGGCTGGTAGATAAGGGCAACTCGGTACTGGTGATTGAGCACAACCTGGATGTTATTGCCAATGCTGACTGGATCATTGATATGGGGCCTGAGGGTGGCTCGGGCGGTGGCACGGTGGTGGCTACGGGCACGCCTGAGCAGGTAGCTAAGGTTGAAAAGTCCTACACCGGCAAGTTCTTGGCGCCAGTTTTAGCTAAGTCACGAAACTAATTGGGGTAAAAGGTTAAAAACCTCCCCGTGTTCGATTTTGTTGGTTTATTATCGTTCTATGAGCGAATCGGGGCTGCAAGCCGCACAGAAAAAAATGCGCCAAGCCGGCGTTAATGAGGCTGCCGTTAAGGTATTCACCCACTACTACCACCAGTTAGAGGCGGGTATCACCGGACTGATTCCGGAGGAGACTATCTCTCCTTTAACGCAGGTGCAAAGCCTGCAAGAGGTGGAAATTAGCCCGGAAGCTGAGCGTGAGGCGCTGGCCAAAACAGTAATTATCAAGCTTAATGGTGGTCTAGGCACATCGATGGGGATGGATCGCGCCAAGACGCTGCTGCCAGTACGCAGTGGATACACATTCTTAGACATTATTGTGCGCCAGGTGCTTTCTGCCCGCGAGCGTTACGGCGTGCGTTTGCCGCTAATCTTCATGGATTCCTTCCGCACTCAGGCCGATACCCTGACTGCCCTGGCTAAGTATCCGCAGTTGGTGGTGGATGATCTGCCGTTAGATTTTGTGCAAAACCAGGAGCCCAAGCTACGCGCCGATGATCTAAGCCCAGTTAGCTACCCGCAAGACCCCTCGCTGGAGTGGTGTCCGCCTGGTCACGGTGACATTTACACCGCGCTTTACGGCTCTGGGTTGCTAGATAAATTGATTGATGCCGGCTTCCGGTATGCCGCCACCGCCAACGCCGACAACCTGGGGGCTGCCCCCAGTGCTAAGGTGGCCGGCTGGTTTGCCTCCAGTGGTGCCCCCTACGCCGCTGAGGTGTGCGAGCGTACTTTGGCTGATGTTAAGGGTGGACACTTGGCAGTGCGTAACAGTGATGGGCGCATCATCCTGCGTGACACCGCCCAGACTCCTAGCGATCAGATGCACTATTTCACTGATCAGTACCGTCACCCTTACTTCCACACCAACAACTTGTGGTTTGACCTGGTGGCTCTGCGTGAAGTGCTACGTCAGCGCGACGGCGTACTGGGCTTGCCGCTGATTAGGAACGCTAAGACTGTCAATCCGGCTGACTCCACCACCACGCCGGTGGTGCAGATCGAATGCGCTATGGGGGCTGCTATTGAAGCCTTTGAGGGGGCTAGTGCCATTGAGGTGCCCCGTTCACGCTTCCTGCCAGTTAAAACCACTAATGACCTGATGGTGTTGCGCAGTGATGCCTATGAGATCGACGCCACCGGCCAACTGCACGCCACTGTGGACCAGGTTTGTGTAGCCGAGCTAGACCCCAGGTACTACAAGACCATTCACCAGTTCGAGCAGCGCGTCAGCCAGGGTGCACCTTCCTTGTGTCAAGCCCAGCGCCTAGTGGTGCACGGAGACTGGACTTTTGGGGCAGATGTAGTGGTTAAGGGTGAAGTCACGCTGGCTGACGCCGGGGTAGCTTCGCAAGTGAGCGACGGCACGCTCCTGGAACAAACCAACTAGCAGTCAACTAAAAGCTGGCCTCTAAAGATGAGTTGAGGCCCAGTTGAACTGTGATCCCTAGCTGAGGTGGGGCTGGGGTGGCCTGGCGCCACCCCAGCCCGCTTGTTGATGCTTAGCTCAAGTGATAGCCCGCGTACTTCTTGGTGCTAGCCTGCGTAGCCTTAATGCGTTAGTTGGCTACATTGCAAACTTCAGGTAGGGCGCCAAAACCAAAAAAGTGGCTGTGAACCAAAAAAGCCACCGCAAGCGGTGGCTTAAATATTGAGTTTCTTTGGTGGGCGATACTGGGTTCGAACCAGTGACCTCTTCCGTGTGAAGGAAGCGCGCTACCACTGCGCCAATCGCCCTTGCGTGGAAAGACTCTAATAGGTGTGAGGCTAACAATGCAAACCGAAAACTAGTGGGGTGGATCACGCTCCGAAAAGTTGCAAAGCCCTGTCGGGTGAGTGCTAAGCTTTAACCCGTTGCGAGCCGAACCTACTTCCCAAGAACAGATTCGGTTAGTTAATTAAATATTGCGGATGTGGCTCAGTTGGTAGAGCATCACCTTGCCAAGGTGAGGGTCGCGGGT
>CAJZDJ010000144.1 GCA_915063485.1 uncultured Actinomyces sp.
CGGTTGCGGTCACCCCAGCAGATGGCGGTGGGGGCTTCCTGGTGGGGCACTAGGCGCAGGAAGGAAGTGGGCACGGTATTCCCAAAGGCGGTGATGGAGGCGGCCAGGGTGAGGTAGCCACCGATCACCTTGCGGGCTAGCTCGGTTAGGCCGGCGCCTTGGCTAAATAGGTTGTTGCCTTGCGGGTCTACTAGGCGGGTGTGGAAGTGCATGCCTGAGCCGGCTTGGCCGACGGCGATCTTGGGCGAGTAGGACACCTCAATGCCGTGGCGGTGTGCTACTTCGCGCACTACCCACTTGGCTAGGGTCATTTGGTCGGCGGCGTCGCAGGCATCTACCGGCAGGAATTCGATTTCCTGCTGGATCATTTGGCGCCCGTCGGCAACAAAGTTACCCACCTCGGCGTGGGCATATTTAACTGCGCAACCCATTTGGGTCAGGTATTTGAGGGCTTCGGTGCGCACGTCGGCAAACTTAGAGAAGGGGGCGGCTTCGTGATAACCGCGCTGTTCTTCTACCGGGAATAGGGTCTCGACGTCGGAGAACAGGTAGTACTCCAGCTCACCTAGGGCCTGTAGGCGGTTGCCGGTAGCTGCTTCGAGGGCGGTTTGGGCGCGCCGCAGCACATGCTGAGGTGAGCTGACCAGGGGGTTACCGGCGACGTCGTAGAAGTAGCACAAAAAGTCGATAGTGGGCTCAGCAGCGAAGGGGTTCATAAAGGCGCTACGCAGCTGAGGCACCACATATAGGTCTGATGAGGTGGCATCCACAAAGTTAAATAGGGAGGAGCCATCCACGCGCTCACCCATGGTTAGGATCCGATCTAGGTGAGCCACGGACTGGATGGCGAAGTTTAGGACCTTTAGGCGCCCATCGCCGCCAATGTAGCGCAGTTCTAGGGCGTGAATATCGTTGTCAACGATGTAGCTGATGATGTCCGCTTTGGTGAAGTTGGCGGGCAGCTTCCCCAAGGCGCGTACCAGCGGGTTGGGGTTGAGAGTGATTTGGTCGTTTGAAAGCATTACAACTCCTCTTCGAGCGCTTAGGCGTTTAGTCCTATTTTTGCAGAAAGTTGGCTACACCGGTAGCTGTTTTTTTTGAGGGAGACTTATCCCCATAGCTACCGTTAAGTCACAGGCCATAGCCTAGCTCAAAGGCTTAGTTTTCAGACATCTCTAACGATTAGCGTTTAGACTGGTTGAAAACTCATACCTGGAGGCGATTATGTGGCGCAAGGCTATACACATTCTGGCGGTAACAGCTTTAGTGGTTACCGGCCTAGGTCTGCCCACAGCCGCTTGGCCCACCGCAAGCGCAGCAGACGAACCCTACATAGCCGAAATGTTTGTGGTCCTAAACAACAACAAGATGCAGGACTACATCATGGTGGTTGACCCCAGCAACAACCTGACTAAAGCTCAATGTGAGAGCTTCAAGGGCACCACCAAAGACAAGACGCTTATCACCCAGTTTGAACAAAGAGATAAGGGTGCCACCTGCTCTATTTTGCAGACTTTCACCAGCTATAAGGCCTCTTCGCAGTTCTCACGGCAAAACGGTAAGATCACTGTCACCGTTGACCCGCAGGCCACCATCAATGTTTCGGCTAAGCCTCTGGGGATTTCCTCAGCTACTTTTAGGGCTCTGATTGTGGGCGTTGAGGGCAAGGTGATTAGCGCCCCGGGCAACGTCAAGCTTCAATACGAGGTTTTTAACAAACGTAATTTGCACATGGCTTACTGGCGCAACCCCTCTACTGCGGTGACCATGGAATTTACTTTGACCTCAGATGATGGCACCCAGAAGCAGGATCCTTTCTCTCTGCTGCCTGACAATAAAACTGCTAACCCGTCGCAGAGCCCTTCAAGCAGCCCTTCTGCTAGCGATTCGCCCACTTCTAACGCGAATCCTTTAGAGACTGCTGCCCCTACGCAAAGCGCGGCGGCCGCTGGTTCTCAGAGCGAGGAGGGTTCTAACACTACTGCCCTGTATGCCGCTTTGGGGGTAGGCATTGTGGTGCTGTTGGCTCTGTTGGCGCTGATCGTAATGGTTTTGCGTAAACCTCGTAAGGGCGCTAATGCTTCTAGGTCTTATCCCAATAACACCAGTGGGTATGTGCCCACGATGACCAGCGGACAGATTAATACTTCTGGCCCGCTTCAGGGTGTTCAGGGTGCTAGTGCCGCTTCGGCTGCTTATGCCAGCTCGACGGCGTCGGCGGCTTATCCACAGTCTGCGGCTTCTGCAGCCTCGGCTCCCGCACAGTCCGCGCCCAGCTCTGGCTATCCCCACAGTGCGGCCTCTTCTAACTATCCGCAGTCGGCCCCCTCGGGCTACGCTCCCTCGGCGGCGTCGGCCCCTTACGCCCCCAGCGCACCCCAAGGCTACGGACAACCAGCCGCTCCCCAGGGCTATGGGCAGCCTCAGGGCTACAGCCAGAGCGCCCCGCAGTACTCTGCACCAAGCGCCGCTCAGGCCTCGAACCCGGGTTACGCGCAGTCGGCAGCCTCAGGGTATGCACAGTCAGCAGCGTCGGGCTATGCCCCTTCGGCGTCGTCGGCTCCTTACGCCCCCAGCGCACCCCAAGGCTACGGACAGAGCGCCGCACCCCAGGGTTACGGCCAGAGCACCGCTCCCCAGGGGCAGGGGCAACCGGCCGCGCAAGGCTACAGCCAACCCCAGGGCTACAACCAGGGTGCTGCGCAAACCTATGGGCAAAGCGCTGAGCAGTCGGTGTTCCCCAGTTACGCCCAGGAAACAACCCTGGCCCCAACTCACCGCTACCC
>CAJZDJ010000145.1 GCA_915063485.1 uncultured Actinomyces sp.
CAAATGCAGTTAATTGAGCCGTTTTTGCAGGTCAGATCCTCTTCTTTGCGCTCTGCTACGGCTAGTTAAATGTGCTCTTAAGGTAGCGTCAAGTGGCCAACTTTGCACCATTTACTGACATATGCCTAGATAAACCTGCCTGCGATAGTGAGTATCGCAGGCCACTTCAATTAACTTGTTGTACTTACATTTGCGTAATGCTAGTGTGTACTCAGCGTCATTGCTGACGCGCGTTTGCATCGCCAAATACAACACATTCAGATCACACCACAGACACCAAGGAGGAACTATGGGTGAGAAGAAGCGTCTAGGGGTTGGCGTAATCTCCCTAGGTTGGATGGGTCGTCTACACACTCGTTCTTACAAGGCCGTAGCAGAGTACTTCCCCGAGCTAGGGGTAGAAGTAGAGCTAGTTGCCGCCGCTGACCCAATTGACTCCGTGCGCGAAGAAGCCACCGGCAAACTGGGTTTCAAGCGCGCCTACGCCGACTACCACGAGCTGCTAGCAGACCCCGAGGTAGACATCGTTTCTATTGCTTCTCCTAACTTCCTCCACAAGGAAATCGCCCTCGCCGCCATTGCTGCCGGCAAGCCCTTCTGGATCGAAAAGCCCATGGGCGTAAGTGCTGCGCAGTCGCGAGAAATCGCTCAGGCCGCTGAGAAGGCTGGTCTGGTTAGCGCCGTCGGCTTCAACTACCGTCACACCCCTGCCATTGAGTACATGCGTACCCTGGTACGTGAAGGCAAGCTTGGCCGCCTGACCAACGTACGCGTTTGGTTCATTGCGGACTACAACTCTTCCCCACTAAGCCCGCTGACCTGGCGCGCTAGCAAGGAAAAGGCTGGCGCCGGGGTTGTGCCCGACCTGATGAGCCACGGCGCAGACCTGGCCCAGTACATCGTGGGCCGTATTGCCTCCGTCAGTGCCATCACCGACACCTTCATCACCGAGCGCCCCATCCCCACCAAGATGGGTGTGGGCCACTCTGGTTTCGAAATCGGCGATGAGGTTGGCGAGGTTGAAAACGAAGACTACGTAGCCATGCTGGTACGTTTCGACAACGGCGTGGTAGGTACATTGGAGTCTTCTCGCGTCAGCGTAGGCCCGCGCGCGGAGTACGTGGTTGAGGTTTACGGCACCGAGGGCTCTGCCCGCTGGAACTTCGAGCGCCTTAACGAGCTGGAAGTATGCCTCGGCGTCGACGGCGGAGCCACCCACGGCTACACCCGTGCCATGGCCAACCCCACTTGGGGTCAGTGGTCCCGCTTCCAGCCGGCTATCGGCACCTCCATGGGCTTTGATGACATGAAGGTTGTTGAGGCTGCCCAGTTCATCCAGTCCGTTCTGACTGGTGAGCAGCTTGCGCCTTCAGCAGCCGACGCTTGGTGCGCCGCTGAAGTTGATGAGGCCACCGTCGCCTCTGCCGCTGATGGCCAGTGGCACGAAGTTGCTCGCGTCGAAGGCAACACTACCTTCGACAAGTGATACTGCTCCTGGCCCCTTTGGCCTCCTAGCTCAGGGGCCAGGCAATTGCGCCGTTTGCCGGCAAACACAATAATTAAAAAGACTTGCCCCCCACTGCTGGGGGTACACACTCGTAGATGAGTGAAAAATAGGAAAGGAGCCACCCAATGTCAAAGGGTGACATCTCCCTGAAGAATATCAACAGGGAGCAGATGCAGAAGGCGGTTGACAAGACTCCGCCTTCTGGCAAGCACCGTGGCGTGGTTGCCATCGCAGCCGTAGCTACGCTAGGTTCACTGCTATTTGGTTACGACACCGGTGTAATCAGTGGCGCATTACCCTACATGTACATGCCCAATGGCGCTTCTGGTCTGGCACTGACCAGTATCGAAGAGGGCGCTATCTCTGGTGTTCTGCTAGTTGGCGCAGCTATTGGCGCGCTCATTGGTGGCTTGTTGTCTGACAAGTACGGTCGTCGCCACAACATCACCCTGCTGGCCATCCTGTTCTTCTTCGGTGCCTGCGGTAACGCCTTCAGCCCGAACGTGTGGATCATGTACATCTTCCGCTTCATCCTGGGCTTTGCCGTGGGTGGTGCCAGCGCAACCGTTCCCGTCTACCTAGCTGAAACTGCGCCTAAGCGTATTCGTGGCTCCATTGTGGCCCTGGACCAGCTGATGATCGTTACCGGTCAGCTACTTGCCTTCACCATTAACGCCATCATCAACTCCATGAGTGGCGGCCCCTCGCTGACCGTCACCGCTGACCCCTCTGGCACTCTAGACCCGAGCCTGCTGGGCCGTGAAATCTCCTTCGACGTTCTGTCCAAGCTGCAGACCTCCCAGGGTGGTAACCTCGACCCCGCCGCCTACCACGCTTTCCTAGAACAGCTGCAGGTCAGCGCCGGTAACGGTGACACCTGGCGCTACATGATCGTACTGTGCTCCATCCCGGCTGTGGCTCTGTGGATCGGTATCCGCCTCATGCCCGAGTCCTCCCGTTGGTACCTGGCTAAGGAACGTCTCTACGACGCCATCGGCGCCCTCAAGCGCGTGCGCAACGAGGAAAAGGATGGCCCCCTGGCCGACGAGCTTATGGAAATGGTCCAGGCTCACCAGCAGGAAGAAAAAGAGCACGCTCAGCGCAAGGGCTTTGGCTACGTCATGGCCACTCCGTGGCTGCGTAAGCTGATGTTCGTGGGTATCTTCCTGGCTATCACCAACCAGCTAACCGGTGTTAACACCGTTATGTACTACGCCCCCAAGGTT
>CAJZDJ010000146.1 GCA_915063485.1 uncultured Actinomyces sp.
ACAGGCCCCACGGGCGCCGTCGAGCCCAAAACCGCAAACAAAAGCGCACAGAACCACACAAATTCTTAGCTATTTTGGCTTACTCAACCCGTTTTAGCGGCTAAGATTGAGCCATGACTTCAACTGTGACAAAGGCTGTCATTCTTGCCCGAGGCCTGGGCACCCGGATGCGTGCCAACGATGGTTCCCCAGACCCCACCCACAACAGCGCCGCCGTAAACGCCGGCGCTAAAGGCATGATTGATGTCGGCCGCCCCTTCCTTGACTTTGTAATCAGCGCCCTAGCCGATGTGGGCATCACCGACGTGTGCCTAGTGATCGGCCCCGAACACAATATTTTCCGCGACTACTACGACAACCTGGAGCTAAAGCGGGTACGCATCCACTACGCCATCCAGGCCGAGCCCCTGGGCACAGCCAATGCGCTAGCCGCCGCCGCAGAATTTGCCGGGCAAGACCGCGTTGTGGTGCTCAACTCCGACAACTACTACCCCATCGAAGCTCTAAAGTCGCTGGTGACACTACCGGGCGCGGGAGTGGTTGGCTTTGAACGTGAAGCCCTGATCGCCAAATCCAATATTCCCGCCGAACGCATCGCCGCTTTCGCGGTTATCAGCGTCGACGAACAAGGCAATCTCAGCGACATTATTGAAAAGCCCTCCCCCGCCGAGCTTGAGCGCCTGGGCAGCCACGCCCCCATCTCCATGAACGCCTGGCTGTTCACCGCCGACATCTTCCCCGCCTGCGCCGACGTCGATAAGTCCGTGCGCGGCGAATATGAGCTGGTGGACGCGGTGCGTCTAGCCCGCAGCCGAGGCCGCAGCTTCCGTGTCACCCCCGCCGCCCAGGGCGTACTAGACATGTCCCGACGCACCGACATTGACGCCGTGCGCCAGGCCCTAAGCCACACGCAGGTGTCCCTATGAGTCAGCACTCGGCATGGTTTGTGCCCGGACGCATTGAGGTGCTGGGCAAGCACACTGACTACGCCGCCGGGCGCTCGCTGGTGTGCGCCAGCAGCCAGGGCATCACCCTGCGCGGGCGGGCCATTGATGAGCCGGTAGTGCGAGTTCGCTCTGACGCAGCCAGCGACATGGTTGAAATTGGTTTACGCCAAGACCCGGTAGACCGACGCGGGCACTGGTCCGGCTATCCGACCGCCGTGGTGACCCGCCTGGTACGTAACTTTGGCGACGCCGTCGTGGGCGCCGAGGTGGAAGTAACCTCCACCTTGCCGCTAGCTTCAGGCATGAGCTCCTCCTCAGCGATGATTGTGGGGCTGGCGCGGGTGCTAATTGACCTGGGCGACATTGAATCCAGTGAGCTGTTTAAACGCAATATTTGCTCTATTGAGGACTACGCCCACTACCTGGCCTGCATTGAAAACGGCCAGACCTTCAAAGAACTTGAAGGGCATATGGGGGTGGGGACCTTTGGTGGCTCCCAAGATCACACCGCCATTATGTGCTCGCATCAAGACCAGCTCAGCCAGTTCTCTTTCTGCCCCACCCGGCGCGAGGCAGATATTGATTTCCCGCCGGATTACTCTTTTGTGGTGGCGGTTTCTGGGGTACTGGCTGAAAAGAGTGGACAGGCGCGCGAACTTTACAACCGTGCTTCACTGGCTACCACCGAGATCGTTAAGCTGTGGAACCAGGCCACTGGCCGCAGTGACGTCTACCTGAACCAGGCCGTATGCTCTAGCCCCCAGGCCCCGGCGCAGCTGCGCGAGATTGTGGCTGGGCGTGAGTATTTGCCCCAGCGTTTAGAGCAGTTCTTGGTGGAGGCGCATGAGTTGGTGCCGGGAGCCAGTGCGGCTTTGCGCGACGGCGACCTGGCTGCTTTTGGGCAGATTGTGGACCGCTCCCAGCACTACAGTGAGCATTACCTGGGCAATCAGGTGCCTGAAACCGTCTATCTGCAAGCCAGTGCCCGCCGCCTAGGGGCTAGCGCAGCTAGTGCTTTTGGGGCTGGTTTTGGTGGCAGCGTGTGGGCGCTTGTGCCCAGCGCCCAGGCTGAAGACTTTGCCCAGCGTTGGCTTGGCGACTACTGCCAGGCTTATCCAGAGCCTGGCCAGCGCGCGGCCACCTTAATCACTCGCCCCGGCCCCAGCGCGCATCGACTCTAAGTCACAGGCTCTGGGCGGCTCGGGCAGGCAGCCAGGGCAGAGGGCACTTACGTGGGCCAAAGTGAGATCAGGCATGGGCGACGTCGAAAAATGCGCTTGCCCAAACACCCTGGTAAGCTTGGCCCTGCGCCCCAGTAGCTCAGTGGATAGAGCGTCTGCCTCCGGAGCAGAAGGTCGCAGGTTCGAATCCTGTCTGGGGCACTTTTCGTGCGCAAAATAGCGCAACGCACAAAATAACGCGGTGCGCAATTGGCGAGGTATGCCAATAGCGCGGCACACAAATAGCGAGGTGCGCCAGCTTTTAACGCGGCGCAGGCTTGCGGCAGCTTATAACGCGAGCCAGCACACGGCGGCTCAAGGCATTAGCAGCGCTAGCTAGCTGCGCTGGCGCATACAAGCAGGCAAGTTAAATCGCAAACGAAATTGGGCGCCTACCAAAGTAGAC
>CAJZDJ010000147.1 GCA_915063485.1 uncultured Actinomyces sp.
AGACCGGCCAGCCCGTGTCGCTGGCCTGAGCCACGTCTGAGTGATCCCGGTGGGACACCATGCGTCCCACCGGGATTTTCACACATCGATGGTCATTGTCGGAGCACTGCACCAATCTGGCGCGGATATCAAACACATCTGTCAGACCGGTTTCACAGGTCAGCAAATGCGCGCGCATTCACTCCCTGTCCACCCGGCTGAGAAATCTCCCAAGCCGCCATCTTTGTCTGGACAATAAAATAGGATTGGGTAGAATAGTGACACCGACGCACATCGCCAACGGATACAACCGCGACTCATAGGAGAGCTGCAATGACGCACGTCTACGATCCTGCAACCGCGATCAATGACCCCAACGGCATCACCTGGGGCATGCACCCCATCGCTTGGCGTAACGACGACATTCCCGAGGTCGGCGAATGGAACACCATCGACATCATGTTCGACGACCTGGCCGAAGCCGGCTTTGCTGGCACTGAGGTCGCCGGCTGGTACCCCTCGAAGGAAGAGACGAAGGAAAAGGCCGACGCTGCGGGCCTGACAATCGTCGCCCAGTGGTTCTCCAGCTTCATCGTTCGCGACGGCGTCGAGGCCGTTATCCCGGACTTCCGCGCCACCTGCGAATACCTGCAGTTCCTAGGTGCGACCCGCGTCGTTGTCTCCGAGCAGACCGGCTCGGTGCAGGGCATCCGCGACATCTGCATCTTCGAGAACAAGCCCGTCCTCAAGGACGAGGAGTGGCCGGTTCTGGCCGAGGGCCTGAACAAGCTCGGCGAGATCGCTCACGAGTACGGCCTGGACCTGGTCTACCACCACCACCTGGGCACCGTTGTGCAGACCAAGGAAGAAACCTTCAAGCTGCTTGAGCTGACCGACCCCGAGAAGGTCTCCCTGCTGTTCGACACCGGCCACGCTTTCGTGGGTGACGGCGACGTCCTGGGCCTGCTGCACGGCGCTATCGACCGCATCAAGCACGTCCACTTCAAGGACGTTCGCCCCGAGAAGATGGCCGAGTCCAAGGAAGCCAAGCGCTCCTTCCTCGACTCCTTCCTGGCCGGTATGTTCACCGTTCCTGGCGACGGCACCATCGACTTCACCGAGCCCTACAACTTCCTAGTTGAGCACGGCTACAAGGGTTGGATCCTGGTTGAGGCCGAGCAGGACCCCAAGGTTGCCGAGCCCCTGAAGTACGCCAAGATCGCTCGCAGCTACGTTGAGGAAAAGCTCATCAACGCCTGATGCCTAGCGCTTTACCCTAAAGCTTGTAAAGCTAGCAATTAAGCCAGTTTTACAGCCACAGGAATACGTCCCGGATCGCAGTTCATTCACTAGCGGTCCGGGACTTTTTTGTGCCCAAGCGCCTCTAGGCCTGGCGCACCTTGTTAGGGCTGAGCACGTTTATATCCGCCCGCGCCCCTAAAGTACCCACCCACTCCCCTGCCCCGCTCTGACAAGCTTTCTTTCACGACGGCGCCCCTAAAGTCCCCATGCCGCCCACGCGCAGAGCAGCCAGGACGGGCGACGTCGGCCTGAGTGGGGTTGGGCATATGGGCAGTCTACTTTAAGTAAATTCAACCAAGAATTGTTCTTACAATTACTGTAGACTGTAGCGGTGTTAGCTTCTTTAACGGTACTGAGCTGGGCGATGCTAATCGTTGCAGCGCTGCTAACCGGCCTGGCAAAGACCGCCATCCCCGGTTTAGCTTCAATTGCGGCAGCAATTTACGCCCTGGTGCTGCCCGCCAAGGAATCTACCGGCATGATGCTGGTTTTACTGCTGGCCGGCGACCTGCTGGCCATTTGGGCTTACCGCCACGACGCCAACTTTAAACTGCTGCGCCGCCTGGTTGTTTCAGTGCTTACCGGGGTGGTGGCCGGGGCTATCTTTATGCGTTTTGTTACCCAAGTACAGATGCGTAAATCTATTGGCATTATTTTATTGCTTTTAGTGGTGTTAACTATTTGGCAGCGTCGCCGTAAGCTAACCAATATTCCCGCAAATAAACCTATGCGCGCCATTGCTGGGGCTTTAGCGGGGTTTACCACTATGGTTGCTAATGCTGGCGGCCCGGTTACCAGCATGTACTTTTTAGCCTGCAAATTCAGTGTAAAAACTTTCTTGGGAACTACCGCCTGGTTTTTCTTCCTAGTTAATCTTTCTAAGCTTCCCTTCACTATTTCACTGGGCCTAATTCAGCCCCAACACCTGCAAATAGCGGCTTTTTTGGTGCCGATCGTGCTGTTTGGGGCACTGGCGGGGCGCGCACTGGCTAAGCGGCTGACTTTGGCGGTGTTTGAGCCGCTGGTCATCATCACCACCATTATTTCTACCTTGCCGCTGCTGCTGGCTTAATTTACAGCGACGACGACGCGGCCCGGGGCGCAGACGCGCGGCGCAGTACTACCCGAGGCACCGTCGGCACCTCACCCCAGGCGGCCCGAGGTGGTGCGGCCCCCGCTACCCTAGTCGCGCTTTTAGGGCAGTTGCCCCAGAGCGAAGGCGAGCGGCGCCGTCGGAAACCGACATAACTAACAAAAACCCACAAAATAAGAGATGTTTCACCCC
>CAJZDJ010000148.1 GCA_915063485.1 uncultured Actinomyces sp.
GACAAAGCCACACGCGAAAGCGAAGCAGAGGAAACAAACAGCTGCGCCATCAAGCCAATTACCAAGGCAGCCAGGCCCACTGCCAGGTGCCAGGGTAAGCCAGCTTCACTGATCAAAATAATACGGGCAGTGTTAGCCACAGCTCCCGTAATCGCACTGACTAGAGCAGCTCGCGCAGGAGCGTTAAACAGCATGGCGAAGCCATAGGCAGCCACAAAAGAGCACAGTAGATCTAGCGAGTAAAGCGTGATCCCGGTGGGTCCAGCCGGCTTGGGACCATCCACCGGCCAGTTTGCCACGTAGCTGGTAACCCACACAGCAATACCAGCAGCAGCCATCACCATAATCACGTAGGACATCCTGGTAAGCGCCGACAAAAAGTCTTGGCGAATCATATCCAGCATGGCAGTAACCATCGGGAAACCAGGAATCAGAAACAAAATCGCAGAGATAACCCCGGCCTGGTGGGTGTTGTCAGTAATGCCCGCTAGATCCATACCAGCCAGCACCGCCATATAGGTGCCAGAACCTAGCAGACCACACAGCAACCAGGTCACAAAGTGCTGCCAGCCACGGTGCAGCAGGAAGCGGCGCAGCGCCTGACCCAAGAATGCTGCAATAAGCACACCCAGGCACTCATAGAGGCCACCCTTATTTAGGAAACAGAAACCTGCACAGGCCACACCCGAGGCTGCCGCATTAGCGAAGGCCCCATATAGAGGCTTAACACTAGCTACCTCATCGAGCTTGGCATTTAGATCCTCAACCCGCTCATGGGCTTCGAGATTATCTACCACGGTACGTAGACGCTCAAGCTTGTCTACGTTTACGCCCACGCGCCGCTGCTCTACAGCAACCGTGCGGAACCTTTCTTTACCCACAAAAGCGCTGGCCACGATTTCATTCATGGTTACCTGCGCCTCATGGCGGTCTAGGCCCACAGCTGCAGCAGCCCGGGCCATAGCAGACTTAACGCGGTAGGCGCCGGCGCCGCAAGTGAGCATCATTGAGCCCAGTCGCAGCACCACATTAGATTGCGCCATTAAGCGATCTGCATCTAGCGGAGGATCTTGGAATTGTTTGGGGTCTTGGCTAGTCACCATTAAATTTTAGCCGACCTGGGCCCCCACAACTCCAGTAGGAAGGTCCACCAATACCTTATCGCCAGCGTTTAAACGGTGCCCACGACGCGTCTCTACCTCGCCGTTTACTTTTACATCCCCGCTTTGAATAGCGATTGTGGCATTGGCACCATCTTCAACCAGATTAGCTAGTTTAAGAAACTGACCTAATTTAATCTGGCCGGTAACCGGGATAATTTCCAGTTCCACCTTAACTCCTATGCTCAGTGATTTAGACAATTGGGCCCTAGGATAGCTTTAAGGTCGCTAAACAGGGCAGTTGTGGGGCTAACGCGCCAGCGCTCATCGAGCTGGGTACGCACCTCACGGCCTGGACTGGTTAGTGTCATGCGCACATTAGAAGGACCAGCGTGACGCTCTAGCACCTCACGCAACTGCTCCACCAGGGCAGTGGTGCAGCGTGAGGCAGGCACAGTGATAGTTACTGCTTCATGGGTTGCAGAAGACACATCGGGCAGTGTCATCTCTTGGGCGTAGATACTGGTTTCGCCGTCGCGACGGTTAACCTTGCCGCGCACCGTAACCACCGTGTCTGGAGCCAGCATTGTAGACACTGTCTGGTAGGTCTGGGGGAAGAACATGACTTCGATTGACCCACCCAGATCCTCAACTGTGGCGATAGCCCACAAGTTACCGTTCTTAGTGGTTTTACGGTTCAGCGAGGTGATCAAACCGGCAATAGTGACGTTTTGTGGGGTATTTTCCTCGTCCTCACGCAAAGCTGAGATTTCAGTGTCAGCCAGCTGGGCAAGTATATGTTCAATACCCAGCAGCGGGTGGTCAGAAACATACAAGCCCAGCATTTCGCGTTCAAAAGCCAGTTTATCCTTCTTATCCCACTCGGGCACATCAGGCACCTGAGTAGAAAATACCGGACCGGCCCCGATAGACTCAGCGCCGCCGTCGAGCGCCGCAAACAAGTCAAACTGACCGGCAGCCTCGTTACGCTTAATCCCAATAACCTCATCTACCAGGTCCTCATGCACCAGGTGCAGGCTACGGCGAGAACCACCCATAGAATCAAAGGCGCCGGCTTTAATCAGCGAGTCAATGGTGCGCTTGTTACACACCGTAGAAGGCACCTTATCTAGGAAGTCGGTGAAGGAAGTAAAAGTACCCTTTTCCTTACGGGCCTTAATAATTGCCTCCACCACGTTAGTACCAACGTTACGGATAGCGGCCAAACCAAAGCGGATATCATCACCCACAGCAGCAAAGGCTGCGCGCGACTCGTTAACATCAGGCGGCAGCACCGTAATCCCCATGTGGCGACATTCGGCCAGGTAAACGGCAAGTTTGTCCTTATTGTCTTTCTGCGAGGTTAGCAGCGCCGCCATGTATTCGACCGGGTAATTGGCTTTTAAGTAGGCGGTCCAGTA